>NZ_JARAZV010000030.1:0-105375 GCF_033795085.1 Streptomyces sp. AK08-02
GTACTGCAGGGGGGACCCTGTGGGAGAGTAGGACGCCGCCGAACAAATATTGCGAAAAGCCCCGTACCGGGATACCGGTACGGGGCTTTTCTGCGTTTCGTGGTTGGTTGATTGAGATGGTGTCTCTCCGGTCAGGAGAGACACCATTCAGAGGCGTCCTGCCGCCTTCAGGGCCAGATATGCGTCCGCCAGTGCCGGCGCCAGGGCATCTGGAGTGGCGTCGACGACCGTGACGCCGTGGCGGCGGAGTTGTTCGGCGGTTCGATGGCGTTCCGTCTGCGCCTGGGCGGCGGCTGCGGCCTCGTACACCGCGTCTGTGTTTCCTCGGGCTGTCGCCATGGTCGCGATGTGCGGGTCTGCCACCGCGGCCAGGAGGACTGTGTGGCGCTGGGTCAGTTGAGGGAGGACCGGGAGCAGGCCTTCTTCGACGGGGGCAGTGTCGAGGCTGGTGAGCAGAACGATCAGGGAGCGCCTGGGGGCCGTACGGAGCGCGGTGGCCGCGAGTCCGCGGGCGTCCGTTTCGAGGAGTTCGGGTTCCACGGTGGCCATAGCGTTGACCAGGGACGGGAGAACGTCGCCTGCGGCTCGGCCCTGGACCAGAGCGCGAACCCGGCGGTCGTACGCGAGGAGATCCACGCGGTCGCCTGCGCGAGAGGCCAGGGCCGCCAGGAGAAGTGCCGCGTCCATCGAGGCGTCCAGGCGGGGGACGTCGCCCACGCGGCCCGCCGACGTACGGCCGGTGTCGAGGACCAGGAGGATGTGACGGTCGCGTTCGGGGCGCCAGGTGCGTACGGCGACCGTGGTCTGGCGGGCTGTGGCGCGCCAGTCGATGGAACGGGTGTCGTCGCCGGGGACGTACTCGCGCAGGCTGTCGAATTCCGTGCCTTCGCCACGGGTCAGGACGCTGGTGCGGCCGTCGAGTTCGCGCAGGCGGGCGAGCTTCGAGGGGAGGTGTTTGCGGCTGGTGAACGGCGGGAGGACGCGCACCGTCCATGGAACGTGGTGGCTGCCCTGGCGGGCGAAGAGGCCCAGGGGGCCGTATGAGCGGATCGTCACGCGGTCCGCCTGGCGGTCGCCTCGTCGGGTGGGGCGTAGGCGGGTGGTGACGCGGCGGCGTTCGCCGGCGGGGACCGTCAGGCGGTGCCGGGAGGCCTCCACCTCGGTGCCGGACTGCCAGCTGCTGGGCGGCCAGGCGTCGCGTAGACGGGTGCGGAACAGGCGGCCGGAGGGGTTGGTCACGGTGAGCGTGACGTCCGCCGGTTCGCCCAGGCGTGCGGATGTGTCGCCGGAGCGGCTCAGGCCGAGGCGGCGTACGGGGGCGGCCAGGGCGTAGTCGCAGGCGCAGGCGATCGCCAGGGGGCCGTTGACGGCGAGGAAGCCCGTCCAGCCCGGGCCCCAGACGCCGACGGGGATTGAGCCCAGGGCCGCCAGGAGGGCGGCGCGGCCGGTGAGTGGCATCAGCGGGGAACGGGGACGTGGGCGAGGATCGCGTTGATGACCGAGTCGGCCGTCACGCCCTCCATCTCGGCCTCCGGGCGGAGTTGCACGCGATGGCGGAGGGTGGGCAGGGCGAGGGCCTTGACGTCGTCGGGGATGACGTAGTCGCGGCCCGTCAGCCAGGCCCAGGCGCGGGACGTCGCGAGGAGGGCCGTGGCGCCTCGGGGGGAGACGCCGAGCGTGAAGGACGGGGATTCGCGGGTGGCGCGGCAGATGTCCACCACGTAGGCGGTGATCTCGGGGGAGATCGTCGTCTTGGCGACGGCCGCGCGAGCCGCTTCCAGGTCGGCCGGGCCTGCCACGGGGCGTATGCCGGCGGCGCGCAGGTCACGCGGGTTGAAGCCCTCGGCGTGGCGGGTCAGGACGTCGATCTCGTCCTGCCGGGACGGGAGAGGGATCGTGAGCTTGAGGAGGAAGCGGTCCAGTTGGGCTTCGGGGAGGGGGTACGTGCCCTCGTACTCGACCGGGTTCTGGGTCGCGGCGACCAGGAACGGGTCGGGGAGGGGCCGTGGGGTTCCGTCGACCGTGACCTGGCGTTCCTCCATGGCTTCCAGGAGGGACGACTGGGTCTTCGGGGGCGTGCGGTTGATCTCGTCCGCGAGGAGGAGGTTGGTGAAGACCGGGCCCGGCTGGAAGGAGAACTCCGCGCTGCGGGTGTCGTAGACGAGGGAGCCCGTGATGTCGCTCGGCATCAGGTCCGGAGTGAACTGGACGCGCTTGGTGTCGAGTTCGAGTGCGGAGGCCAGGGCCCGGACGAGCAACGTTTTGGCTACTCCGGGGACTCCTTCGAGGAGGACGTGTCCGCGGCAGAGGAGGGCGACGACGAGGCCGGTCACGGCGGGGTCCTGGCCGACCACGGCTTTGGCGATCTCGGCGCGCAGGGCTTCCAGGGAGGCCCGGGCGGTGTCCGGGTTCCCGGTGATCCCGGCGTTGTCAGTGGTCGGGTCCATCATGGACGGCGTACCTCTCTTTCGAGGGCGTCGAGTTGGTCGGCGAGGGAGACGAGTGCGGCGTCGTCACGGGGTGGCGGGCCGAAGAGGAGGGGGTGCAGGGACCGTCCGTCTCCGTGGTCGTGGAGGTGGGCGGACAGAGCGGGGAGCAAGGCCTCGGGCGCGTGTGCCTGGGGCACGGGGACGCCTACCAGGGGGGCGAGGCGAATGCGGGCGGTGGAGCGAAGAGCGCCTGCCGCGCGGTCGCGGGCGTTGGTTTTGCGGTAGAGGCGGGCGCGGCCTTCGATGGTTTCGGAGGCGCGGATCGCCACGGGGAGACGTTCGAGTACGAGGGGGCCGAATCGGCGTGCCCGCCAGAAGGCGGCCAGAACCGCGGCGAAGAAGAGTTGCAGGGTGCCCCAGCCCCAGCCCGAAGGGATCAGGTCGAAGAAGCTGCGCTCGCCGGATTCGGTGCGCGAGCCGTCGGAGAGCGAGGGGAGGTACCAGACCAAGTGGGGGCGGGAACCGAGCAGTTGGAGGGCGAGCGAGGCGTTGCCGTGCTTGTCGAGACGATCGTTGTACAGGATGTCGGGTGCGCCGAGGACGATCGTGTCGCCGTTCCCGGTTGCCGCGGGGACGCGTACGAGAGTGGGCAGGCCGTGGCTCGGGTAGCACGCGTCGGCGCCGGGGACTGTGGTGTCGTAGCGGAAGCCACCCGTGTCGGCGGTGCCCGCGCGTCGGGCGGCGGGCAGGTCGCAGCCGGGGGAGAGCTTCGAGTCGAAGCTGACCGCGCGGTCGGCGGTGACGCCGGGGGCGAGGGTCTCGACGGACGGGCCGCTGGGGGCGACCAGGATGGTACGTCCGCCGGAGCTCCCCGCCGCCGCGTGCAGCTGTCGTTGTTGACGGTCGGTCAGCAGATCGGGGGCCGCGACCAGGAGTGTCGTGTCCGCGTCGGCAGCGGTGCTCGCCTCGGCGAGGGTGGTGACCACACGCGTGGACACGCCTCGTTCGGCGAGGAGTGTGGCGACGGCGCGGCTGCCGTGGGGGTCGGCGGAACGGGGGTCGAGGCCGCCGCGCCGGGTGCCGGAGTTGATCACGGCGAGCGTGACGGCGCCCACGAGGAGGAGGGCGACGCCGAGGACGATGCCTCGCGCGCGGGTCCACACCTGGCGGGGGGTGGGCGAGGTCGACGTGGTGGCGGGGAGAGGCGTGGTCTCGATGCTCACTCGGCGGCTCCCTGGCGGGTCCTGGGGGCCGTGCTCGGGGCGCTGCTGATGTTCGCGAGGGCCGGTTTCGTACGTTCCAGGTCGTCGTCGAGGTCGGTGAGCCGGCGGTACATCTGGGGGGTCGCGGTGCGGCCGCCGTACGTCACCTCGTCGAAGTCGCGGGCCGCGGTGTGCAGGCGGTCGGTGTGCGCGGGCAGGGTGCGGCCCGCTTCGGCGGCCGCCTCGTCGGCGGTGCGGCCGGGGCGGGCGTCGAGGAGCGCGCGTTCCTCCAGGGAGCGGACGACGGCACGCATGCGTTCCTGGACTGCCTGGTTCCAGTGGCCCTGGACGGCGTGTGCCTCGGCGGCGGCGCGGTGTTCGGCGGCGCTGCGGGGGCGGTCGTCGAAGAGCGCGGCGGACGAGGTGGGGCCGGTTCGCGGGCTGCCGAGGCGCCACCACAGGGCGCCGATCACGGCGGCGACGGCCAGGAGGACGACCACCAGTCCGACCATCCCTCCCGGGGTCGCTGTCGAGGCCGCGTTGAACACCTTGTCGAGCCAGTCCCAGAGGGCGTCCGTGGCCCGTTGGAGCAGGCCGGGGTCGTTCTCGTGGTACATGCGCTTGGACAGTTCGCGCCGGGCCGCCTCGCGCGCGGGGTCGCGAGGAATCGTCACTGGCGGGTCGTCGGCCGCCAGTGACAGTACGGCGGTGCCGCCGGCGCGCAGCAGAGTTCGTACGGCTGCTTCGGCGGTGGGCGGCAGGGCCGGCACCGTGGTGAGGAATCCCCCCGTCAGGCTCACCGCATCAGCTCCCCGGGGTGGCGCCCGGGGCGCCGGAGCCGCTGTTCTGTACGCCTGCGGCGCGGGCCAGGTCGAGGTCGAGGGCCTCGCGGCGGATGCGCTGGTCGATGTACAGGAGCACGGTCACGCCCGCGGTGATGGGGAAGGTGATCATGGAGCCGATCACCGAGCCGATGCCGCTGACGACGAGGAAGGTCCAGCCGACGCTGCCCGTGCCGTCGAGGACGCCGCTGATGCCGTCTCCGGTGAAGGCTCCGGCGATGAAGGTGAACGGCAGGACGACGATGCCCGCGACGATGCCGGCGATGATCGAGGCGAGCAGTTGGATGCCGAAGACCCGCCACCACGAGCCGCGGACGAGCTTCGCGGAACGACTGATCGACTTCACGATGCTCTGCTTCTCGAGCATCAGTGCCGGCGAGGCCAGGGAGAAGCGGATCATCAGCCACACCGCGACAAGGCTCGCGCCGAGGCCACCCAGCACGGCGAGTGCCAGACCGCCGTCCTCCGAAGCGGACACGGCCACGAGGACGCCCGGGGCGACCCCGACGATGACGACCGCGACGACGGTGAGCAGCAGCAGGAAGATGAGGCCGAAGAGCTTGGGGATCTGCGGGCGGGCGTCCCGCCAGGCCTCGCCGATGGTGACCGGCTTGCCGAGCACGGCGCGGCTGGTCACGGTCGTGAGCAGTGCCGTCGCGATGACGGTACCGATCAGCGAGATCACGAAGATGACGCCGGAGCCGAGCAGCGCGTCTCCCATGGCACGGCCCACCTCGTCGAGGCTCGCGCTGGAGCCTTCGAGGGTGTCGACGCTCGTGCGGTCGTCCAGGAAGAATCCCTGGACGAGGACGGAGACGATCTCCGTGACGATCGCGACGGTGAGCGAAATGCCCAGCACGGTGCGCCAATAGGCGCGCATGGTGGAGACGGCTCCGTCGAGGATCTCGCCGACGCCGAGAGGGCGCAACGGGATCACGCCGGGCTTGGCCGCGGGCGGGGGGCCGCCCCAGTTGCCTCCCCAGCCGGGGTGGCCGCCGGGCGGGCCGTATCCGCCGTACCCTCCCGGGGCTCCCGGGCCGCCGTATCCGCCGGGGGGCCGACCGCCTCCCCAGCCCTGGCCGGGAGGCGGTGGGGGAGGCGGGGTCTGACCGGGGCCCTCCGGGCCGGTGGGCGCGGACCACTGGGCGGGTGGCGGCTGTTTCTCGGACCACTTCGGGCCGGAGCCGGTCGGGTCGGGGAGCGGCTGGTCCGCCGGTTCCGCGGGACCGGGACGGTCGGCGGGGGCGGACGCGCCGGGCTGCTGCCCTTCGGAGGGGGCAGATCCGGGCGAGGCCCAGCCCGGAGTGTCGTTCATCGTCGCTCCTTCACGGTGCCCGTCCGCGTTCGCGGCAGGTTGGCAGCCATCGTGCCATGGGGAGCGCGCGGTGTGATCAGCCCCTGTATGGGCTGGACTCCTTCAATTGTCCGGCGGACAGGGGGCAGACTGGGCGGATGGCTGATCAGTACGCGCAATCCCGCGAGGACAACCGGCCCACCGAGATACCGGCGATCCGTTGGGAGGAACCTCCCGAGGGCCCGGTGCTGGTCCTTCTCGACCAGACGAGACTCCCGGTGGAGGAGGTCGAGCTGGTCTGCACGGACGCGCCCGCGCTGGTGGCGGCGATCCGTTCGCTGGCGGTCCGTGGGGCGCCGCTGCTCGGTATCGCGGGGGCGTACGGTGTCGCGCTCGCCGCCGTGCGCGGCTTCGACGTGGACGAGGCCGCCGTCGGACTGGCGCAGGCCCGGCCCACCGCCGTCAACCTCGCTGTCGGGGTGCGCAGGGCACGGGACGCGTACCGTTCGGAGCTTGCGAGGAGCGGTGACCGGGAACAGGCGGCCGGGGCGGCCCTGGTCGCGGCGCGGGTGCTGCACAGGGAGGACGCCGAGGCCAGCGCGCGGATGGCGGTGCACGGGCTGGCGCTGCTGGACGAGCTGCTGCCCGGCGGCGGACACCGGGTGCTCACGCACTGCAACACCGGATCGCTGGTGTCGGGTGGTGAGGGGACGGCGTTCGCGGTGGCGTTGGAGGCGCACCGGGCGGGGCGGCTGCGCAGGCTCTGGGTGGACGAAACGCGTCCGTTGCTGCAAGGTGCTCGCCTGACGGCGTATGAGGCGGCGCGCAGCGGAATGGCGTACACCTTGCTCACGGACAACGCGGCGGGCTCTCTGTTCGCCGCAGGGGAGGTGGACGCGGTACTGATCGGTGCGGATCGGATCGCGGCCGACGGTTCGGTGGCGAACAAGGTGGGGAGCTATCCGCTCGCCGTGCTGGCTCGGTACCACCACGTGCCGTTCATCGTGGTGGCGCCGGTGACGACGGTGGATCCGGACACCCCCGACGGGGCGTCCATAGAGGTGGAACAGCGTGCCGGACATGAGGTGACGGAGATCGCCGCGCCTCAGGTGCCGATGCCGGGAGCGGAGGCGGGAGGCGGGATTCCGGTGGCACCCTTGGGTACCCAGGCGTACAACCCGGCGTTCGATGTGACGCCTCCCGAGTTGGTGACGGCGATCGTCACCGAAGCGGGCGTTGTGTCGCCTGTGACGGCTGAGGCGCTGGTAGAGCTGTGTGACAGGTCACGACAGGTAACGATTTAGTTAATGGGATGATGTCGTTTATGAAGGGACGAGTCCTTGTCGTCGATGACGACACCGCACTGGCCGAGATGCTCGGCATTGTGTTGCGTGGTGAAGGTTTTGAGCCGTCTTTCGTAGCTGACGGCGACAAGGCGCTGGCCGCTTTCCGTGAGTCCAAGCCCGATCTGGTGCTCCTGGACCTGATGCTTCCCGGCCGGGACGGTATCGAGGTGTGCCGCCTGATCAGGGCGGAGTCCGGGGTGCCGATCGTGATGCTCACGGCCAAGAGCGACACCGTCGACGTCGTCGTGGGCCTGGAGTCGGGCGCCGACGACTACATCGTGAAGCCGTTCAAGCCGAAGGAGCTGGTCGCCCGGATCCGGGCGAGGCTGCGGAGGTCGGAGGAGCCGGCGCCCGAGCAGTTGGCCATAGGTGACCTCCTCATCGATGTCGCCGGTCACTCCGTGAAGCGGGACGGGCAGTCGATCGCGCTGACGCCTCTGGAGTTCGATCTGCTGGTCGCGCTCGCGCGCAAGCCGTGGCAGGTGTTCACGCGTGAGGTGCTGCTTGAGCAGGTCTGGGGGTACCGCCACGCGGCGGACACCCGACTGGTCAACGTCCATGTGCAGCGGCTGCGCTCGAAGGTCGAGAAGGACCCGGAGCGGCCGGAGATCGTGGTGACCGTCCGTGGCGTCGGTTACAAGGCAGGACCGAGCTGACATGTCCGGGGACAGTGCCGCTTCGCCCCCCGGGCGTTCCGGGGGGCGTGCGGGGCGGCCTGTCGGGCGGCGGAAGGTGAGCAGGGCCGGCTCCGGCTGGCGTCAGTTCTTCGAGGGCGGGCTGCTCCAGGGCGGTGTCCAGGGCAGCCCGGTCCTCCGGTTGTTCATGCGCTGGGTGCGCCGGCCGCTGCTGCCCGTCATGCGGCTGTGGCGGCGCAACATCCAGCTCAAGGTCGTCGCCACGACACTGCTGATGTCGCTCGGCGTCGTCCTGCTGCTCGGCTTCGTCGTCATCGGACAGGTGCGCAACGGGCTCCTGGACGCCAAGGTGAAGGCGTCGCAGAGTCAGGCCGCGGGCGGGTTCGCGGCGGCCAAGCAGAACGCGGACACGGCGGCCAGCACCAGTGGGGACGACGGTTCCGGCACGGGAGGTCGCCCCGCGCAGACCCTCATCCCGTGGATGAGTGACCTGGTGGAGTCCCTCTCCAGCGGTGGCCAGGGTGCCTTCGACGTCGTGACGCTTCCGGTCGGTCCGGCGGGCGACGACGGCGGCAGCGGCCGTGGGCCGCGTGCCTCCGGCGGGGTGGACCCGACGGCGAGCGTGCCCGACGCGCTGCGCGCGCGGGCCGACAGCAGTCCACTGATGGCCCAGAGCTACACCCGCATCATCTACACCAACGGCAGCGAGTCGCAGCCCGCGCTGGTCATCGGCAAGCAGGTCGACGACCCGAACGGGGACCCGTACCAGCTGTACTACCTCTTCCCGCTCACCCAGGAGGAGAAGTCGCTGAGCCTGGTCAAGGGGACGCTGGCGACGGCCGGGCTGTTCGTCGTCGTCCTCCTGGGGGCCATCGCCTGGCTTGTGGTGCGGCAGGTCGTGACGCCGGTGCGGATGGCGGCGGGGATCGCCGAGCGACTGTCCGCCGGGCGGCTGCAGGAGCGGATGAAGGTCACCGGCGAGGACGACATCGCGCGGCTCGGCGAGGCCTTCAACAAGATGGCGCAGAGTCTCCAGCTGAAGATCCAGCAGCTGGAGGAGCTCTCGCGGATGCAGCGACGGTTCGTGTCCGACGTGTCGCACGAACTGCGGACGCCCCTGACGACCGTACGGATGGCCGCCGATGTCATCCATGACGCGCGCGTGGACTTCGATCCGGTGACCGCGCGGTCGGCCGAACTGCTCGCCGACCAGCTGGACCGGTTCGAGACGCTGCTCGCGGACCTGCTGGAGATCAGCCGGTTCGACGCGGGCGCGGCGGCGCTGGAGGCCGAGCCGATAGACCTCAGGGAGGTCGTACGGCGGGTGGTGAGCGGTGCCGCCCCGCTTGCCGAGCGCAAGGGGACGACGGTACGGGTCGTGGGCGACCAGCAGCCTGTGGTGGCGGAGGCCGACGCGCGGCGCGTGGAGCGGGTGCTGCGCAACCTTGTGGTCAACGCGGTGGAACACGGCGAGGGCAAGGACGTCGTCGT
Organism: Streptomyces sp. AK08-02; assembly: GCF_033795085.1. NCBI lineage: Bacteria > Bacillati > Actinomycetota > Actinomycetes > Kitasatosporales > Streptomycetaceae > Streptomyces > Streptomyces sp. AK08-02. Next base: position 9,240 of record NZ_JARAZV010000030.1, read on the forward strand.
GAAGCTGGCCGCCGCGGGCGGTGCGGTCGCGGTGGCCGTACGTGACTACGGGGTCGGGCTGAAGCCCGGTGAGGCGACCCGGGTCTTCAGCCGCTTCTGGCGGGCCGACCCGGCACGCGCGCGTACCACCGGCGGTACGGGTCTCGGCCTGTCCATCGCGCTGGAGGACGCCCGGCTGCACGGCGGCTGGCTGCAGGCGTGGGGCGAGCCGGGCGGCGGATCGCAGTTCCGGATGACGCTGCCGCGCACCGCCGACGAGCCCCTGCGGGGCTCGCCGATACCGCTGGAGCCCAAGGACTCACGGCGTCATCGGGGTCTCAACGACGCGGGTCTGCCGCATGCCGGGGGCGACAAGCTGGCCACGGTGCCGGTGCGGACGGCGGCGGCCGAACAGCGGCCGATAGCGCCGCGGCTCGCCGCGGTCGCGCCTACCGCGGACCCCACGGCGCTGCCCGGCAACGGCTCCCGCGTGGTGCCGCGTCCGGTCGGTGGTACGCGGTGGGACGGCATGTCCGGTACGGAGCCGCAGTCCTCGGATGCGGGGTCGGAGCGGGTGGACGAGCAAGGGGAGGCATTTCGTGGGCCCTGACCGCGAGCGGGACGGTCGGCGGCGGGAAACGGTTCGCGCGGTGGTGTACGCCGCCTGTGGCGCCGTACTGCTGGCCGGATGCGCCTCGATGCCCGACAGCGGGGATCTGCGCGGAGTCGAGTCCACGCCCCGGCAGGACGCCCAGGTACGCGTTTTCGCCCTGCCGCCCCACGAGAACGCGCCGCCCGGACAGATCGTCCAGGGTTTTCTGGAGGCGCTGACCAGCGACGATCCCCATTATGAGACCGCGCTCAAGTATCTGACGCCGCGTGCCGCGAAGACCTGGCGGCCGGACGCGTCGACCACAGTGCTGGACGGCGGGCCCACGGCAGATCCCGTCCACGCGGGCAATCGGGACGACTCCGCGGACTACACGTCCACGCTGACCGGCGGCAGGTTCGCCACGCTGGACTCCCGGCAGTCGTACGAGCCCGCCGACGGGCAGTACCGGGAGACGCTGCACCTCACGCGTGAGAAGAAGAGCGGGCAGTGGCGCATCGACGATCTGCCGCAGGGCATCGTCATGGGCAAGTCGGACTTCCTGCGCAACTACACGGCCGTCAACAAGTACTACTTCGCGTCGAACACGCCGACGGAGTCGGACGGGCAGCCCGTGTCCGTCGCCGATCCGGTCTACGTCCGCAAGAAGGTCGACCCGATGACGCAGACGGTGAGTTCGCTGCTGGCGGGGCCCTCGCGCTGGCTGGGACCGGTCGTCAGGTCGAGTTTCCCCACCGGTACGGCGCTCAAGAAGGGCGTCACCTCGCTGGCTCCCGACGACCAGAACCGGTTGACGGTGCCGCTCAACGACAAGGCGAGCCGGGCCGGGTCCGCCAAGTGCACCGAGATGGCCGCCCAACTCCTCTACACGCTGCAGGACCTGACGCCCACGGGGGTCGACGAGGTCGCACTGCAGCGCGCCAACGGCACCCAGCTGTGCGTCCTCGACAAGAACCGGGCCGAGATCGTCGCCGCTCGCGGTGCGGTGGAGGACCCCGAGTTCCAGTACTTCATCGACGGCAAGCACCGCCTCGTACGCGTGGCGGGCGACAGTCTCGAAGCGGCCGCGGACGTCACGCCGGTGCCGGGCGCGTTCGGTGAGGGCGGGAAGCAACTGCGGGCCGTGGCGGTCTCTCGCGACGAGGACAGCGCGGCCGGGGTCTCGCTGGACGGGACCACGTTGTACGTCGGGTCGTTGGTGTCGGGTGGGTCGCTCGGTGAGCCCGTGCTGACCAGCCAGGGCGCATCCAAGGCCGACCGTCTGACGACACCCAGCTGGGACGGTGACGGGGACCTGTGGGTGGCCGACCAGAACCCCGCGAAGCCCCGGCTGCTGTTCCTGGAGAAGGGCGCGGGCGAGCCGCTGGAGGTGAGGACGCCGGGGCTCGACGGGCGTGTCGAAGCGGTACGGGTGGCTGCCGACGGGGTGCGGATCGCGCTCATCGTGGAGAAGGACGGCCTGCGGTCCCTGTACATCGGGCGGATCGAGCGGGACGCGCGGACGTCCGGCGGGCCGGCCCAGGAGAAGGCGGCGGCGCAGGAGACGAAGGGGCAGCGGACCGGGGAGCAGTCGGTGGTGTCGGTCCTCGAACTGCACTCCGTGACACCGCAGTTGGAGGAGGTCACCGCCATGTCGTGGGCCGGTGACAGCCGACTCGTGGTGGTGGGGCGTGAGCAGGGCGGCGTGCAGCAGATGGGATACGTGCAGGTCGACGGCTCGACCCCGGTGGGGGCGGCGCCGGCCGCGCTGACGGGCGTGAAGAGCATCGCCGCGTCCGAGGACGAGCGGCTGCCGCTGGTGGCGTACTCGGAGGAGGACGGGATCGTGCGACTGCTGTCCGGGTCCAAGTGGCAGAAGCTGGTCAAGGAGGGGTCGGCTCCGGTCTATCCGGGGTGAGTCACGGCCTTTGGCAGTGGACGGAGGGGACGGCTCGTCGGATGTCCGGCGGGCCGTCGGCGTTTTCGGGCGCTGCCTGCGGGGCGCGTGAAGTTGTCCACAGGGCGTTTTCCACAGGGGTGGCAGGGTGGCGCCGGTGTTGGCACAGTGGTGGGCATGCGGGGCTGGTGGCAGGAACTCGGCGACCTGGTGCTGCCGGCCGAGTGCGGAGGCTGCGGAAGGCCTCGTACGGTGCTCTGCCCGGAGTGCCGTGCCGCTCTGAACGGGGCCGCGTCCAGCAGGGTGCGACCGGTGCCGGAGCCGCTCGGACTGCCGGTGGTGCACGCGGCCGTCCGGTACGCGGACGAGGTGCGCGCGGTACTCCTCGCGCACAAGGAAAGGGGTGCGCTGGCACTCGCGGGGCCGCTCGGGACGGCGCTGGCGGGAGCTGTGCGGGCGGGGCCGGCCGGGGTCCCGCGCGATGGTACGGGCGTGCTGCTCGTCCCTGTGCCGTCCGCACGTCGGGCTGTGCGGGCCCGGGGGCACGATCCGGCTCGGCGTATCGCGCTCGCCGCGGCGGGTGAACTTCGCGCGTACGGTACGCCGGCCCGGGTACTGGCGGTGCTGCGGCAGCGGCGTGCCGTGGCCGATCAGTCGGGCCTCAGCTCCCGGGAGCGGTTGGACAATCTCGCGGGCGCCCTGAGCGTGGTCGCCGGAGGCGGGCGACTGCTGGCCGGTGCGGGGGCGGTCGTCCTGGTCGACGACCTGATGACGACGGGAGCCACGCTGGCCGAGGCCGCCCGTGCCGTGCGGGAAGCGGTCGGGTACGGGGAGACGGGAGTGGCGGACGGGGCGGAACGGTCGGGAGGGGTGGGGAACGTGAGAGGAGTGAGAAATGCCGTGTACTCGGAAGCGGGACGGGAAGGCAGAGAACAGCGGTGCACAGGAGCCACGGCCGTGGATGTGAATGGGCGTGCGGATGTGGATGTGAAGCGGAGGCCAGGAGTGTCGGCAATGGTGGCACCTGGCAGCTTCAGAGGCATGATCTGCGCGGCTGTGGTCGCGGCGACGCCTGATTCTTTCGAAATAAACTGGAACTGACCGCGAACTTGCATCGTTGCAGGTAGTGAGAGGGTCAATTAACTGGAACGGAGGTACGCGGCAGTAGAGGGTGACGACATCCGTCCGGGCGAGATATGTTCGGTTGTGAGGGAAAGCCGCAGGCCACACCTCGCAAATCCGAATGCCGTGCTGCGGGTTTTGCTTAATCACCCCGGCCGGCCGCGTGGGGATCTTGCCCATGGGGGAGGAGGAGGTGGAAGTCACCGAGTCCGAGGTTCCGGAGCACACCGGAGCCTGGTGCGAAAGGGAGACGCTTCGCAACTGAAGCGGAGCGATCCGGGAACGGAGTTCTGCGTGGACATCGTCGTCAAGGGACGCAAGACCGAGGTGCCCGAGCGGTTCCGGAAGCACGTCGCCGAGAAGTTGAGGCTGGACAGAATCCAGAAGCTCGACGGCAAGGTGATCAGCCTCGACGTAGAGGTGTCCAAGGAGCCCAACCCCCGGCAGGCCGACCGCTCCGACCGAGTGGAGATCACCCTCCACTCCCGCGGTCCGGTGATCCGGGCGGAAGCAGCGGCAAGCGACCCGTACGCGGCACTCGACCTCGCTGCGGACAAGCTCGAGGCCCGGCTGCGTAAGCAGCACGACAAGCGTTACACCCGCCGAGGCGCCGGCCGGCTGACAGCCGCCGAGGTCGCCGACCACGTCCCGGACGCGGCAACGCTGAACGGCAACGGTCACCCCGTCCACGAGGAAGACGCGGACGGCGTGCCCGTCAAGAGGATCGGCTCGCTGGAAGTGAAGGGCGAAGGTCCCCTCATCGTCCGCGAGAAGAGCCACGTCGCCTCCCCGATGACGCTTGACCAGGCTCTTTACGAGATGGAACTGGTCGGGCACGACTTCTACCTGTTCGTCGACTCCGAGACCAAGGAACCGAGTGTCGTCTACCGGCGGCACGCCTACGACTACGGCGTGATCCACCTCAACACGGACCCGATGGTCGCCCGCCAGGAGACCCACTCCCCCGCGGCGGGTGGCACGCTGGGCGGTTGACCGCCCCCGGTGACAGCCGAGCGGGTGCCCCTGGAGCGCGCGTGCGCCCCCAGGGGCACCCGTGTGCGACCCCTTCGGTGCCCGCTCCGTCACCGCACTGTCGCCCAGGCATGGAATCATGGCCGCAACGGTCCAACCGATGGGCCGTTGCCTTGGGTTGGCGATGGCACAGAACCACGGGCCACAGCCTTCAGGGGGAGGAACGATGGCGGACAGCTTCGGACCGATGCGGGTCGAGGATGCCGACGACGGCGTCAGCGGCATGGGCCCGGACGCGGGCACCTCGCGCAAGGAGCCGATCAGGGTTCTTGTCGTGGACGATCACGCGCTCTTCCGTCGTGGACTGGAGATCGTGCTCGCGGCCGAGGAGGACATCCAGGTCGTCGGCGAGGCCGGGGACGGCGCGGAGGCTGTCGACAAGGCGGCCGACCTGCTGCCCGACATCGTCCTGATGGACGTACGGATGCCGAAGCGCGGTGGGATCGAGGCGTGCACCTCCATCAAGGAGGTCGCGCCCAGTGCCAAGATCATCATGCTGACGATCAGCGATGAGGAGGCCGATCTGTACGAGGCGATCAAGGCGGGTGCGACCGGCTATCTCCTCAAGGAGATCTCCACCGACGAGGTGGCCACGGCCATTCGTGCGGTGGCCGACGGCCAGTCGCAGATCAGCCCCTCGATGGCGTCGAAACTCCTCACCGAATTCAAGTCGATGATCCAGCGGACGGACGAGCGGCGACTGGTGCCGGCGCCCCGGCTCACGGATCGCGAGCTGGAAGTACTCAAGCTGGTCGCCACCGGTATGAACAACCGTGACATCGCCAAGGAGTTGTTCATCTCCGAGAACACCGTGAAGAACCATGTGCGCAACATCCTGGAGAAGCTGCAGCTGCACTCCAGGATGGAGGCGGTGGTCTACGCGATGCGGGAGAAGATCCTCGAAATCCGGTAGAGCGCCCGGTCACCGGTTATGCGAGGGCCTCGGCCAGTTCCCTGGTGAGAGGGACGCGTAGGTCCGGGTCGTCCACTCGTTCCACGCGTACGTTCGTGCAGTTCACCCAGCTTGCCGCCTCCAGCAGGGCCTGAGCCACCGCCGGGACCGCCTTCGGGCCGTTCAGGGTGACCTGCCTGGCCACCAAGGTGCTGCCCTCGCGCGCGGGGTCCACTCTTCCGACGAGGTGGCCGCCGGCGAGGACCGGCATCGCGAAGTAGCCGTGCACGCGCTTCGGCTTGGGGACGTAGGCCTCCAGGCGGTGGGTGAAACCGAAGATCCGTTCCGTGCGCGCCCGTTCCCAGATCAGGGAGTCGAACGGGGAGAGCAGGGTCGTCCGGTGGCGGCCTCGTACAGGTGTCTCCAGGGCTGTCGGGTCGGCCCAGGCCGGTTTGCCCCAGCCCTCGACCGTGACGGGGACCAGGCCCGAGTCCGCGATCACCGCGTCCACCTGCTCGGCCTTGAGGCGGTGGTAGTCGGCGATGTCCGCGCGGGTGCCGACGCCGAGGGACTGGCCCGCGAGGCCGACGAGGCGGCGCAGGCATTCGGCGTCGTCCAGCTCGTCGTGCAGCAGCGTGCTGGGGATGGCGCGCTCGGCCAGGTCGTACACCCGCTTCCAGCCCCGGCGCTCCACGCACACCACCTCGCCGTACATCAGGGCGCGTTCCACCGCGACCTTGGTGCCTGACCAGTCCCACCATTCGCTGGTGCGCTTCGCGCCGCCCAACTCCGTCGCCGTGAGGGGGCCCTGCTTGCGGAGTTGGTCGATGACCTGGTCGTAGACACCGGGCGGGAGATCGTGGTTCCACTGGGGGCGGGCGCGGTAGGCGCGGCGGCGGAAGGCGAAGTGGGGCCACTCCTCCACGGGGAGGATGCAGGCGGCGTGGGACCAGTACTCGAAGGCGTGGGGGTTCGCCTGGGCCGGGTTCCAGTAGGCGTCTTCGATCTTCTTGCGCGGTACGGCGCCGAGGCGGGCGTACGGGATGAGTTCGTGGGAGCGGGCGAGTACGGAGATCGTGTCGAGCTGGACCGCGCCGAGGTGGCGGAGGATGCCGCGGACGGCTGCCTTGCGGTTGGGGGTGCCGAGGAAGCCTTGCGCGCGTAGGGCGATGCGGCGGGCTTCGTCGGCGGAGAGGGTGGTGTGGGGGGTGGGGGTGGGCGGGCTGCTCGTCATGCTTCCGCACGATAGGGGGTGGGACTGACAGTGGGTGGTGGAGGGAGTTCGCCCCCGCCGCCCCTACCCGTCCCATCCCGTTCCTGGGGGCTGCGCCCCCAGACCCCCATCGGCCCTGAACGGGCCTTGTCCTCAAACGCCGGACGGGCTGGGGGTGTGGGCCGGGGTGGGAGGGGAGCCGGGGCTGGTGGGGCCTTGTTCTCAAGCGCTGGGCGGGCTGGGGGTGTGGGCCGGGGTGGGAGGGGAGCGGCCGTGAACGGGCCTTGTCCTCAAACGCCGGGCGGGCTGGGGGTGTGGGCCGGGGTGGGAGGGGAGCCGGGGCTGGTGGGGCCTTGTTCTCAAGCGCCGGGCGGGCTGGGGGTGTTCGGGGCCGGGAGGTAGGGGGCCGAGGAGGGGAGGCCCAGGTCGGAGGGGAGTAGGGATGCCACCCAGCAGTCCCGGCGTACTCCCTTGTTGTTGATCGCCGAGCGCAGGGTGCCCTCCATGGTGAAGCCGGCCCGTTCCGCCACTGTCCAGGACGGTGTGTTGCCTACTTCCGCGCGCCACTCCACGCGGTCCACCGACATGTGGGTGAAGGCCCAGCGGGAGGCGGTGATCGTGGCCTCCGTGATGTAGCCGTTGCCCCGGTGGGCCTTGTCGGCCCAGAAGCCGACTTCGCTCACCCCCAGGGAGCGCGTGGTCAGGGCGAGCATCCCCACCAGTTCCTCCCCTTCGGGGAGGAAGACGCCGAACGTGAACATCGAGCCGTTGGCCCAGCCGTCGGGCACCAGCTGGGAGGTGAACCCCTGGGCGTGTTCGAGGAGGTAGGGCGACGGGATCGTCGTCCAGCGCTGGATGTCTGGGTCCTGCACGGCCGCGTACACGGCGTCCGTGTCGTGGGGGCCGACCGTACGCAGGAGCAGACGGTCGGTGGTGAGGGTGACGGGGTCCATCGGCCGATTCTGCTCGGGGCGGGAGGAGGGTGCCAACCCCTTTGCCGTGCGTGAGTTCGTGATCACGATTCGTGCAATTCATGGGTGGGACGCGGCACCATCCGTGACTCCCGGCCGTTCTCCTTGTGGCTGTCCCGTCGGCAGACCTCCCGGCTTGGCGGGGTCCTCGCATACGATGGCCGTTGCTCAGTCAAGACAGTGGAAACCGACCGTCCCGGCCCGACCGGCAAGGAGACCAACCCCCGTGTCCGTCCTCTCAAAGATCATGCGTGCAGGCGAAGGCAAAATCCTGCGCAAGCTGCACCGCATCGCGGACCAGGTCAACTCCATCGAAGAGGACTTCGTCGACCTCTCCGACGCCGAGCTGCGGGCCCTCACCGATGAGTACAAGCAGCGGTACGCCGACGGTGAGAGTCTGGACGACCTGTTGCCCGAGGCCTTCGCCACCGTGCGCGAGGCGGCCAAGCGAGCCCTGGGCCAGCGGCACTACGACGTCCAGATCATGGGCGGCGCCGCGTTGCACCTCGGTTATGTCGCCGAGATGAAGACCGGTGAGGGCAAGACCCTGGTCGGCACGCTGCCCACGTATCTGAACGCCCTCTCCGGAGACGGCGTTCACCTCATCACGGTCAACGACTACCTGGCCGAGCGCGACTCCGAAATGATGGGCCGCGTCCACAAGTTCCTGGGCCTGAGCGTCGGCTGCATCCTCGCCAACATGACGCCCGCCCAGCGGCGCGAGCAGTACGCCTGCGACATCACGTACGGCACGAACAACGAGTTCGGCTTCGACTACCTGCGCGACAACATGGCGTGGTCCCAGGACGAGCTCGTCCAGCGCGGCCACAACTTCGCCGTCGTCGACGAGGTCGACTCGATCCTCATCGACGAGGCCCGTACGCCGCTGATCATCTCCGGCCCGGCCGACCAGGCCACCAAGTGGTACGGCGACTTCGCCAAGCTGGTCACGCGCCTCAAGCGCGGTGAGGCGGGCAACCAGCTCAAAGGTCTCGAGGAGACCGGCGACTACGACGTCGACGAGAAGAAGCGCACCGTCGCCATTCACGAGTCGGGTGTCGCCAAGGTCGAGGACTGGCTGGGCATCGACAACCTGTACGAGTCGGTGAACACGCCGCTGGTGGGCTACCTGAACAACGCCATCAAGGCCAAGGAGCTCTTCAAGAACGACAAGGACTACGTCGTCATCGACGGCGAAGTCATGATCGTCGACGAGCACACCGGCCGTATCCTCGCCGGCCGCCGCTACAACGAGGGCATGCACCAGGCGATCGAGGCGAAGGAAGGGGTGGACATCAAGGACGAGAACCAGACCCTTGCCACTATCACCCTGCAGAACTTCTTCCGTCTCTACTCCAAGCTCTCCGGTATGACCGGTACGGCCATGACCGAGGCCGCCGAGTTCCACCAGATCTACAAGCTCGGTGTCGTCCCGATCCCGACCAACCGCGACATGGTCCGCAAGGACCAGTCCGACCTGATCTACCGCACCGAGGTCGCCAAGTTCGAGGCGGTCGTCGACGACATCGCCGAGAAGCACGAGAAGGGTCAGCCGATCCTGGTCGGTACGACCTCTGTTGAGAAGTCCGAATATCTTTCGCAGCAGCTCTCCAAGCGCGGCATCCAGCACGAGGTGCTGAACGCCAAGCAGCACGACCGGGAGGCGACCATCGTCGCCCAGGCCGGCCGCAAGGGCGCCGTCACGGTCGCCACCAACATGGCCGGCCGTGGTACGGACATCAAGCTCGGCGGCAACCCCGACGACCTCGCCGAGGCGGAGCTGCGCCAGCGCGGCCTCGACCCGGAAGAGCACATCGAGGAGTGGGCCGCGGCCCTGCCTGCCGCCCTGGAGCGGGCCGAGAAGGCGGTGAAGGCCGAGTTCGAGGAGGTCAAGGACCTCGGCGGGCTCTATGTCCTCGGCACCGAGCGGCACGAGTCCCGGCGTATCGACAACCAGCTGCGCGGTCGTTCCGGACGCCAGGGCGACCCCGGTGAGTCGCGGTTCTACCTCTCCCTCGGTGACGATCTGATGCGCCTGTTCAAGGCCCAGATGGTCGAGCGCGTCATGTCGATGGCGAACGTTCCGGACGACGTACCGATCGAGAACAAGATGGTCACCCGTGCCATCGCCTCCGCCCAGTCGCAGGTCGAGACGCAGAACTTCGAGACCCGCAAGAACGTCCTCAAGTACGACGAGGTCCTCAACCGGCAGCGCGAAGTCATCTACGGCGAGCGGCGCCGCGTCCTGGAGGGCGAGGACCTGCACGAGCAGGTTCAGCACTTCATGGACGACACCATCGACGCGTACATCGCCGCGGAGACCGCCGAAGGCTTCGCCGAGGAATGGGACGTCGACCGGCTGTGGGGCGCTTTCAAGCAGCTCTACCCGGTGAAGGTCACCGTCGACGAGCTGGAGGAAGCGGCCGGCGACCGAGCCGGGCTGACCGCCGAGTTCATCTCCGAGTCCATCAAGGACGACATCCACGACCAGTACGCGTCGCGGGAGGAGCAGCTCGGCTCCGAGATCATGCGTGAGCTGGAGCGCCGGGTCGTGCTGTCGGTCCTCGACCGCAAGTGGCGCGAGCACCTCTACGAGATGGACTACCTCCAGGAGGGCATCGGCCTGCGCGCCATGGCGCAGAAGGACCCGCTGGTCGAGTACCAGCGCGAGGGCTTCGACATGTTCACCGCCATGATGGAGGGCATCAAGGAGGAGTCCGTCGGCTACCTGTTCAACCTGGAGGTCCAGGTCGAGCAGCAGGTCGAGGAGGTCCCGGTCGCGGACGCCAGGCCGTCCCTGGACAAGGGCGCCGAGGACTCGGTGCCGGCGCAGGCCACATCCGGTTCCCGGCCCGAGATCCGCGCCAAGGGTCTCGACGCTCCGCAGCGGCCGGACCGGCTGCACTTCTCCGCGCCGACGGTGGACGGCGAGGGCGGCATCGTCGAGGGCGACCTCGTCGGGGACGATGACGACGAGGTGCGGTCCGAGGCGGACGGGCTCACCCGCGCAGAGCGGCGCAAGCAGCGGAGCGGGCGGCGGCGTAAGAAGTAAGCGGTGAGTGGTAGGCGGTACGTGGTGGTAGGGCGTCAGTGACTGTGCGTAGTTGCTGACGAGTGGTTCGAAGGGCCGGGCATCCTGCGAGGATGGCCGGCCCTTCGGTTTGCGGAGGGGGCTTTTCGGGCTTTTCTGGCTCTCGCTCCGCGGGCTCCGGGCGGTTCCGGCGTGGTCCAGTCGTGGTCTAGTCGTCCGCTGTGTGCGGCCTTCGGGGGCCGCCCAGTTCCACCGCTGTGCAGCGCCAGCGGAAGTCCCGGCCCAGTTCCAGGCGGAAGGCCATCGCACGGAGCTGGTCGCCCGCGCCGATGCGGGCGAAGGCCTCCAGAGCGCCCTGGCTGGGCTCGTAGTAGCCGACGTCGCGGACGACGGGGCGGGTGCCGCGGGTGCGCAGGGGGCCGCGCTCCGCGAGCCGGGCCAGTTCGTCGTAGGCGCGGCCGACGGTGTGGCGGAGCATGCTGTGGACGGGGCGTTCGCCGCTCAGGACCGCCAGGAGGCGGTCGGCGAAAAGGTCGGTGGGCCGGGGCTGGGGGAGGGCCCGGGGCGGCTGGGAGGCCGCCTGGCGGGGCTGGGCGGGGTTCTGCAGCGGGTGGGTGGGCGTCCCGTGCTGTTCCGGGTGCTGTCCCTGTCGCGGGCCCTGGGCGGGGACTCGGGGTTCCGGGCGGGTCTCGGCGGGGGTGGTGGCCAGGAGGAGGGGAGTGCGAGGGGTGCCTCCGCCCGGAGTGGTGCGGTGCGGGGTGCTGCCGGGGCGGCGGGTGTCCCTGCGTACCGGCGGGTGGGACGGGGTGCGGCGGACCGTCCTTGTCATCACCTTGTTCATGGAATGTCCCCGTTCTTGCGGCCCGAGCGGATACCGGGCGGTAACTTTCTGGTGGGGATCTTGTACGGGGAGTGACCGTCCGTGTGCAAGGAGAGACGGGGTGGGGAGTGAGGGGGTGCGGGGTTCACTTATCAGGGTGGTTCTCGGAGGGGAATGGGCTGGTGAGGGTCGTGCATGGGGTGAATTTCGAGTAGCGCGGTTGACGTCTGGAGAGGTGTGAGCGGGGACTCGAAAGGGGACGCCGCGACGTATCCTGAGGGCCTTCCCGGGCCGTCGGAAACGCCTTCTACGAACTACGAAAGCGGTCAGTCATGCGCGTCTACGTCCCTCTGACCCTCCCCGGCCTGGCCGAGGCGTACAAGACGGGTGAGCTGGGGGCGGGGCGGTTCGTCGCGTACGCCGTCACGCCCGCGTTGCGCGAGTGGTATCTGTCCGACGACATCGAGGAACTGGAGTACTCGGCGCTGAATCGGGCCGCGCTCGCGTCGCTGCGGTTGCTCGCGATGGAGCCGGGGGTGATCCGGCGGCGGGTGGTCGTCGCCCTTGAGGTTGCGGACGGGGCTGCGGTCGCCGACCCCGACCGGGGGCTTGATCCGGGGGCGTTGGGTGAGGTGCGGGTCGGGGGGCCTGTGTCGTTGGGAGAGGTTGCGGCTGTGCATGTCGATGCCGGGGATGCGGAGGGGGATGTCGGGGCGGCCGCGGCGGCGTTGGGGGCGGCGGATCGGGGGGATGACGATGCGCGGTTCGTGGTGGACGGGGCGGAGGATCATGAGCTGCTCTGGTATGCCACGCAGGAGATTCCTGAGTTGGTGAGGTTGTTGGGGTGAGGTGGGAGGGGCTGGAGGGTTTTTCGCCCCTGCCGCCCCTACCTGTCCCATCCCTCCCCCAGAGGGGGACCCCCACTGGGGGCTGCGCCCTCGGACCCCCCATCGGCCCTGAACGGGCCTTGTCCTCAAACGCCGGACGGGCTGGGAGTGCGGCCCGATGGGTCGGGGTCCGGGGTGGCGGGTACTTTCTTCTTATGGGGAAGTACGGAACGGCGCACATCGTGTGGGACTGGAACGGGACCCTGTTCCATGACACCGATGCCGTCATAGGGGCGACGAACGCCGCCTTCGCGGAGTTGGGGCTGGCGCCGATCACGTTGGCGCAGTACAGGCAGCTGTACTGCGTGCCGGTGCCGCGGTTCTACGAGCGGTTGCTCGGGCGGCTGCCCACGGAGGCCGAGTGGGCTGTCATGGACGAGATCTTCCACCGGTACTACGCGGAGCACCGGGTGGCGTGTGAGCTGGCCGCAGGTGCGCGGGATCTGTTGGCGGGGTGGCAGTCGGCGGGGCGCAGTCAGTCCATTCTCAGCATGTACGGGCATGCCGATCTCGTCCCGCTGGTCAGGGGATTCGGGATCGAGCCGCACTTCGTCCGGGTCGACGGGCGGACCGGGCCCTCCGGTGGCAGCAAGGCCGAGCACATGGTGCGCCATCTCGGGGCCCTCACCGGCGTCGAGGCCGCGCGCACGGTGGTCATCGGGGATGCCGCCGACGATGCGATCGCCGCCCTGCACGTGGGTGCGCTGGCCGTGCTCTACACCGGTGGTTCCCATGGCCGGGCCAGCCTCGAAGAGGTGGGCGTGCCTGTGGTGGACAGCCTGGAGGAGGCTGTTGCCGAGGCCGAGCGGCTGGCCGCGTAGTCGTCCGTGTAGGCGTCCGCGTAGTCGTCGTTCGGGGTGATTGAGGGCTCCTCTTTTTCTCCACTGTGCAGACTGGCAAACTTGCCGACCGGTTTTTGTACACAAATGGCGTATGACGTGGCCCCCGTCATGAGAGATAGCCTGGTGGCGTGATCAGCGCGATACGTCGCGGGGGCGCAGTCGTCCCTGCCTTGCGCCCGGAATGCACGGACCACATCCGTGCCCGGGTGGCGATCGCTGGTCGGCGCGGGCGGGACGGAACCCCGAGGGTTCCCAGGACGCCGTACGCATCCCACGGACCGGCGTTGCCGAGAGCAGCGTCACACTCCGTCGGGGTGCCGAGAATGGCTGATAACCCCCCGCTCTTCCCCCCTTGCGGCATAGCGTCGGAACAGACCGGAGACCCCGCGTCGAGGCGTTGTACCGCTGGAGGGACCGTACTTCCTTCTACGTCACGCAACGGCGCGCGACAGGAGTCAGAGGACAATGCAGACCAAGCTGGACGAAGCCAAGGCCGAGCTGCTCGAAAGGGCCGCCCGGGTAGCTGAGAACAGCCCGGTCGGGGGGCACCTACCGACCGGGACGACACGTGCAACCAGGCCCGGCGGAGACCCCGGCACCCCGGACCACGACACCGTGCTCGCGTTTCTCCAGCGCTACTACCTGCACACCGCCCCGGAGGACCTCCTCGGCCGCGAACCCGACGACGTGTTCGGCGCGGCTTTCTCGCACTACCGGCTGGGCGCGACCCGTCCGCAGGGCACCGCGAGCGTGCGGGTGCACACCCCGACCGTCGAGGGGAACGGCTGGGCGTCGACCCACTCCGTGGTCGAGGTCGTGACCGATGACATGCCCTTCCTCGTCGACTCGGTCACCAACGAACTGTCCCGGCAGAGTCGCGGCATCCATCTCGTCATCCATCCGCAGTTCGTCGTACGACGGGATCTGACGGGCCGGCTCATCGAGGTGCTGCCCGACCCGGTCGCCGGTGGTGCGGCGGGCGGGAGCGCCGAACTGCCGCACGACGCGCACGTCGAGTCGTGGATCCACGTCGAGATCGACCGCGAGACCGACCGCGCCGATCTCAAGCAGATCACCAACGACCTGCTGCGGGTCCTCTCGGACACCCGTGAGGCCGTCGAGGACTGGGACAAGATGCGCGACGCCGCGCTGCGCATCGCCGACGAGCTGCCCAAGGAGCCGACCGCCGACGACCTGGTCGACCAGGACGTCGAGGAGGCGCGCGAGTTGCTGCGCTGGCTCGCGCAGGACCACTTCACGTTCCTCGGCTACCGCGAGTACGAGCTGCGCGGGGACGACTCGCTGGCCGCCGTGCCCGGGACCGGGCTCGGCATCCTGCGGGCCGATCCGCACCACTCCGAGGACGAGGGGCATCCGGTCAGCCCGTCCTTCGAGCGGCTGCCCGCCGACGCCCGGGCCAAGGCCCGCGAGCACAAGCTCCTCGTACTGACGAAGGCCAACAGTCGCGCCACGGTGCACCGGCCGTCGTATCTCGACTACGTCGGGGTCAAGAAGTTCGACGAGAACGGTGACGTCGTCGGTGAGCGGCGCTTCCTGGGGCTGTTCTCCTCCGCCGCCTACACCGAGTCCGTGCGCCGGGTGCCCGTCGTCCGCCGCAAGGTCGACGAGGTGCTGCGGGGCGCCGGTTTCGGGCCCAACAGCCACGACGGGCGCGACCTGCTCCAGATCATGGAGACCTACCCGCGCGACGAGATCTTCCAGACCCCGCCCGACGAACTCCGGGCGATCGTCACCTCGGTGCTCTACCTCCAGGAGCGGCGCCGGCTGCGGCTCTACCTCCGTCAGGACGAGTACGGGCGTTACTACTCCGCCCTCGTCTATCTGCCCCGCGACCGGTACACCACCGGGGTACGGCTGCGGATCATCGACATCCTGAAGGAGGAACTCGGCGGCACCAACGTCGACTTCACCGCCTGGAACACCGAATCCATCCTGTCGCGGCTGCACTTCGTCGTCCGGGTTCCGCAGGGCACCGAACTGCCGCAGCTGTCCGACCAGGACAAGGAGCGCATCGAGGCGCGGCTCGTCGAGGCCGCCCGCTCCTGGGCCGACGGCTTCGCGGAGGCCCTCAACGCCGAGTGCGGCGAGGAGCGCGCCGCCGAACTGCTGCGCCGCTACGGGAACGCCTTCCCCGAGGGCTACAAGGCCGACCACACCGCACGTGCCGCCGTCGCCGACCTGGTCCACCTGGAAAAGCTGGGCGTCGGCACGAACTTCGCGCTGAGCCTCTACGAGCCGGTGAACGCCGCGCCGGGTGAGCGCCGCTTCAAGATCTACCGCACCGGCGAGTCCGTCTCGCTGTCCGCCGTACTCCCCGTCCTCAACCGGCTCGGCGTCGAGGTGATCGACGAGCGGCCGTACGAGCTGCGCTGCTCGGACCGGACCACCGCCTGGATCTACGACTTCGGGCTCCGGCTGCCCAAGTCGCTGAGCGGCGGCGGAGATTATCTCGGGGACGACGGCCGCGAGCGTTTCCAGGAGGCTTTCTCGGCCACCTGGACCGGTCAGGCCGAGAACGACGGCTTCAACGCGCTGGTGCTGAGCGCGGGCCTCGACTGGCGTCAGGCGCTGGTGCTGCGGGCGTACGCCAAGTACCTGCGGCAGGCCGGGTCCACCTTCAGCCAGGACTACATGGAAGACACCCTCCGCAACAACGTCCACACCACCCGGCTGCTCGTGTCCCTGTTCGAGGCGCGGATGTCCCCGGACCGGCAGCGGGCGGGCGTCGAGCTGACCGACGCCCTGATGGAGGAGCTGGACGCGGCCCTCGACCAGGTGGCCTCCCTCGACGAGGACCGCATCCTGCGGTCGTTCCTCACCGTCATCAAGGCGACCCTGCGGACGAACTTCTACCAGGAGCGCGCGGGCGGCAAGCCGCACGACTACGTCTCCATGAAGTTCGACCCGCAGGCCATCCCGGACCTGCCCGCGCCGCGTCCGGCGTACGAGATCTGGGTCTACTCGCCGAAGGTGGAGGGCGTCCACCTGCGGTTCGGGAAGGTCGCGCGCGGCGGGCTGCGCTGGTCGGACCGGCGCGAGGACTTCCGTACCGAGATCCTCGGACTGGTCAAGGCGCAGATGGTGAAGAACACCGTCATCGTGCCGGTCGGTGCCAAGGGCGGGTTCGTCGCCAAGCAGCTGCCGGATCCGGCTGTGGACCGGGACGCGTGGCTGGCGGAGGGGGTCAGGAGCTACAAGACGTTCATCTCGGCGCTCCTCGACATCACCGACAACCTGGTGGCCGGCGAGGTCGTGCCGCCCGCCGACGTCGTACGGCACGACGAGGACGACACCTATCTCGTCGTCGCCGCCGACAAGGGCACGGCGACGTTCTCGGACATCGCCAACGAGGTCGCCCAGTCGTACAACTTCTGGCTCGGGGACGCCTTCGCGTCGGGTGGCTCGGCCGGGTACGACCACAAGGGCATGGGCATCACCGCGCGCGGTGCCTGGGAGTCCGTCAAGCGGCACTTCCGTGAGCTGGGCGTCGACACCCAGAGCGAGGACTTCACCGTCGTGGGCGTCGGTGACATGAGCGGTGACGTGTTCGGCAACGGGATGTTGCTCTCCGAGCACATCCGGCTCGTCGCCGCCTTCGATCACCGGCACATCTTCATCGACCCGAAGCCCGACGCGGCCACGTCGTACGCCGAGCGGCGGCGGCTGTTCGAGCTGCCGAGGTCCAGCTGGGCGGACTACGACAGTCAGTTGATCTCCGCCGGGGGCGGTATCTTCCCCCGCTCCGCCAAGGCCGTCACGGTCAACTCGCACATCCGTGAGGCGCTCGGCATCGAGGGCTCGGTCGGCAAGATGACCCCGGCCGACCTGATGAAGGCGATCCTCCAGGCGCCGGTCGACCTGCTGTGGAACGGCGGCATCGGCACGTACGTCAAGTCGAGTACGGAGTCGCACGCCGACGTCGGTGACAAGGCGAACGACGCCATCCGGGTCGACGGCGGCGACCTGCGCGTCAGGGTCGTCGGTGAGGGCGGCAACCTCGGGCTCACCCAGCTCGGGCGGATCGAGTTCGCGCAGGTCGGCGGGAAGATCAACACCGACGCCATCGACAACAGCGCGGGCGTGGACACCTCCGACCACGAGGTGAACATCAAGATCCTGCTCAACTCCCTTGTCGCGGAAGGCGACATGACCGTCAAGCAGCGCAACAAGCTGCTGGCCCAGATGACCGACGAGGTCGGCACGCTCGTCCTGCGCAACAACTACGCGCAGAACACGGCCATCGCCAACGCCCTCGCCCAGTCCCCGGACATGCTCCACGCCCAGCAGCGCTTCATGCGTCACCTGGTGCGCGAAGGCCATCTGGACCGGGCCATCGAGTTCCTGCCCACCGACCGGCAGATCCGTGAACGGCTGAGCGCGGGGCAGGGGTTGACCGGTCCGGAGACGGCCGTCCTCCTCGCGTACACGAAGATCACGGTCTCGGACGAGCTGCTGCGCACCTCGCTGCCCGAAGACCCTTACCTGCGGCGCCTGTTGGACGCCTACTTCCCGAGCGCGCTGCGCAAGAAGTTCCCCGAGCAGATCGACGGGCACGCGCTGCGCCGCGAGATCATCACGACCGTACTCGTCAACGACACGGTCAACACGGGCGGTACGAGCTTCCTGCACCGGCTGCGCGAGGAGACCGGCGCCTCGCTGGAGGAGGTGGTGCGGGCGCAGACCGCGGCTCGCGCGATCTTCAACTCCAGTGCGGTGTGGGACGCGGTCGAGGCCCTCGACAACACGGTCGAGGCCGCCGTCCAGACCCGGATCCGCCTCCACTCGCGGCGACTTGTGGAGCGCGGCACCCGCTGGCTGCTCAACAACCGGCCGCAGCCGGTGCAACTCACGGAGACCATCGAGTTCTTCGGCGAGCGGGTCGGTCAGGTATGGTCCCAGCTGGCCAGGTTGCTGAGCGGCGCGGATCTGGAGTGGTACCAGAAGATCCACGACGAGCTGACCGGCGCCGGCGTCCCCGACGAACTCGCCACCCGGGTCGCGGGCTTCTCGTCCGCCTTCCCGACGCTGGACATCGTCTCGGTCGCCGACCGGATGGGCCGCGACCCGATGGACGTCGCCGAGGTCTACTACGACCTCGCCGACCGTCTCCACATCACCCAGCTCATGGACCGCATCATCGAGTTGCCGCGTGCCGACCGCTGGCAGTCCATGGCGCGCGCCTCCATCCGCGAGGACCTGTACGCGGCCCACGCGTCCCTCACCGCGGACGTCCTCGCGGTCGGCAACGGCTCGTCGACGCCCGAGCAGCGCTTCAAGGCGTGGGAGGAGAAGAACACCGCGCTCCTGGGCCGGGCGCGCACCACCCTGGACGAGATCCAGAGCTCGGACGCCTTCGACCTGGCGAACCTGTCGGTCGCGATGCGGACGATGCGAACGCTGCTGCGGGCCCACTCGTAGGCGGTACGTGAAGGGGCGCCCCCGGCCGTGACGGCCGGGGGCGCCCTCGTTTTTCTTGACAACTGTTAGAGAAAAGCAGACAGGGAATTTACCCTTTTCTGCTAGACCGGACACCTCGGATAAAGTCGCGGGCGTGAGTGTGAATGTCTCCGAGAAGCGGCCGTCCGTTTCGGTCCGGCCGGTGCGGCGCGTAATCCTCGAAGCGGTGAAATTCGGAGCCGTCGGCGGCAGCGGCGTGCTCGTGAACTTCCTGTTCTTCAACGTGCTGTTGCACGGGCTCGGTTGGCGGGCGATGACGGCCACGGTGCTGGCCAGTCTCATCGCCATGGGCTCGAACTACCTGGGTTTCCGCTATTTCACGTACCGGGACAGGGCCTCACGTACCAGGCAGCAGATCGTGCTGTTCTTCGTGTTCAGCGTGATCGGCATCGCGATGGAAAGCGGGCTGTTCTACATCGGTTATCACGGTCTGGGATTGCATGGGCCGGTCGAGTCGAATGAGGTGAAGGGCGTCTCGATCGTGCTCGCCTCGGCGTTCCGCTTCCTCGTCTACCGCACCTGGGTATTCCGCCACTGACTAGGCGGCGCGGGCCGGCTTGGCCGCCGGGCGGTTCGTGAAGGCCTCGTATTCCTTCAGCACGTCGTCCGTCGGGCCGTCCATGCGCAGTTCGCCGCGTTCCAGCCACAGGACGCGGTCGCAGGTGTCGCGGATCGACTTGTTGTTGTGGCTGACCAGGAACACCGTGCCGGCGTGCTGGCGCAGCTCGCGGATGCGTTCCTCGGAGCGCATCTGGAAGGACCGGTCGCCGGTGGCCAGCGCCTCGTCGATCAGCAGTACGTCGTGGTCCTTGGCGGCGGCGATGGAGAAGCGCAGCCGGGCGCCCATACCGGAGGAGTAGGTCCGCATGGGCAGGGTGATGAAGTCGCCCTTCTCGTTGATCCCCGAGAAGTCGACGATGCCCTGGTAGCGCTCCTTGATCTGCTCCCGGGTCATGCCCATCGCGAGACCGCCGAGGTAGACGTTGCGCTCGCCCGTCAGGTCGCCCATCAGGGCCGCGTTGACGCCGAGAAGAGAGGGCTGCCCGTCCGTGTAGATGCTGCCGTTCTCCACCGGCAGCAGTCCGGCGACGGCCTTGAGCAGAGTGGACTTGCCGGAGCCGTTGGTGCCGATCAGGCCGATGGCTTCGCCGCGGTAGGCGACGAAGGAGACGTTCCTGACGGCGTGCACCTTGCGCACGCCGGCTGCCTTCTCGCTCTGCTTGCGCCGCATCATGCGGTTGAGGGCGGCGGTCGCGGTACCGCGTCCGGCACCCGTGCCGTTGACCCGGTAGACGATGTCGACGCCGTTGGCGACGACGGTGGGGATCTGCTCGTTCGGGTTCTCAGCCACGGCCGTACGTCTCCTCAGCCTTCCAGAAGTAGATGAATCCGCCGACGCCCGCGAGCAGCGCCCAGCCGGCCGCGATCGGCCAGACGTGCGCCGGCAGCTGGCTGGAGTGGTAGCTGTCGATCAGGGCGAAGCGCATCAGGTCGATGTAGATCGCCGCCGGGTTGGTCTCCAGCATCACCACCACCACGTGCGGCAGGTTGTCCTTCTTGCCCAGCTTGTCGAGGCTCCACATCACGCCCGACACGTACATCCAGGTGCGCAGGATGAACGGCATCAGCTGGGCGATGTCCGGAGTCGACGCGCCCATCCGCGCCATGATCATCGCCACGCCGGCGTTGAACACGAACTGGAGTGCCAGGGCGGGGATCACCAGCAGCCAGGAGGCGGTGACGGGGATGCCGAAGCAGAGCAGGATGACGATCAGCGCGGTCATCGAGAACAGCAGCTGCTGGAGCTGCTGGATGCAGAAGGAGATCGGCAGGGCCGCACGCGGGAAGTGCAGGGCCCGGACGAGGCCGAGGTTGCCGGCGATCGCGCGGGTGCCCGCCATGATCGCGCCCTGTGTGAACGTCCAGATGAACACGCCCGTGACCAGGAACGGGATGTAGTCCGGCACGCCGTGCTTGGTGCCCAGCAGGACGCCGAAGATGAAGTAGTAGACCGCCGCGTTGAGCAGCGGGGTCATCACCTGCCAGATCTGGCCGAGCTTCGCCTGGCTGTACTGGGCGGTGAGCTTGGCGGTGGCGAACGCGGTGATGAAGTGCCGCCGTGCCCACAACTGGCTGACGTACGTGCGCAGGGTGGGACGGGCGCCGCTGACCGAGAGGCCGTGCCGCAGGGCGAGCGCCGTGAGGTGGTCACCGGCCTGCGTGACGCCTGAGAGGGGTGGCGTGGACTGGGGCGGTGTGTCGAGGGCCTGGCTCACATCCGCTGCTTTCGCTCGGGGGGAAGGGGGTGCGCGACCGGTTCCCGTCGCAGGCGTCCCCCGCCGTTTCTCTGGGTTCCTTACGCGATTCTTGCCATACTCTTACGTCGGGACGGGACCGTATCGTCGTGACGGGAGCGTATTCCGATTCGGCGTCGGAACGCAACCGTTTCGTCGTCACGCCCCTATGCTTGTCCGTATGACGACGAACACCGACGAGCCCGGGACCGCACCGGCACGGACCCGCCGCCGGGCCCCCGCCGGAGCCGCCGTACTGCGCGAGGACGTGACGGAGGCGATCCGGGCGGCCGTGTTCGAGGAACTGGCGGCCGTCGGATACGCCCGGATGTCGATCGAGGGCATCGCGCGCCGGGCGGGCGTCGGCAAGACGGCGGTGTACCGGCGCTGGCGTTCGAAGCTGCACCTGGTGCTGGACCTGGTCTCGGCCATCGCCGTGCAGGGGCTCCCGGCGCCGGACACCGGCACGCTGGAGGGCGATCTGCGGATGCTGTACGAGCTGACCTCCCGTGCGCTGCGCCACCCGGTGGCCTCGCAGGTCATTCCCGACCTGCAGGCGGAGGCGGCCCGCAACCCGGAGATCGCCGACGCGATGCAGAAGGCGCTGCGGGAGGGGCAGGAAAGCGTCGCGAGCGGGATCGTGGCGGCGGCCGAGCAGCGGGGGGAGGTCCGTTCGGGCATCGACCCCGAACTGGCCCTCGACCTGATCTCGGGACCGCTCTACTGGCGCTCGGTGGTGATCCGCAACCCGAAGCTGCCCAAGGGTTACCTGGCGTCACTGGCCCGGGCGACCACGGCGGCGCTGCAGGCGCTGTAGCGGGGCTGTCCCGGACCCGGCCCCCGTCCCGGCGTCAGTTCCCAGTCTCCGCCCCTGGCGACGCGACGCGTGGGGGAGCCGTGAACGTCCGGGCTCGACGATCCCGTCCGCTGCCTGCATGGCTACCTGCTTGCCTGCCTGCCGCAAGGGGGTGTGCTCCCGAATCGGGGGTGCAGTGGGCTGCACCGCTTTCCGGGAGTGGCCTCTCCCGTGTGCCGGACGGCCGTCGCCTAGCCTGATGACCATGTGGAAGACACTGCGGCAGGCGGCCCGGGCCACGGTCCAGCTGGTCGCGGTCGCGATCATGGCCTTCGGCTCGTACATCTTCATCACCGTCCTGCTCATTGCGGCCACAGCCACGCTCGCGGTGGTCGGCGCCGGGCTGCTGCCCGAGACGGTCCTGCTCATCCGCCGGATCGCCGGCACCAAGCGGCGGATGGCGACCGAGTGGTCGGGCGTGGAGATCCCCGAGGCGTATCTGCCCATCGAGGGCACGCTGAGGGAGAAGCTGCGCATCGTGGTCCGCGACCCCGGTACGCGCACCGACCTGACCTGGATGCTCGCCCACTACGTGTACGGCGCCCTGCCGCTGCTGATGATCCCGCTCTGGCCGGTGGGTCTCGTCGTCGACGGTGTGTGGTGCGGACTGCTGCGCCGCGAGGCGGTCGTCCTCCCTCTCATCAGCAGGCTCGCCGACCTCGACGCCTCCTGGACGGCCGCGCTGCTCAAGCCCTCGCCCAAGGCGCGGCTGGTGGAGCGCGTCGAGCAGCTGAAGGCGACCCGGGCCGACGCGGTCGCCGCGCACGGCGCCGAACTCCGGCGTATCGAACGGGACCTGCACGACGGCGCCCAGGCCCGTCTGGTCTCCCTGTCCATGCGGATCGGCCTCGCGAAACGGGCGTACGACCGTGACCCGGACGCCGCCCGCAAGCTGCTGGAGGACGCCCAGGACCAGGCCGAGGAGGCGCTGGCCGAGCTGCGCAACGTGGTGCGCGGCATCCATCCGCCGATCCTCACCGACCGGGGACTGGTCGGCGCCGTACGGGCGTTGGCGTCGAGCAGCGGCCTGGAGGTCGGTGTGGTCGACGAGGGTGTCGAGGACGGCGTACGGGCGCCCGCGGCGGTGGAGGCCGCCGCCTATTTCGTGATCGCCGAGGCGCTGACCAACGCGGCCAAGTACAGCGGTTCACCGACCGCGTGGGTCGAACTCGCCCGTGTGCCAAGGGGGTTGAAGGTCCGGGTGGGTGACCGCGGACAGGGCGGCGCCGACGAGAAGGGCGGTACCGGACTGCTCGGGATGCGCCGCCGGGTGGCCGCGCTGGACGGCAGTGTCGACGTGTCGAGCCCCGTAGGGGGGCCGACCGTGATCGAGGTGGAACTGCCCTGCGTATGGTGAGCGCGATCGCAGCTTGACCGGCGAGCTGGACCGGATCGAGAACAGGACCGTCATGCGCGTAGTGATCGCCGAGGACAACGCCCTGCTGAGGCAAGGGCTCGTCCTCCTCCTGACGTCGGCCGGGCACGAGGTCGTGGCCGTCGCGAGCAGTGGTCCCGAGGTGCTCCCCGCCCTTCTCGAACACCGTCCCGACGCGGCCGTGCTGGACGTCCGGATGCCTCCCGGCTTCCGCGACGAGGGTCTGCGGGCGGCGCTGGAGGCGAGGGAGCGGATTCCCGGCCTGCCGGTGCTGGTCCTCTCCCAGTACGTGGAGGAGTCGTACGCGGCGGAGCTGCTGGGCGGCGGAGCGAGCGGTGTCGGCTACCTTCTCAAGGACCGGGTGGGCAGGGTCGACGAGTTCCTCGACGCGCTGGAGCGTGTGGCCGACGGCGGCACCGCCCTCGATCCCGAGGTCGTCACCGAACTCCTCACCCGCCGCCGCGACTCCCCCCTCGACTCCCTCACCCCACGCGAGCGTGAGGTCCTGAAGCTGATGGCGGAGGGCCACGACAACACGACGATCGCCAAGACGCTGGTGGTCACGGAACGCGCGGTCAGCAAGCACATCGGCAACGTGTTCCTGAAGCTGGGCCTGCCCCCGAGCGACAGCGGCCACCGCCGGGTGCTGGCGGTACTGGCCTATCTGAACAACCAGTAGCCCCAGGGCCTGTCGTGGCCCGTCAGCACCGCGGATTCCCCCGCTTCCCCCCCGCTTCCCCCGCTACCTCGGTCCCTCCGCCTCCGGATGCAGCCGGACCCAGCCCGTCCACGCCGAGGTGATCATGTCCTGGACGTCGTGCCTGGCCTTCCAGCCCAGTTCCTCGGCGATGCGGTCGGCCGAGGCCACGACTCGTGCCGGGTCGCCCGGGCGGCGCGGGGACACGACGGGGGGCAGGGTGTGGCCCGTCGTCTCGTTCACGCGGTCGATCAGCTCGCGGACCGAGACGCCCTCCCCCCGGCCGATGTTGAGGGTGAGGTCGCGGCCGGGCGTCGCCTCCAGCGCCCTGGCGGTCGCCACATGGGCCTCCGCCAGGTCCACGACGTGGATGTAGTCCCGTACGCAGGTGCCGTCCGGGGTCGGGTAGTCGTCGCCGAAGATGCGTGGGGGCTCATGGGCTGTCAGGCGTTCGAAGACCATGGGGACGATGTTGGAGACGCCCACGTCCGCCAGTTCCGGGGCCGCAGCGCCCGCCACGTTGAAGTAGCGCAGGCTCGCTGTCGACAGGCCTGTCGCCCTGCCCGTCGCGCGGACCAGCCACTCGCCCGCCAGCTTCGTCTCCCCGTACGGGCTGATCGGTGCGCACGGCGTGTCCTCCGCCACCAGGGCCCCGTCCTCGGCGGCGGACGGCATGCCGTAGACCGCCGCCGAGGACGAGAACACGAAGGACGGGACGCGGGCCGCCGTGACCGCCTCCAGCAGGACGCGCAGCCCCTCCACGTTCTCCCGGTAGTAGTGCAGGGGGCGGTCCATCGACTCGCCCACCTGCTTCTTCGCCGCCAGATGGACCACGCCCGTCACCTCGTGGTCCCGCAGGGCGCGCGCCACCCGCTCCCCGTCCAGGGTCGAGCCGACCACCAGCGGGACGCCGTCCGGGACCCGCTCGGCGATGCCGGTGGACAGGTCGTCGTACACCACGGTCGGGGTCCCCGCCTCGGTCATCGCGCGCACGACGTGCGCCCCGATGTAGCCGGCGCCGCCGGTGATCAGCCAGGTCATTTCGGCCGCCCCTCTTGTGGTGTTGTGGTCGGACGAGTCGGGTGCTCGCTCGGCCCTTGCCAGTTAACTCCCGTTAAGCCGCACTTGGTTCCCGCTCGGGAAGCGAACGGGCGGAAGCGGGCGACGGAAGCGGAACCCCGGCCGTACGGGTCGAGCGCCACAGCCGTACGAAGGACAGGATCGCCGCGGCGCCGAGCAGACCGTTGCGTACGACCATCACCGTCACCCCCGTCCAGGTGCAGTGCGCGACGTCCGCGTACAGGACGGGATAGTCGAGGCCGGTGACCGCCGAGGCCGCCACCAGCAGCCATGCCACCGGGCGCTGGCCGGTGTGCCGCGAGGTCAGGCACACGGCGGCCAGCCCGAGCAGCCAGACCATGTACTGCGGGCTGATGACCCTGCTGGTGACCGTGAAGAGGAGTACGGCGGTCAGCGCCGCGTCGAACGGCGTCGCCTCCGTCCAGTGCCGGGCCCGCACCCGCCACAGCAGCAGGAACCCGAACGCCACGACGGTCAGGGCGAGGGACAGCGCCGCCACCGCCGAGACGTACGGGCCCACGAACTCCATCGCGCCGTACTGGTAGCGCACGCGCCCCTGCCAGCCGGCGCGGGTGGCGAGGGAGAGCGCGGTGCCGCCGAACGACTCGATCTGCACGCCCCGGCCGCCCTGCTGGCGCAGAAAGGAGAAGGGGTTGCTGAAGACCGTCGCCAGGAGCGCCAGGGCGGCCGCCGCCGTGACGGTCCCCGAGGTCCATGCCGACCGGGTCGTACGGCCCTTCGGCGTCCCCAGCAGCACCAGCGCCGGCCAGACCTTCACCAGGGCGCCCAGCGCCGCGAACGCCCCGCACGCGCGCGGGGACCGCGACAACGTCAACAGAGAGATGACGGCCAGGGCCGTGACCTGCACGTCGTAGCGGGCGAGTGGCACATGGAGGAGGAGAGGCAGGCTCGCCGTCCAGTACACGGCACCGCGCAGGGAACGGCCCGGGCGTGTTCCCGCGCGTGTGAGGGCGAACAGGACCAGCGCGTCGGCGGCGAGCGTGAGCAGCACGAACGCCTCGAAATACGTCAGCGTCGGCAGCAGCGCGGGCGACAGCAGCACCGGACCCGCGCCCGGCGGGTACTGCCACAGCTTGTCGTCCACCGGGAACGTGCCCTGGGTGAGGACGCCGTACCAGCGGAAGTACAGCCGCTGCACTTCACGTGCCACGCCACCGCCGCCGAGCAGCGGGAGGCCGTCGTGAACCAGCAGCCACAGCATCAGGCCGCGGGAGGCGGCCCAGCCGAAGGTGAGAGTGAGGAGGCGGGTGATGGGGGTGGAGGTGGGGGGTCTCGTCACGGCGGGATCGTAATCCGGATGAAAGCCTCATTCACGTCAATACATCATCGAACTGTAATTAATCCACTATCGATCACCGGCAAAGATTCTTTCATCGCACAAAATCAGGCCCGTGATCAACAGGCCGATGAACAAGGAGATGAACAAGAAGACAGCCGCCGTCGCGGTCCCCGTGATCCCCATGGCCGTCATGCTGGTGATCGGCTGCTGGGGACTGGACCGGGGCGGCATATGGCGTGACGAGGCGGCCACCTTCCAGGTCGCGCGGCGCACGGTTCCGCAGATCTGGCGGCTGCTGCACGGGGTCGACGCCGTGCACGGCCTGTACTACCTGCTCATGCGGCCCGTCCTCGCCGTCCACCCCGGCGAGGTCCTCCTGCGACTCCCCTCCGTCCTCGCCGCAGCCGTCACCGCGGGCCTCGTCGCGGCCCTCGGCAGTCGCATGGCCCGCCCCCGCGTCGGCCTCTGGGCCGGGCTGCTGTACGCGGTCAATCCGATGGTCGGCCACTACGCCCAGGAGGGCCGGTCGTACGCGATGGTCGCGGCCGGCGCGGCCGGCGCGACGCTGCTGCTCGTACGCGCGGTCGCGGGCCGCTCCTGGCTGCCGTACGGAGTGGTCCTCGCCGTCACCTGCCTCCTCCACGAGTTCGCCGTACTGCTGCTCCTCGCGCACGCCGTCACCCTCGCGCTCGCCCGCGTCCCCCGGCGGGTGTGGGCCGGCTGGCTGTGCGCGGCGGGCGTCGTGGTGTCCGCGCTGCTTCCGCTGGCGCTGCTCTCGCACGCCCAGTCGGCGCAGGTGGCATGGCTGAGGCCGCCCGGCCAGGGCAGCGTGGACCAGCTCGTACGCCAGTTCACCGGCCCGACGGACGAGGTTCTCGTGCCCTGTCTGGTCCTGCTGTACGTGGCGCTGCTCCACCCCTGGCGCGCACTCCCCGGACGCGGACCGTCACTCCCCGCAGTCGCCCTCCCGCTGCTCCTCGTACCGCCCACGATCCTCATGACCGTCTCGCAGTGGTCGCCCCTGTACGACGCCCGCTACGTCCTGTACGCCCTCGCCGGCGCCCCCCTTCTCGTCGCCGCAGGGGCCGACCGCGTCGTGCGGGTCCTGCCGCGTCCGCCCCGCGCGACCGTCGCCGCGGCCGGGGTGCTCGCCGTGACCCTTGTCTGCGCGCACCAACTGCCGCTGCTGCGAGAGGACCGTTCCATGGCCCAGCGCGGCGGCGAGAACCTCGCCGTCGCCTCCGCGCTCGCCTCCCGTGAACTGCGCCCAGGCGACCCGGTGCTGTTCCTGCCGGCCATCGGACGGCGCTCGGCACTGGCGTATCCGAAAGGATTCCGCGGGACCCGGGACCTCGCCCTCGCCGAGTCCGCGCGGACGTCCGGCACGCTGTACGGCGTCGAGACCGGCCCGGCCGCGCTCCGGCGCCGACTGGCGCGGCTGGACCATGTCTGGCTGGTCGCCGAGCCGTACGCCCTGCGCCCCGGCTGGCACCCGGACAGCCCGACCGAACGGACCAAACTGGCGCTGGTGGAGGGGGAGTTCGAGCCGAGGAGGGAGCTGACCGGAAGCGGGGTAACGCTGCGCCTGTACGAGCGCAGGGCGCTCGTAAGGGGCGTGGGGAACAGCGCGCCCAGCCACAACGGCGCCGCAGCCGCCCCACGAGCGAGCGCTACGCCTCCAGCGCAGCCGCGTCCAGAGCGACAGTGAGCTCGTCAAGACGGGCCCGCAACGCCCGGATCTCGTCCACGTCGAAGCTGGTCGCCGCGACGATCCGACGCGGCACCTGAAGCGCTCGCTCACGCAGCGCGAGCCCCTCCTCGGTCGCCCGCACCTCCACCGACCGCTCGTCCCGGGCGCTGCGCTCGCGCCGGACCAGACCGGCCGTCTCCAGCCGCTTGAGCAGCGGTGACAGGGTGCCGGAGTCGAGGCGCAGGTGTTCGCCGACCTTCTTCACGGGCAGCTGTCCGTGTTCCCACAGCACGAGCATCACCAGGTACTGCGGGTAGGTGAGCCCGAGGTCCTTGAGGACCACGCGGTAGACGCCGTTGAAGGCGCGCGACGCCGCGTTCAGGGAGAAGCAGATCTGCTGGTCGAGACGGAGGTAGTCCTCGGCGGAGGTTGCTGACATGGCTCCAGGATACCTCCTTGCCCACCATCTAGTTGTGCACAATTGAATTGTGTGCTCTAATCATCTTCATCAAGGAGCCCCGCAGGGGGCTCCCCGAGAAGCTCTGATGTTGATGAGTTCGATGAGAGGGACGGCTTCCATGGACGCGATCTACACCGCAGTCGCCACCGCCACGCACGGCCGGGAGGGCCGCGCGGTCAGCTCCGACGGCAAGGTCGACCTCGCGCTGGCCATGCCGGTGGAGCTGGGTGGCAACGGCGCCGGAACCAACCCGGAGCAGCTCTTCGCCGCCGGTTACGCCGCCTGTTTCGGCAGTGCCCTGGGCCTCGTCGGCCGCGGCGCCAAGGTCGACGTCAGCGACGCCGCCGTGACCGCCGAGGTCGGCATAGGCAAGCAGGGCGAGGGCTTCGGCCTCAAGGTCACCCTCCGCGTCGAGCTGCCCGACACCGTCGACGCCGAGACCGGCCGCAAGCTCGTCGAGCAGGCCCACCAGGTCTGCCCGTACTCCAACGCCACGCGCGGCAACATCGAGGTCGACCTCGTCATCGAGTAGTACGGATCGGGCGGCACCGATCGAGCGGTACGCCGCTCAGGAGCCGTTGAGGACGGGCGTGCCGTCAGTGCTGGGCTGCGGGTGCGGCACGCTCGCGAGCGGAACGCCGGCGAACCCGTCCGCCGCCGACGGCACCGGGTGGCGCTCGGCGAGCGGAGTGACCGGCGCCTGCCCGGCCTTCCCGCCCAGTACCAGCCGCTGCACGACCCGCTCGGCGGCGCGCCCGTCGTCGTACGGACAGAACCTCTCGCGGAACGCGGCCCGCAGTTGCGCGGAGCGCGACCCGCGCCAGTGGCCGGTCGCGAAGATGTCGATCAGCTCGTCCTCGCTGCGCGCGATCGCGCCCGGCGGGAAGGCGCGCAGGTCGAAGTACGTGCCACGGGCCGCCTCGTACGCCTCCCAGTCGTCCGAGTGGATCACGATCGGCCGGTTCAGGTTGGCGTAGTCGAACATCAGCGACGAGTAGTCGGTGACCAGCGCGTCCGAGGCGAGGCACAGCGACTCGATGCTCGGATGGCCGGTCACGTCGATCAGTCGGCCGCCGGAGGCGGGCGCCAGTGGGGCGTCGTAGATGTGATGGGCGCGGGCCAGCAGGACGTAGCGCGGGCCGAGTTGGCGCAGGACGCGGTCCAGGTCGAGTGTGTGCCGGGGGCCGCGCAGATAGTCGCGGTGGGTGGGCGCGTACAGGATCGCGACCGAGCCCTCGGGGATGCCGAGCGACTCGCGCAGCCGGGCCACGTCCGCCGAAGTCGCCTGCTGGAACACGTCGTTGCGGGGCTGCCCGGTTTCGAGGGTGGTGTAGCCGCCGGGGAAGACCCGCTCCCATACGAGGGTCGAGTGGCGGTTGGCCGACAGGCAGTGGTCCCAGGTGTCGACGTCCGCGACGAGCGCCGTGAAGTCGGTGTCACGGGCGGCGGCCGGCCGGTCCCGGAGGTCGAGGCCCATGCGCTTCAGCGGGGTCCCGTACTGGGTCTGGATCACCACCTGGCCGGCTCGCTTCACGAAACGGCTGTCCCAACTCCCGTTGTTCACCAGGTACTTGGAGCGGGCCAGCGCCGTCCAGTAGGCGGCGGTGCCCGGTCGCACCCGGGCGGTCGCCGTCGGGAGCGTGTGATGGTACTCGGGGCGGGCCACCCACGCCGTCCGCATGCCCGGCACGAAGGAACGGAACGCGGCTTCGAGGGCGCCCGGGTTGCAGCCGTATCCGCGCCCGGAGTGACTGGTGAAGACAGCCCGCTCCGCCCGCACCGGCAGCCGCCGCTGGACCCGGTAGTGCAGCCGCAGCGCGGCCGAACGAACGCCGCGCGCGAAGGACTTGGTGAAACGGGTGAGGTGGCGGCGCAGCGCGGACGCGAGCCGCACCACCCGATACGTGCGATAGCTGCCCGTCCGGACGAGAAGGTGCCGGAGCCGGGCGTGCAGCGGTACGGCGGCGCCCGGGGTGCGGTATCGGCGGTAGTGGTCCCGGGACCTGCGCAGGAACTCGGCGCGGGCGGTGCGCGGCAGCCGCTCGGGGCGGGCCAGCACCGACATCAGCTGGTCGACCATCCGGCGGAACAACACCGGCCGCCAGTGCGTGAGTTCGGGGTGCTCGTCGACGAACGCGAAGACACGGTCGTACTGCTCGTGAATGTCGAAGTGCCCCTGAGCGGGGGGCGCGTCGGTGAGCCGCCGCTGCCTGCGGTGGTGGACGCACACCCGGTCCAGGGTCGCCACCGACTCGGCGGCGAGCAGCGCCGGCACCGTCCAGGGGATGTCCGCACAGGCACCCGCCGGGAAGGTGAGGCCCTCGCGCTCGACGAACTCCCGCCGGTAGGCCTTGTTCCAGGCCACCAGCGGCAGCTTGAGCAGCAACGGCCGGTCGTCCAGCCGGAAGGGGACGGGGCCCTGCTCGGTGAGCTGATGCAGGAACGGGCTGCGGACGGTCTCACCGGACCAGAGGGCGTGCGCGTGGTCGTAGACGAGGACGTCCGGATCGCCCGCCTCCTTGATCCGGTCGGCGATCGCCCGCAGGGCGTCCGGGGCGAGGGCGTCGTCGCCGTCGACGAAGACGAGATAGTCCCCGGTCGCGCGCGCGACGCCCGCGTTGCGCGCCGCGCCCACCCCGCCGTTCTCCGGGAGGTGGACGGGGCGCACCCGGGCGTCGCGCGCCGCGAACTCGTCGACGAGCGCACCGCAGGCGTCGGGCGAGCAGTCGTCGACGGCGATGACTTCGAGATCCGGATACGACTGGCCGAGCACCGATTCCAGGCACTCCTGCAGATACGCCTGAACCTTGTACGCGGGGACGATGACACTGAACCTGGGCAAGGCACATCCATGGGTCGGTGGGTCGACTCGGGCCTACTGCCCGGGAACGGCCGATGGAGTGACTTGGTTACGCCGATTGCGGCATGTGGGGGACATGGGCGTTTGAACCCGTAACCCCATAAGTGGGATGCTTATCCGTTTACTCTTTTACTTGACCGCGCCCGCCATCACCCCCGACACGAACTGCCGCTGGAACGCGAAGAACACGGCCAGCGGGATCACCATCGAGATGAACGCGCCCGGCGCCAGTACCTCGATGTTGCTGCCGAACTGACGTACCTGCTGCTGGAGTGCGACCGTCAGCGGCTGCGACTGCGAGTCGGAGAACACCAGCGCGACCAGCATGTCGTTCCACACCCACAGGAACTGGAAGATCCCCAGGGACGCGATGGCAGGCGCGGCGAGCGGCAGGACGACGGTCGCGAACAGCCTCATCTCGCCGGCGCCGTCCAGCCGGGCCGCCTCCAGCAGCTCACGCGGGATCTCCGCGAAGAAGTTCCGCAGCAGGAAGATCGCGAACGGCAGCCCGAACCCCACATGGAACAGCACCACCCCGATGATGTCGCCGAAGATCCCGATCTTCCCGAACAGGTCGGAGAGCGGGATCAGCGCCACCTGCACGGGTACGACGAGCAGCGCGACGACGACCAGGAACCACCAGTCGCGCCCACGGAAGTCCATCCACGCGAAGGCGTATCCGGCCATCGCGCCGATCATGACGACCAGAAGTGTCGCCGGGACCGTGATCCAGACGGTGTTGAGGAGCGAACTGGTGATCGCGTCGTTCTCCAGCAGCGTCCTGTAGCTCTTCGCGGTCAGCTGCCCGGGAGCCGTGAACACCTTCCACCATCCGGAGGTGGAGATGTCCGTCGGGTCGCGGAACGACGACACCAGCAGCCCGAACGTCGGCACCATCCAGACGAGCGCGACGAGGATGAGGAAGAACCGCATCGCACCGCCCGCGGCGCCTGCGGCCACCCGGGCGGCGACGGAGCGCCTGGCGCGCACGGGCCGGTCGAGGGCGGGATCGAGGGTCGGGTCGAGAGCCGTCACCGCTGACGCTCCTTCCTGAGTCGGCGCAGATTGACGAACATCACCGGCAGGACGAGCAGCAGCAGGATGACGCCGATCGCGCTGCCGACGCCGTAGTTGCCGCCCCCGCCGAACGACGACAGGAACAACTGGAGCGCGAGGACGTTGGCGTCGTCCTGACTGGGCTGCGGGGCGATGATGTAGACGAGGTCGAACACCTTCATCACGTTGATCATCAGCGTGACGAGCACGACGACCAGCACGGGTGCGAGCAACGGCACGGTGACCCGCCGGAACACCTGCCACTCGTTGGCGCCGTCCACCCGCGCCGCCTCCAGCAGATTCCGGTCCACGCCCGCGAGCCCCGCCGCGATGAGCACCATCGCGAACCCGGCCCACATCCAGGTGTAGCTGCCGATGACGGCCGGGGTGACCAGGGTCGGCCCGAGCCAGTCGATCCCGGTGTAGGCGGTGGCGAAGTTCGAGCCCGGCAGGCGCAGTTGGGCCCCGTCGGCGTTGGCGGGCAGGGTGAACGTCCCGTCGGCGCCGCTGGTCGCCGAGGCGACGACCTTGCCGTCCTTCACGGCCTGGACCTTGACCCCCTTCAGCGCCTTCTCACCCGGGTCGACCTGACCCTTCGTACCGCCACCGCCGAGCTTGAAGTCCAGCCAGACGGTGCCGTTGATCCCGGAACCGGAGGCGCCGGCCGCCTTGGCGTTCTCGGGTGTGCCGGGGAGTTTGTCGGGGGCGATGCCCACGAGGGGCAGCAGCGCCGGGGTGCCCGGGCTGACGGTTCCGGTGGAGGTGAACGAGCCTCCGCCGGACGACCTGAGGTCGCTCGCCTGGGCGTTCGGGCGGGCCTTCGGATAGACGGAGGAGTCCACGAAGGCGTCGTGCACGGATGTCACGATGGCGTTGGCGACACCCTGGTCGGGGTCCTGCTCGTAGACGAGGCGGAAGATGATCCCCGCCGCGAGCATCGAGATCGCCATCGGCATGAAGACGATCAGCTTGAACGCCGTACCCCATCGCACCCGTTCGGTCAGCACCGCGAAGATCAGACCGAGCGCGGTGACGAGGGCGGGTGCGACGGCCACCCAGATCGCCGTGTTGCGTACGGCGGTCAGCGTGGCGTCGTCGCTGAAGATGTCGGCGTAGTTCTCCAGGCCGACGAAACCGGATCCGTCGGCGTCGTACAGGCTGCGCCAGACGGAGTAACCGATCGGGTAGACGACGAGTGAGCCGAGCAGGACCAGGGCGGGCAGCAGGAACAGGACCGCCACCCACCAGCGGGTCCCGGTGACGCTCTTGGCCTTCTCGTGCTTTGTTGTGGTGACGGTCGGCTTGTTGTCTCTCTGCGACTCCATGCCGGTGCCGTCAGCCGTTCTTGTACGCCTTGACGGCGTCGGCCTCTAGTTGCTTCTGGGTGCCCGCGACGTCCTTCGGGTTCTTCAGGAAGTCCTGGAGGTCCTTCCACTCGCCGACGCCCTGGGTACCGCCGAAGGCGGCCGGGGCCTGGTCGGACATGTCGAAGCGGAAGTCGTCGCCGGCCGCGATGAGGGCCTTCGCGATGTCCCGGGTGACGGCGTCCTTGTACGCCGACTGGTCCATCGTCTTGCTCGGCGAGAGGAAGCCGCCCTGTGCCGCCCAGATCTCGGCCGCGTCCGTCGAACCCAGGAACGTCAGCAGGGCCTGGGCGCCCGCGCCGTCCTTCAGCGCCACGGCGACGTCACCGCCGCTGACGACAGGGGCCTGGTCGCCGACCGCCGGGAACGGGAAGACCTTCGCGTCCGTGCCGATCTTCGCCTTCGTGTCCGCGTTGATGTTGGCGGCCACGAAGTCGCCCTCGAAGACCATCGCCGCCGGGGTGTCACCGGAGAAGGTCTGGGTGACCGACTTCGGGAACTCGGTCGCCAGCGCGCCGGAACGGCCGCCCGCGAGGAGATCGTCCTTGCCCCAGAGTTCGGCGAGGGTGGTCAGGGCGTCCTTGACGGACGGATCGGTCCACTTGATCTTGTGCTGGGCGAGCTGGTCGTACTTCTCCGGGCCGGCCTGCGACAGATAGACGTTCTCGAACCAGTCGGTGAGGGTCCAGCCGTCGGCACCGCCCACGGACACGGCGGGGGAGCCTGCGTCGGAGAGGGTCTGCGCGGTGGCGATGAAGTCCTTCCAGGTGGTGGGGGTGTCCGGGACGCCCGCGGCCTCGAAAGCGGCGGTGTTGTACCAGACCAGGGACTTGTTGGCGGCCTTGACGTAGATGCCGTACTGCTTGCCCTCGAAAGCGCCGAGTTCCTTCCAGCCGGCGTCGAAGTTCTTGTCGAGCTGGGCTTGGGCGTCCGTGCCGAGCGGCTTGAGCCAGCCCTTCTCGGCGAACTGGTGCAGTACGCCCACCTGGGGCAGGAACGCGACGTCCGGGGGCTTGCCGCCCTGGATCTTCGTACCGAGGAACGTCGAGGTGTTGTTGCCGGTCGGCACGAAGTTGACCTTCGCGCCCGTGCGCTTCTCGAACTCCTGCAGAACCTTGGTGAAGTTCTCCTGCTCGGGGCCCGTCCAGACGGCGGCGACCTCCAGGGTCTGGCCGTCGAGCTTGGGGAGCCTGACGGAGGCGGAGGTGTCACCGCCGGTGCCCGTGCTGGTGTCGGTGCCCTTGTCGCCCGGGTCGTCGTCGGAGCCGCAGGAGGCGAGGGTGAGTGCGAGGGCGGTCGCGGAGAGGGTGGTCAGGGTGCGGGTACGAAGAATGCTGCGCATGTGTGCCCCGTTCGTCGTTCGGCGTTGAACGTGCTCGGTGCTGTCGCGTGGGCTCTGGTCTACGCCGGGTCGTGGGGGTCGGCAAGTACGCCTGCCGCGTCAAGCGGGTGATCGTGACCGCGTCGTGTCCAAGGGTGCCCCCAAAACGCTTCCCCACGCGTTCATCGGGTTGGCGCACACTTCTCCAGCGCAGGCCCGCACTCTCAGCCTGTCCGGCGATTGAGGACAAGGCCCGTTCAGGGCCGGAGCGGGGGTCTGGGGGCGAGCCCCCAGGGATGGTGAGGTGCCGTCACAGCAGTGACGGCACCTCCGTCGCCGACACCGAGCGCGCCGCTCGTTCCAGCGCGCTGGCCAGCAGGGCCAGGTCCGTCGGCCCGTTGCCCAGCTCACGCACCGGCCGCCGCGCCGGTGGATCACCCATCCGCTGCCAGTCCAGCGCGGCGACCGTCGGCCGCAGCGTCGCCGTACGCGGGATACGCCCCGTCACCCGCCCCCCTTGGAACGGGATGCCCCTTCCGTCCGCCCCGCTCAATCGCCCCCGCCCGGCCGCGGGCTCGTCCGGCCCCGGCGCGGGCGCGTCCAGCAGGACCCGCAGCGCGGCCCCCCGGGCCAGCTCCGTCTCCGCGGTACGTCCACCGACGCCCGCCGCGGCCACCAGATGCACCCCGAGCCGCTCGCCCTCCCGGGCCACCGCCTCCAACGCCCGCACCACGGACCCCGCCGACGGCCGCCCCGGCGAGCCCAGCGCGGGCGACACCAACGCGTCCAGATCGTCCACGACCACCACGAGACGGGCCAGGGGCGGTGTCTCCGTACGCCGCCGACTCGCCGCCGGACGCAGGCGCAACGTCGAACTGGGCGCCGTGTCGAGATCCCCGGCCCCGCCCCCGGACAGCTCCGCCCGCACGGCCGTACTCGCTCCGGAACCCGTACCCGAACCGTGCTTGCCGGACCCCGCCCCCGACCCGGACCTCGCGCCGGACGCCGATCGCTGTGGCCCGATCCGGCCGGACAGTTCGCGCCCGGTGTGCCACTCGGCGAACCCGACCCGCCCGAGCAACTCGGCCCGGCGCTTCAGCTCGGCGCTCAGCGACTGCGCGAACTCCCGCATGCGCACAGGGTCGTTGGCCGTGAGGTGAGTGGTGACATGCGGAAGGTCGGTGCACACCCGCAGGCCCTCGCCGTGCTGCGCGCCCCCGCTGCCACTGCCACCGCTCCCACCTGTGCCGTCCCGGCCGTCCATCAGCACGATGCCCAGCCGGTCGGGCCGCTCGGCCGCCGCCAGCGACGCGACGACCGCCCGCAGCAGCTCCGTACGCCCGCTGCCGGGTGGCCCCTCGATCAGCAGATGGGGTCCCTCCGCCGCGAGGTCCACGCCGACCGGCCCGCGCGGACCGGCACCGAGGACGGCCCAGGCCCGGCCGCCGAGGGTCTCCTTGTCGTCGGCCGCGTCCGCCCAACGGGCCATCAGGGACGCCGGGGTGGCCCGGGCGAGCCCCAACTCGTCGAGCAGCCGCGCCGCTTGCGGCAACGGCGCGGAGACGCGCTGCTGCCGTGCCCCGGCGGCACCGTCGGTGCGCAGCGGAGCCAGCGCCCGCGCGAACCGTTCGGCCCAGGGCAGGGACACGGCGTCCACGGCGGCGACGGAGCCCTGACCGACCAGCCCGGCGGACGACGGGGACCCCGAGCCGGGGGTGTCCATGTCGGCCGAGCCGGAACGTCCAGGCGGGTTCGCTCCCGTCCGTGCCACCCGCATCACATGCAGCGCGGTGGCCACGTCGCCGCTGAGCAGCGCGACCGCCCCGCACTCACGGAACGGGGGCGAGGCCGCGCAGGCCGCCTCGTACGTCTCTGCCACCGGTGACGCGGGCGACGCCGCCTCCGTCTCCGCGAGGCACAGGACGTGGATCCCGGCCCGCGGTCCTTCCTGCGCCAGCCGCGCCACGGCCTCCCGGACCGCCGCACCACCGGGGTCCCCGTCCACCACGACCACGGTGTACGGGCCCGTGAAACCGTTCGCCGACTCGGCGGGTTCGTCGTCCCGGGCCCAGGAGGGCCGCCGGGCCGCTTCCCGGTCGCCCGGGGCACCGGCATCCGGTTCCCCACCGGTCTCGGCACGGCCGGCGGGGCTCTTCGCCGCCGCCTCCGCGTCGTGGTCCTCCAGACGCCGCAGGAGCTCGTCGGCGCGGGCTGTGGCCTGTTCGCGGTCGTAGGCGAGGAGGAGACGGCAGTCCTGGCCGTGCCCGGGGCGCAGATGCGGGAGCCAGCCGAGCCAGGCCCATTCGGCCGTGCGCTCCTCGACGGTGCGCGAGCGGTCCGTGCTGATCAGAACGATTTCCAGGGCCTCGGGGGAGTGCAGCGCCGTCAGCTGGGCCACCACCGCGCGGGCCAGCCCCGAGAGCCGCGCGCGCGGTCCCGCCAGCCCCAGCGCCCCGACCTCGCGCAGACCCGCGGTCACCGGTACGGCGGGCAGCAGCCCGGAGCCGTCGGGGGCCGCCCGGTCCGCCGTACCGAGCCGCAGCGTGAGTGTTTCCGGGTGTCCAGGGCCGCGCTCCCACAGCCGGGGGCCCGGGCCGAGGGCCGTGAGCAGCAGTGTCGCCGGGTCGGGCCAGCTCTCCGGTGCCTGCGCGGGCGCCTCCGCGAACTCGGGGGCCGCCTGGTCGGACACCGGGTCCTCGTCGTCGTACGCCTCGCTCCCGGCCGGCTCCTGCTCCGTGCGCCCGCCGGTCAGCCGGCGCGCCCACTTGGAGAGCCCACCGCGCTTGCGCCCACCCTGCGGGACGTCCGTCCCCCGCAGGGGCGTCCCCTTGCGCCCGCTGCCCGCGGAGGCCTCGGCGTCAGGTGTGCCGACTGTGTCTTCCCTGTCCGCCCTGTCCGCCTCGTCGTGAGCGCGGGCTCGCGGTACCGCGACGGCGCCGGACATCGACTCCGGCAGGGACAGTCCGGCGCCGTGGGTGTCCCCGGCACCGCCCGACGCCCCGGCCGCGCCCGTGGAACCCCGGTTCTCGATCCGCGGTGCCCGGCCCTGGCCCGGCACGACCGGCTGCGCGGCCTCCGACACGCCCCCGGCCGCTCCCCAACTCGCCGAACCGTAGGCGTGATGGGTCTCAGCGGAGGGCGGCTCAGCCGTGCCACCGGGCTGCACGCGCGCGTGCGCTGAATCGGACGTGGATGTGGTCGTGGACGCGGATGTCCCGGGGAAAGCCCCCCTGGTGCCGGGGTTCGGGACGCTTTCGGGGTTCTCCGGCGTGCCCGTCGTGCGCGCCGGAACCTTCGCGTGCCCCTCGGGGACGCTCACGCGTACGTGGCCCTCGCCGTCGGGGGTCGTGTCCACGCGGGCGCCCGCGTGGCCGGGCGGCGTCAGCCGCAGGGCCGACTCGCCGATGCGCAGCAGCGCGCCCGGGGGGAGGCGGACCGGGCGGGTGCCGAGGCGGGCGCCGGACAGCGTCGTGCCGTTCGTCGAGTCGAGGTCCGCGACCGCTATGCGGCCGTCCTCCGAGACCGTGACCGCGCAGTGCAGCCGGGAGACGTCCGGGTCGTCCAGGGGGACGTCGGCGTCCGCGGAGCGGCCGATGGTGATCTGGCCGCCGTGCAGGAGATGGACCCCGCCCGCGTCCGGTCCCGCGACCACGTGCAGTTGGGCCGCCACCTCGTCCGCCTCGGGGTGCGGCTCCGGCTCGGCCGGGGTGCCCAGGGCGAGCACGGCACCGTCGACCAGCGGGGGTTCGCCGAGGGTGCAGCGCTGGGTGTCGAGGCGCTGGTCGCCCGCGTAGAGCACCACCGCGCCGCCGCTCTCGCGCTCCCGGCCGCGCTCGGGCAGGGAGGAACCCCCGTCACCCGCGACCACCGACGCCAGGGCCGAGGCGACCGTGGCCAGCGCCGTGCCGGCGGGAGCGGTGACCACCACGTCGCAGCTCGCGGTACGCGCCCACGGCTCCGAGGGTGGCCCCAGTGGGTCTACGACGGTCAGCCGGATCTGCATCGCCGTCAGCGGTCCCTTCTGCACGGACACCCGTAAAGGAGGACGAAGCCACGCCACGGGTCCCACCACCGCGGACTTCCCCCACCGCACACGAGCACGTAGGCCAGTACTGGAGGCATCCTCGCACCTGCCACTGACAACGCGCCCGCCCCCCACCGATAAGTGATCTTGAATGGTCACCTCTGCCCGTAAAAGTGCCTGACCAGTGACCGGCGGCTGTCCGTTTGAGATCGGTTTGGTAATCGATTTGAGATCGGTCACGTTCGGGATTAGGCAACCGAGGAGACCGATCGAGACGTCTTTGCCATCGACTTTCCGACGACTTTCCGGCCTCTTTCCGTCGAACGCGCCAAGGAGGCCGTACGTAGCCGTCTGTGGAGGCGGTCGTTGCCCAGGGTGTCCTGCGGGCACGGCACTACAGTGGGGCGGAAAGACCGTGTACGGGATGTACGTATGTAAGGGAGCCACGACGTGCGGCCGGTAGGGAGCAAGTACCTCCTTGAGGAGCCGCTGGGACGCGGCGCCACAGGCACCGTCTGGCGCGCCCGCCAGAGGGAGACCGCGGGAGCCGAGGCGGCCGTGCCCGGCCAGCCCGGCGAGGCCGTGGCGATCAAGGTCCTCAAGGAGGAGCTCGCCAACGACGCCGACATCGTGATGCGCTTCCTGCGCGAGCGGTCCGTGCTGCTGCGGCTGATCCACCCGAACATCGTCCGCGTACGGGACCTGGTGGTCGAGGGCGATCTGCTGGCGCTGGTCATGGACCTCATCGACGGCCCCGACCTGCACAGATATCTGCGGGAGAACGGCCCCTTCACGCCCGTCGCCGCCGCCCTTCTCACCGCGCAGATCGCCGACGCGCTCGCCGTCAGCCACGCCGACGGTGTGGTGCACCGGGACCTGAAGCCCGCCAACGTCCTGCTCATGCAGGACAACGGCCGGATGCACCCGATGCTCACCGACTTCGGCATCGCCAGGCTCGCCGACTCCCCGGGCCTCACCCGCACCCACGAGTTCGTCGGCACGCCCGCGTACGTCGCCCCCGAGTCGGCCGAAGGCCGTCCGCAGACCTCCGCCGTCGACATCTACGGTGCCGGCATCCTGATGTACGAGCTGGTCACCGGCCGTCCGCCGTTCGGTGGCGGGTCCGCTCTCGAAGTCCTGCACCAGCACCTCACCGCCGAACCGCGCCGCCCGTCGACCGTGCCCGAACCGCTGTGGACGGTCATCGAGCGCTGCCTGCGCAAGAACCCGGACGAACGGCCCAGCGCCGAGAACCTCGCGCGCGGGCTGCGCGTCGTCGCCGAGGGCATCGGCGTCCACGCCAACTCGATGCAGATCGCGGCGGCCGAAGGGGTCGTCCACCTGCTCGCACCGGATCCGGCGCCGACCGTGGTGCCCGGCTCCGGCGACCCGACGCAGGTGCTGCCCTACGGGGCGGGCGCCCCGGCGGCGTACGACCCGAACGGTGCCACCAGCGTGCTGCCGCACACCGCGGGGCCCGGCGGCCCGGGGGCGATGGGCGCCGCGGATCCCACCGCCGTCATGCCGCCCGTGCCGCAGAGCCAGACCGGGGGCCCCGGCGGATCCGGCGGGCCCGAGGAGCCGCACCCCTGGCAGAACCAGCTGCGTGCCGCCCGGGACCGCAACGAGCAGACGCAGGTCCAGTACCTGGACCCCGGCGAGGACCCCCTGCGCCGCCGGCCCCAGCGGCAGCCGGGCCGGCCGCCGCAGCAACAGCCTCAGCAGCCGCCGCCGTACCAGCCGCCGCCGTCGCGTCAGCAGCAGCGGGGCCCGCAGCCGCAGCCCGGTTACGGCTATCCGCAGGGGCCGGGACAGGGACAGCAGCCCCAGCACCAGCAGTACGCGCCTCAGCAACAGCCGCAGCAGCCCCAGCAGCGGTACGCGCCCCCGGCGCCGCAGCAGCCCCAGCGCCCTCAGCAGCCCGAGAGCCGGCCGCCGCGCGAGCCGAGGGAACCCCGGCAGCGCAGCGCGAACCGGATGAGGATCCCGGGGCTCGGCTGTCTCAAGGGGTGCCTGTTCACGATCGTCATCCTCTTCGTCGCCGCGTGGCTGATCTGGGAACTGAGCCCGCTGCAGGAGTGGGTCGGATCGACGAAGGGGTTCTTCGCGCAGCTCGGTGACTGGGCCGACAAGGTCGGCAACTGGGTGGGACGTGTGACTAGCACTGACCAGAACCCGTAGGGCCGGGGCGCGGCGGCTTTCCGGCCGCGCGGGATTTTCCCGGCCGCGGGGAGGCTGTTTGCCCAATCAGGTCCTAGCCGGGGCATTTGAGGATCAGGTGGGCGGAGCTCCGGCCGTGTTTCGGTGCGACTCTGGGGATTTGTCGACACCTGGCGGGTGATTTCCGTCCCGGCGGTGAAGGTTGCGGCTCCGGACGCGTAGTTTTGTCGGCTGAGGTCGAGGTTTTGTCGGGCGAGGGCCCGGGGTGTTCCCCCGGGACCGGCGCCGCGTCGGCAACACGCGTCTGTAGGAGCAGTCTTGGCACGGAAGATCGGCAGCCGGTACACCGCCAACCAGATCCTGGGGCGGGGCAGCGCCGGCACGGTGTGGCTGGGCGAGGGGCCCGAGGGGCCCGTCGCCGTCAAGCTGTTGCGCGAGGACCTGGCGTCGGACCAGGAGCTCGTCGGACGCTTCGTGCAGGAGCGGACCGCGTTGCTCGGCCTCGAACATCCGAACATCGTGTCCGTACGGGACCTGGTGGTCGACGGCAACGACCTCGCGCTCGTCATGGACCTGGTGCGGGGTACGGACCTGCGCACCCGGCTCGACCGCGAGCGCCGGCTCGCCCCGGAGGCCGCGGTCGCGATAGTGGCCGACATCGCGGACGGCCTGGCCGCCGCACACGCCGCCGGGGTCGTGCACCGCGACGTGAAGCCGGAGAACGTGCTGTTGGACATGCAGGGCCCGCTGGGCCCCGGCGGCTCGCACCCCGCCCTCCTGACGGACTTCGGCGTCGCGAAACTCATCGACTCACCGCGGCGGACCCGGGCCACGAAGATCATCGGTACGCCGGACTACCTGGCGCCGGAGATCGTCGAGGGCCTGCCTCCGCGCGCGGCCGTCGACATCTACGCGCTGGCGACGGTTCTCTACGAACTGCTGGCCGGCTTCACACCCTTCGGCGGCGGTCACCCGGGTGCGGTGCTGCGCCGGCATGTGACGGAGACGGTCGTACCGCTTCCCGGTATCCCCGAGGAACTGTGGCAGCTGCTCGTGCAGTGTCTGGCGAAGGCGCCGGCGTCGCGGCTGCGGGCGTCCGAGCTGGGGGCACGGCTGCGGGAGCAGTTGCCGTTGCTGGTGGGGATGCCGCCGCTGGACGTGGACGAGCCGGACTCGGAGGACGGGGAGGAGTCCGGCCAGGGCCCGACCCAGGGTCACGGGCAGGGGCACGGTTCGCGGGACGAGGCGTACGACGAGATGGCCGTGCCGGCGGGGGAGCGGGTACGGCGGGGAGCGGTGCCTCTGGTGCGGGGCGCCAAGCCGGACTCCAACCGGGACACGCACACGTCGATGCGGGTGCCGGGGCCGGACGAGCTGGCGGGCGGGGCGCTGGGCACGGCCCGTGTGCCGCGTCCGGTGGGCGCCGCGCGGCCCGGCTCGGCGCGGCACCGGGCCTCGGCTCGGCGGCGCAGGGTGACTTTGGGGGCGGCCGCGGTGGTGCTGGTTGCGGTGGTGGGGGTCGGTACGTGGGTGGCCGTGTCGGGGGACGACGCGGGAGCGACGCCGCAGGACACGCAGAGCTCCGCACCGGCGGCCCCGTGACCTGGGGGCTCCGCCCCCAGACCAACCCCGCTGGTGCCCCTGGGGGCTGCGCCCCCAGACCCCCGCTCCGGCCCTGAACGGGCCTTGTCCTCAATCGCCGGACGGGCTGGGGGTGCGGGCCTGTGCTGGAAGGGTGCGGCCGGGGCTGGAGGGGTGTGGCCTGGGCTGTTGAAGCGGTGGGGGCCGGTGGGTGGGAACGAAGCCGGCCCTGAACGGGCCTTGTCCTCAATCGCCGGACGGGCTGGAAATGCGGGCCTGCGCTGGAAGGTGTGGCCGGAGCCGGGGGTGGGGCGGTGGTGCCTGGGCTGGTCAGATGCGGTGAACGGGTGGGTGGGTGGGAAACAGGGCTCGGGCTGAACCGGCCTCGTCCTCCGTCCCGGACCCGGCGCCGAAAGTCTGCCGCTCCGGCGGAGCCGTTACGCTGGTGTCGTGGCAGTCGTCGATGTATCCGAAGAGCTCAAGTCCCTCTCCTCGACCATGGAGTCGATCGAGGCCGTCCTG
The DNA here is from genome assembly GCF_033795085.1 of Streptomyces sp. AK08-02. NCBI lineage: Bacteria > Bacillati > Actinomycetota > Actinomycetes > Kitasatosporales > Streptomycetaceae > Streptomyces > Streptomyces sp. AK08-02. The sequence continues at coordinate 52,633 of NZ_JARAZV010000030.1, forward strand.
GACCTCGACAAGCTGAGGGCAGATGTCGTCGTGCTCGAGGAGCAGGCGGCAGCGCCGTCCCTGTGGGACGACCCGGAAGAAGCGCAGAAGATCACCAGCAAGCTCTCCCACCTCCAGGCGGAGGTGAGGAAGGCCGAAGCGCTGCGCGGACGGATCGACGATCTGAGCGTGCTCTTCGAGATGGCCGAGGAGGAGGACGACCCGGACACCCGCGCCGAGGCGGAGTCCGAGCTCACCTCCGTGAAGAAGGCCCTCGACGAGATGGAGGTCCGTACCCTCCTCTCCGGCGAGTACGACGCCCGTGAGGCCCTCGTCAACATCCGCGCGGAGGCCGGTGGCGTGGACGCCGCCGACTTCGCCGAGAAACTGCAGCGCATGTACCTGCGGTGGGCGGAGCAGAAGGGCTACAAGACCGAGATCTACGAGACGTCGTACGCCGAAGAGGCCGGCATCAAGTCGACCACCTTCGCCGTCAACGTGCCGTACGCCTATGGCACCCTCTCCGTCGAGCAGGGCACCCACCGGCTCGTCCGGATCTCGCCCTTCGACAACCAGGGACGTCGCCAGACCTCGTTCGCCGGGGTGGAGATCCTGCCCGTCGTCGAGCAGACCGACCACATCGAGATCGACGAGTCCGAGCTGCGCGTCGACGTGTACCGCTCCTCCGGCCCCGGCGGCCAGGGCGTCAACACCACCGACTCCGCGGTCCGCCTCACCCACCTCCCCACCGGCATCGTCGTTTCCTGCCAGAACGAGCGTTCGCAGATCCAGAACAAGGCCAGCGCGATGAACGTGCTCCAGGCCAAGCTGCTGGAGCGCCGCCGCCAGGAGGAGCAGGCCAAGATGAACGCCCTCAAGGGCGACGGCGGCAACTCCTGGGGCAACCAGATGCGTTCGTACGTCCTGCACCCGTACCAGATGGTCAAGGACCTGCGTACGGAGTTCGAAGTCGGCAACCCCGAGGCCGTGTTCAACGGTGAGATCGACGGATTCCTCGAAGCCGGAATTCGCTGGCGCAAGCAGCAGGAGAAGTAGCACTCCGCAGGACCCGCCCGAAGAGCTCCTTGTCGACAAAGCAACCGCCGCCCACCGGGCGGCGGTTGTTCTGTGTCTGAGGATGTCTGGGTTTTACATCACACTCACAGGGTCCGATGTGCGGCAAGCGAGGATCAAGGGGACATTGCGCGCGCAACGACCTTGACGTGTTCTTGGAAAATCGAAAAGGTGAGGCTCGGCATGCGTATCTCTGGGGCGCATGTGAACCGGGGGCGCTCACTGCCGCCCCTGTCGATCACGGCCCCGAGCGCAGCTCCAATGACGAATTCAGCTACTGGGGGTACCAGCCATATGACGAACAAGACGCGGATCCGGGTCGCGCGGATAGCGGCCGGAGCGGTGATTGCCGCCGGCGCGTCGTTCACCGCCGCGGGCATCGCCTCCGCCGACGAGTGCGACCTGGTCGTGATCTGCGCCGGCACGCCGAGCCCGGACCCGACCCCGACCGCGACGGACCCGACCGGTGTTCCGACCCAGCCGGACCCGGACCCGACGACGGCCGACCCCGAGCCCTCTCTGCCCGACCCGGAGCCGACCACGGCCCTCCCGGAGCCCTCGGAGCCGGAGGAGCCCTCCACCGAGCCGAGTGAGCCGACCGACGAGGACCCGACCGACACCCCGTCCGACGACCCGTCGGACGAGACCGGCACGGGCAGCGACGGCGGCAACAGCAACACCGACCCCGACGGCGGCTCGAACACCTCCGTCCAGGAGGAGGGCTCCTCGGCCCTCACCGACACGGGCTCGGAGACCGCGGCCCAGGGTTCGGGCGACGAGCTCGCCGAGACCGGTGCCGCCGAGACGACCTTCCTGATCATCGGTGCCGCCACGATGATCGCCGGGGGTGTCGCCTTCCGCGTCCTGCCGCGCCTCGTGGGTGGCCGTGGTGGCGCCGCAGCCTAGTAGCACCCGTCGTACCCGCCGTACCCGGTAGTTCGTACGCCTCGCGTACACACCACGAAGGGCCCGGAGCTTCGAAGCTCCGGGCCCTTCGTGGTGTGTCCTGTGACGGACGGGACGGGTCGACTGCGCCTCGCCGCGCCGTCTGTCCGCGCCCGGCTATGCCGTCTGGTGAGCCACCAGTGCCAGTGCCGCTATCAGCACCGCCAGCAGCGCGATCAGCGCCATCGGGTTCAGTCCGGCGAACGGCCCCTCCTGTTGCATCCGCTCGCGGCTGGCCCGGCAGACGGGACAGCGTCCCTCGCTCACGGGCGCCGCGCAGTTCGCGCACACCAATCGGTCGTACGTCATGCGCCTTGCCCTCCTTGCGCCGCTTCCACGTACACAACGCTTACGGGAACGCAACCGTTCCCCACTCCACGCTCCACTGTGCCAGGTTCCGCGGAATTCGGCGCGGTTCGCCTTATCCTGCCCACCGCTCACCGGGGTCAGTCGAAGATCCCGGGCCGCCGTCGACCGTCATAAATGGGCACAACCCTTGCGCAAAGCACTCCCGCGCCTGCGCTCGCGTCCCCGGTTCGCGTATGGTCACGGTCACCTGCCCCCGATGGTCCGTGGTGTATCCGTGATCCGATTCGACAGCGTCTCCAAGGTCTACCCCAAGCAGAACCACCCCGCCCTCAGGGATGTCACCCTGGAGGTCGAGAAGGGTGAGTTCGTCTTCCTCGTCGGGTCCTCCGGCTCCGGAAAGTCCACCTTCCTGCGGTTGATCCTCCGCGAGGAGCGCGCCAGCCACGGTCAGGTGCACGTCCTGGGCAAGGACCTCGCGCGCCTCTCCAACTGGAAGGTGCCGCAGATGCGGCGCCAGCTGGGGACGGTGTTCCAGGACTTCCGGCTGCTGCCGAACAAGACGGTCGCCGAGAACGTCGCCTTCGCGCAGGAGGTCATCGGCAAGTCCAAGGGCGAGATCCGCAAGTCCGTGCCCCAGGTGCTCGACCTCGTCGGCCTGGGCGGCAAGGAGGAGCGGATGCCCGGTGAGCTGTCCGGCGGTGAGCAGCAGCGTGTCGCCATCGCACGGGCCTTCGTGAACCGGCCCAAGCTGCTGATCGCCGACGAGCCGACCGGCAACCTCGACCCGCAGACCTCCGTCGGCATCATGAAGCTGCTCGACCGGATCAACCGGACGGGCACGACCGTGGTGATGGCGACGCACGACCAGAACATCGTCGACCAGATGCGCAAGCGCGTCATCGAGCTGGAGAAGGGCCGTCTCGTCCGCGACCAGGCGCGCGGCGTCTACGGCTACCAGCACTGACGGTCGATGTCGGTCACCTGCGATCACCGGTGGTCGGTGACGTCGACGGTCCTCGGAGTTCCCGGAAAGGCTTGAGCTCGCCATGCGCGCCCAGTTCGTACTGTCGGAGATCGGTGTCGGTCTCCGTCGCAATCTGACGATGACCTTCGCCGTCATCGTCTCCGTCGCCCTGTCGCTCGCCCTGTTCGGCGGGTCGCTCCTGATGAGCGACCAGGTCAGCACGATGAAGGGCTACTGGTACGACAAGGTCAACGTCTCGGTGTTCCTCTGCAACAAGAGCGACGCCGAGTCCGACCCGAACTGTGCCAAGGGCGCGGTGACCAGCGACCAGAAGAAGCAGATCCTCGGCGATCTGGAGAAGATGGACTCGGTCGTGGAGAAGGTCACGTACGAGTCCGCGGACGAGGCCTACAAGCACTACAAGGAGCAGTTCGGCGACTCCCCGCTGGCCAGTTCGCTCACCCCGGACCAGATGCAGGAGTCGTACCGGATCAAGCTCAAGGACCCGGAGAAGTACCAGGTCATCGCGACCGCCTTCGACGGGCGGGACGGTGTGCAGTCCGTGCAGGACCAGAAGGGCATCCTCGACAACCTCTTCGGGCTGCTCAACGGCATGAACTGGGCCGCCCGGGCGGTGATGGCGCTGATGCTCGTCGTCGCGCTGATGCTGATCGTCAACACCGTGCGTGTTTCCGCGTTCAGCCGTCGGCGTGAGACCGGGATCATGCGGCTCGTCGGTGCCTCCGGGTTCTACATCCAGGCGCCGTTCATCATGGAGGCCGCTGTCGCCGGGCTGATCGGTGGCGGTGTCGCCTGTGCCTTCCTGTTGGTCGGGCGGTACTTCATCATCGATCACGGGCTGGCCCTGTCCGAGAAGCTGAACCTGATCACCTTCATCGGCTGGGACGCCGTACTCACCAAGCTTCCGCTCATCCTCGCGACGAGTCTGCTGATGCCCGCGTTGGCCGCCTTCTTCGCGTTGCGCAAGTACCTGAAGGTGTGACACATGCCAAGGGGGTCGTTCGGACATCCGACCGTACGGCCCTTCGGCTTGTCCTAGACTCACCGGCATGTCGGGCCGAGCACTGTTCACACAGCCCCGCCGTGCAGGCCGCGGGGCGGCTCTGACGTTGCTCTTCGCCAGTGTCCTGGTCGCCGGCGCGGCCACCGGCTCGTTCCCCGAGCCTGCCGAGCGCGAGACCGCTCTCCCGGACAGGGCCCGTTCCGCCACCCCCGTGGGGCACCACGAGGACGTCGCCGAGGCCGCCGCCGCGGCCATGGCCGACGGCAAGTCCCCCATGGAGGCCGCCGAGCGCGCCGTCAGCCGCAGCGGGGACCGCTGGGCAGCGGTGTACTCCCCCGGGGAGTACGAGGAGTTCGAGGAGGCCCTCGACGGCCGGTACACGGGCGTCGGACTGTGGGCGCGGCGCGAGCGGGACGGCCGTATCGAGGTCACCAGGGTGCGGTCCGGGTCACCCGCGGCCGGCGCCGGGATCCGTAGCGGAGACCGGTTGCGGAGTGTCGACGGCCACGCGGTCGACGGGCAGCCGGTCACCGAGGTCGTCTCCTTACTGCGCGGTGACACGCAGGACGCCGCCGCCGGTACGACCGTCCGGCTCGGTCTGGAGCGCGGCACGCGCGCGTGGAGCGAGACCGTACGCCGGGCGCGGCTCTCCACGGACTCCGTGACAGTACGGCGGGTCGCCGAGAGCAAGGTCACCGTCATCCGGGTCGCCGCCTTCACCAAGGGCGTCGGTGAGGTGGTGCGCGGCGCGGTCCGGGACGCCCCGGCCGGCGCCGGGATCATTCTCGACCTGCGCGGCAACTCCGGCGGGCTGGTCACCGAGGCGGTCGCCGCCGCCTCCGCCTTCCTCGACGGCGGCCTCGTCGCCACGTACGACGTCAACGGCGAGCAGCGTGCCCTGCACGCCGATTCGGGCGGCGACACCACCCGGCCGCTGGTCGCGCTGGTCGACGGCGGCACGATGAGCGCGGCCGAGCTGCTCACCGGAGCGCTCCAGGACCGCGGGCGGGCGGTCGTCGTCGGCTCCAGGACCTTCGGCAAGGGCTCGGTGCAGATGCCGAGCCGGCTGCCCGACGGTTCCGTCGCCGAGCTGACCGTCGGCCACTACCGCACCCCTTCGGGGCGTGGCGTCGACGGCGTGGGCCTCACGCCCGACCTCGACGCCGACCGGGGAGCACTGGAACAGGCGGAGACCGTACTCAGCGGGCTGGGCGATCCCTCGTAGCCCCTGGCCCCCGGTCCCTGGTAATCGACTTTCCTTTCAGCGCCCTCATGGTGCGAAAATGGCCGCACTATGGCTAAGGAAACAGGGCGCAAGCTGATCGCCCAGAACAAGAAGGCGCGCCACGACTACGCCATCATCGACACCTACGAGGCCGGTCTGGTCCTCACCGGTACCGAGGTGAAGTCGCTGCGCCAGGGGCGGGCCTCGCTCGTCGACGGCTTCGTGCAGCTCGACGGGAACGAGGCGTGGCTGCACAACGTGCACGTGCCGGAGTACAGCCAGGGGACCTGGACCAACCACAGCGCGCGGCGCAAGCGGAAGCTGCTGCTGCACCGCGCCGAGATCGACAAGCTGGAGTCCAAGTCGGGGGAGTCGGGGCTCGCGATCGTGCCCCTCGCCCTGTACTTCAAGGACGGCCGGGCGAAGATCGAGATCGCGCTGGCGCGAGGCAAGAAGGAGTACGACAAGCGACAGACGCTGCGGGAGAAGCAGGACCGGCGCGAGACGGACCGGGCGGTCTCGGCGGTGCGGCGCAAGCAGCAGCACGGGTAGCACGGGTAGCACCGTGCGGTGGCTCCACCGACGGCGCGACCGACGGCTCGACCGGCGGGCGGAATATTGGTGGCACGCGCGCGCGTTGGTCACGTACGATGGCAACTGCACCTCACCGAAGGTGCGCCACCCTCCTCGGAGGGACTCCTCTGCGGAGGAATTGAAAAAACAACATGGGGATGATCGGTTTCGACAGCGGATGTCGAAGCAGGTGAAGCGTGTCGAGGAAGCGGCCATGATCTCGTAAACCACAGGCCGAAAAAAATAATCGCCAATTCCAACAGCGATTCTCCCGCGCAGCAGTTCTCTCTCGCCGCCTGATTTCAGGTAGCGACGAGCCTGCTCCGCACTAATGGGAGTGTCAGCCCGGGAGTGTTCCCGACCCGGATCCTGGCATCAGCTAGGGGACTAAACCTTGATCCCGGTCACGGGGTGAAGAGGGAAATCTAACAGTGACTGGGCCCGTCGGCGACTTGTTCGCGTGATTGCCGGGGCCGAGAAAAGCACAGCGAACTGCACACGGAGAAGCCCTGATTCCGCACCGTTGGACGCGGGTTCGATTCCCGCCATCTCCACAATTCCCATGTTATGCAGTGCACGCAGTGTCCAAGGGCCCCGTCGCTTTCGAGCGACGGGGCCCTTGGCGTGCTGTGTTCGTGCCTTGCGCGGGACTTCTGAGGGATGGGGCGGGGGATGACGGAGGAAGCAGAGGAAGCACTCGACAGTCGGCTCAGGTCGGCGGTTCGGGCAGGGGACGCCGAGGCGGTGCGGGTTCTGTTGGAGGAGGGCGCCGACCCGAACACCCTGGACACCGGTGGCGGCACTGACGCGGATGCGCTGCCGGTGCTGTGTGTGGCTGTCGCCGCTTATGACCAAGCGGTCGCCGAGGCGCTGGTGGAGGGCGGGGCAGACCCCGACCGGGTGCTGCCGGACGGGACCACGCCTCTGTGGCGCGCCGTCGACGGAGGTTCCCCGGCGGTCTTCTCGGCGGTGCTGGGCAAGGAGCCCCGGCTGCGGATGCCGGTGGAGGCCCGGGAACGGCTGCTCACTCTGGCGAGGGGTTGGTACGAGACGGGTGCGGCCGAGGGACTCCGGCGCAGGGTGGGTGGGTCTGAGTCGGCGGTGACGGTCCGGGTGCAGGACGACGAGTACACGTGGGTCGAGCGGATGTCGCTCGGCGGGCTTGCCGTACGGGCCGGCCACGGAGCCGTCCTCACCGAGCTGGAGTGGGCCTTCCGTGTCCTGACCCCCGTCGACGAGCTGATCGGCCGCGCCGTCGATCCGCCCGATGACGAGCACGTGAACTGGTCGACGGTCTGCTGGATCCTCGTCCAGCGCCGCAGCTTCGAGACCTGGTCGGCGGTGGTCGCCCACCGTCACGACTCCGACCGGGTGCACCGACGGTTCGTACTGGACTACCTGCGGTCGCGGTCGTTCATGTACAACAGCGATCCCGTCGACGAGCAGCGCGACAGTGACTTCCTGGCTGCCTGGGCGGCAGAAGAGACAGACAGTGGGATGCTCGCGAAGCTGCTGGACGCCTACACCGGGTACACGCACCAGGACCAGGAGACCATCGGGCTTCGCTACGCCGACCACCCCGACCCCCGGGTCCGTCGCGAAGTGCCCTACGCCCTCTCGACGCACGGTGTCCCCCTGCCTCCCCTGACCCCTCTGGCCAGGGCCGGGTTGCTCACCCTCATGCGCGACCCGGACGCCCAGGTACGGGTCGGTGCGTGCGGGGTGGGCATGCGGGACGACAGCCTCCTCCCGGAGATCGGCCAGGCACTGCTTCTCCTGGTCGAGGACCGGCACGCGGACGCGTGGCACACGGCGGTGGAGACGCTCGCCGGTTCCCGAATCCGCACGCCCGCAGTGGCCGACGCACTGGTTGCGCTTCTTGACCACGATGACCAGCTCGTGCGTCTGGAAGCCGCCTATGGGCTTGCGGTGCGTGATGACCCGCGCACCGAGGAGGCGATCGGCCGGGTGGGGCCTCTCGGCGCCGGGTTCGAGCACGACCACCGTGTCAGTGCGTTCTATTGGTGGCAGGTGCGGAAGGCGAATCCGACCGACGCGTGAGGGTGTCTACGACGTCCTGGGGGCCTTGCGCGTGGGCGACTTGAGGGAGTCGATGAACGGGGTGTAGGCGGAGGGCGGGAAGGTGAGGGTGCGGGTGGCTGGGGCCTTGGAGTCACGGATGGCTATGTGGGTGGGGGAGTTGGCGATCTCCACGCACTCGTTGCCGTCGCCCGGGCCCGAGTAGGACGACTTTCGCCAGGTTTCAGGGATGGCTATCTCCACGCAGTTGTTGCCGTCGTCGGGGCCGGAGTAGGACGACTTCCGCCAGTTGCCCATCGGGTACCTCACAGCTCTTTCGCCAACCGGTTCATGAAGTCACGCGACCGTGAGGGGTCGAGTGATACGGCTTCCACCTTACGGAAGCGCGTGCGAAAGGCGCTGAGCTGTCCTTCGGAGTCGATGAAGGCTGAGCCATGGGGTACGTCACGCACCACCGTGTCCAGTTTGGGTACGGAGCCACCCACGTACGTCATGGTGCTGGCGGCTCTGGCGAAGCCATCCAGATCGAAGGGGATGACGCGAACGGTGACGTGGTCCGCTTCGGAGCGCTCCATGAGTTTGGCGAGTTGAGCACGGGCAGCGGCACGGTCGCTGACCCTGATGCGCAGGGCCGACTCGTGGATCACCAGCTCGTACGGGATGGAGAGCTGCTGGCGCCTCATTCGGTGGCCGACGCGCAACTCAAGCTCGTCGTGCGTTAGTTCGGGAACCCGGCCGGAGAAAACTGCGCGAGCGTAGTCGTCGGTCTGCAACAGGCCGGGTACGTACAGAACGGCTACCTCGTGCTGGAAAACGGCGTGGTGATCCAGCTCCGACAAGTCCAGGAAGGATGTGGGCAGCAGCCCCCGGTACTCCTCCCACCAGCCGCGCGTTCGGTCGGTGGCCATCGCGACCAAGGCGTCGATGAACTCCTTGTCCATGCAGGCGTAGTGGGATGCGAGGCGGCGGAGTCGTGGCTCGCTCACGCCCGCGAGTCCGTTTTCGATGTGACTCATCTGGACGCGATTCGCCCCCAGCAGTGCTGCTGCCTCGATGGCGGTGAGTCCTGCCCCTTCGCGGAGTCTGCGCAACTCGACTCCCAGGCGCAGTTGACGCGCCGTGGGTTCGCGCCTCAGGACCATCCAATAGCTCCTTGCTCAACATGGCTTCCGGTGCCGCCCGTTCGGGTCAGATTACGCGATCAGCTTGCTCGGGATTACAAGTTAGACGTACCGTCGGTGACGCGACGCACACTCTGCGGCACCCCGGGGATCCGGAAGCGCACCACTCCGTCCTGCCACGACGGCTGCGGCATGCCACCGCCCGCCCGACCGCAACCCCCCACCACCGAACGGGAGTTGACGCATGCCCGAAACCGAGACAGAAACCCGGCCCGAGCCCGAGCCCTGGGAGTACTCCCTCTACATCCCCAACGACCTCCGAGCCGTCACCGTCAGCCGCCGCACCCTCCGCCTCATCCTGACCATGCACGGGCTGATCGGCCTCGTCGACGTCGCCGAACTCCTCGCCACCGAGCTCGTTTCCAACGCCGTACGGCACACCAAGGGCCCCGCCGCCCTCCGCGTCCGCTGGTCCGGCGGCGTCCTGCGGATCGGAGCCTGGGACGCGGACCCTCGACCGCCGGAGCCGCCACGGGAGTTGGAACAGCTTGTCGAGTCGCAGGACGGGCGCGGACTCGGGATGGTGGTGGCTTGTTCCGATCTCTGGGGGTGGCAGCCGCTGAGCCGGTTCGGGAATCGCGGGAAATTCGTGTGGTGCGAGCTGCGAGCCGCCGCATGATGCGCCCGGACCTGGAAGAGGAAGTCTGGTCGCCTGGATACGCCGAGCAGTGACCGTGCTGGAAGCAAGGACCTGTTCGCCGGGTACCCGGAGCTTGCGCCGGGTGCTGCTCCTGAACAGGGCTGACGGATCGTAGAGTGCCCGGATGAGCATCATCGGAGTCGGGATCGACGTCGCCGAGATCGAGCGGTTCCGGGCCTCGCTTGAGCGGACGCCCGGGCTGGCCCAACGGCTGTTTCTGGAGAGCGAGTTGCTGCTGCCCAGCGGGGAGCGGCGCGGGGCCGCCTCGCTCGCCGCCCGGTTCGCCGCGAAGGAGGCGCTCGCCAAGGCGCTGGGCGCTCCGGGCGGCATGCTCTGGACCGACGCCGAGGTCTGCGTCGAGGACAGTGGGCGGCCCTGGCTGCGGGTGACGGGGACGGTGGCGGCGCGTGCCGCCGAGCTCGGGGTGCGGTCGTGGCATGTGTCGCTGAGCCATGACGCGGGGGTGGCCTCGGCTGTGGTGATCGCGGAGGCGTAGGCCCCAGCGAAGAGGGCCGCCCGTGTGCGGCGAGCCGGGTCGGGAGTCGTGCGGGAGACTCGGTGTATGCGAACTGCGTACGGCGTGGAGACGGTACGGGCGGCCGAGCGTGAGCTGATGGCGCGGCTGCCGGAAGGTGCGCTCATGCAGCGCGCGGCGGCCGGACTGGCCGTCGCCTGCGGTCAGTTGATGGGGCGGGTGTACGGCCGCCGGGTCGTTCTTCTCATCGGCAGCGGTGACAACGGCGGCGACGCCCTGTACGCCGGTGCCCGGCTCGCCCGGCGCGGAGCGGGCGTCACGGCGCTGCTGCTCGCCCCGGAGCGCACGCACGCCGGGGGGCTCGCGGCGCTCCGGGCAGCGGGCGGGACGGCCATTTCGGCGTCCGGGTCCGGTGCCGCCGAAGGGGTCATCCGACGCGCCGATCTCGTCGTCGACGGCATCGTCGGGATCGGGGGGCGGGGTGGCCTGCGGGGTGATGCCGTGGCGTTGGTGGACGTCGTGCGCGAGGCGGGGGGCGCCGTTGTCGCCGTCGATCTGCCCAGCGGGGTCGACGCCGACAGCGGTGAGGTGTCCGGGGCGGCGGTCCGGGCCGATCTGACCGTGACCTTCGGGACCCACAAGCCGGGGCTGCTCATCGATCCGGCGCGGGAGTACGCCGGTACCGTGCGGCTCGTCGACATCGGGCTCGGGGAGGTGCTTCCCGGGCGCGCTGAGCTGGAGGCGTTGCAACACACGGACGTCGCCCGGCTGTTGCCGGTGCCCGGGGTCGAGAGTGACAAGTATCGGAGAGGGGTCGTCGGGATCGCGGCGGGGTCGGCGCGGTATCCGGGGGCCGCTGTGCTGGCCGTCGCGGGCGCGCTCCGGGGCGGCGCCGGAGCCGTGCGGTACGTGGGGCCGGCCGCCGACGCGGTGATCGCCCGCTTTCCCGAGGTGCTCGTGTCCGACCAGGGGCCGCACAAGGCGGGGCGTGTCCAGGCGTGGGTCGTGGGGCCCGGGGCCGGGGACGACGCCGCCACGGTCGCCGAGGTCCTGGAGGCGGACGTACCCGTGCTGATCGACGCGGACGGGCTGCGGCTGGCGGACCGGGACGCGGTGCGGGGGCGTATCGCGCCGACGCTGATGACCCCGCACGCCGGGGAGGCCGCCGCGCTGCTCGGCGTGGGGCGCGGGGAGGTGGAGGGGGGCCGGTTGTCGGCCGTGCGTGAGCTTGCCGCGCGATACGGGGCGACCGTTCTCCTCAAGGGCTCCACCACGCTGATCGCCGATTCGGAGGGGGGCGCCGTGCGGGTGAACGCGACCGGCACCGGGTGGCTCGCCACCGCCGGCAGCGGAGACGTGCTGTCGGGGCTGTGCGGGTCGTTGCTGGCGGCGGGCCTCTCGGCGCCGGACGCGGGGAGCGTGGGGGCGTATCTGCACGGGCTCGCCGGGAGGCTGGCGGCCGAGGGGGCACCGGTGGGGGCGCACGATGTGGCGGAGGGGGTGCGCCGGGCCTGGCAGGACGTTCGGGACGGGCGGGACGGGCGGCGGCGGGGTGCTCGGGGCCAGTGAGACAGCCGGCCAGGTGACTCGTCGCCCAGCGACCTCATGACCAGGCGACGCACCGCCGGGTGACGCACGGTCGGGTGACCCCGCCGCGCGGCTGACCCCGGCGGCGTCAACCCCACGTTCTCCTGATCGCATGATCAGTCGACCGATCGTCCTGCGAGGGCTCGCCGCGCTCCTTGTCGCGAGTGCCGTGCTGCCCGTCGGCCCCGCCGTCGCGGATCCCGTGCCGTCACCCGCCTCCGGCCCCGAGGGTGTCCTCGTCCCCGGTGTGCCCCCCGCTCCCTCCCAGCCCTGGACCTTCGACACCCCGGACCAGCTGCTCGCGCCACGGGTGTACACGCCGACGGGGCAGGAGGACGCCGTCGAGCCGGCCGAGGCCGCGAAGGGGACGTACGACCTCATCGAGTACGTACCCCTCCGTGACGCTGCCGGGAAAGTGGCCTGTTCCAAGCTGGCCGGGCCCTATCAGCGGCAGATCGAGTTCTGGCTGAAGCTCAAGGTGGACGGGAAGCAGTCCGCGTCCGACTGTGTCGCCATCCGGGCGTTCCAGCGGAAGTACAAGATCAAGCCCGCCAGCGGATTCGCCGGGCCCGTCACCTGGTCGCGTATGCAGCTGCTGTCCGCGAGGAAGAACCCGAACGCCGCCGGCAAGTGCCCCGTACGGACCTACCGCGTCGCCTGTGTCGATCTCGGGCGGCAGCTGACCTGGGTGCAGAAGGGAAAGAAGGTCGTCTACGGGCCCGTGCCCGTCCGGAGCGGACGTACCGCCTATCCGACACGCGGTGGGTGGCACAAGGTGTACTGGAAGCACAAGAACCACCACTCCACCCTCTACGACACCCCCATGCCCTACGCCCAGTTCTTCAGCGGCGGCCAGGCCTTCCACGCCGTCTACGGCAGCATCCACACCACCGTCGGCTCCATGGGCTGCGTCAATATGCGGCTCGCCGACGCCCGTACCCTCTGGGGCGTTCTGAAGACGGGCGACCGGGTGTACGTGTGGGGACGACGGGCCGCGGGGTAGCCGCGGGTGTGCTCCGCGGTCCCTCTGAGACACTGGGGGCGCCATGAGTGAGACAGCAGCCCCGCCGGCCGCCGCCCTGCGAGCCCGCGCCGAGATCGACCTGGCCGCCCTGCGGGCCAACGTACGGACCCTGCGTGCCCGCGCGCGCGGGGCGGTCCTGATGGCCGTCGTCAAGTCCGACGCGTACGGCCACGGGGCGCTCCGGTGTGCGCGGGCGGCCGTCGAGGCGGGCGCCGAGTGGCTCGGCACCGCCACCCCGGAGGAGGCCCTCGCCCTGCGGCGGCCGGACTCCGGGATCCCCCGCCATGTCCGGGTCATGTGCTGGCTCTGGACGCCGGGCGGGCCCTGGCAGGAGGCCGTCGAGGCCGACGTCGACGTGTCGGTGGGCGGGATGTGGGCCCTGCGCGAGGTGGTCGAGGCCGCTGCCGCCGCCCGGCGGCCCGCTCGTGTCCAGCTGAAGGCCGACACGGGGCTCGGGCGCGGCGGCTGTCAGCCGGGGGACGACTGGTGCGCGCTCGTCGCCGCCGCGCTGCGCGCCGAGCGCGACGGGCTGATCCGGGTGACCGGGCTCTGGTCCCACCTCGCCTGCGCCGACGAACCCGAACACCCGTCCGTCGACGCCCAGCTCACCCGCTTCCACGAGATGGTCGCGTACGCCGAACGGCACGGCCTGCGGCCCGAGGTGCGGCATCTCGCCAACTCGCCCGCCGTGCTCAGCCGTCCGGACACGCACTTCGACCTCGTACGGACGGGCGTGGCCGTCTACGGCATCTCGCCGAGCCCGGAGATCGGGACCTCCGTCGACCTGGGCCTTCGCCCGGTGATGACGCTGGCGGCCTCACTCGCGCTGGTCAAGCACGTACCGGGCGGCCACGGCGTCAGCTACGGGCACCACTACGTCACTCCCGGCGCCACCACCCTCGGTCTCGTCCCCGTCGGCTACGCGGACGGCATCCCGCGCCACGCCTCCGGCACCGGCCCCGTCCTGATCGGCGGCAAGTGGCGGACCGTGGCAGGCCGGGTCGCCATGGACCAGTTCGTCGTCGACCTAGGGGGCGACGAGCCCGAAGCGGGCGCGGAGGTCCTGCTCTTCGGGCCCGGTGACCGGGGTGAGCCCACCGCCGAGGACTGGGCACAGGCGGCCGGGACGATCGCGTACGAAATCGTCACCCGCATCGGAACCCGGGTGCCACGCGTCTACGTGAATGAGTAACAAGAGGGCGGTCGGGGGGTAGTCGCCGGTAAGGTCCTCCGGCCCGGAGGGAGGCACGAGTAACCCGGCGACTCCGCCTCCTTCTTCCCCGTCAGGGCCCCCAGCCCTGACAGCCCCGTCAGCCCTACCGGCTCAGCAGTCCAACTGCTTCAGCAACATCAGTAACTCCAGCAACTCAGGCCTACCCAGCAGTTTCAGTGGATCTCCAGCGAGGAGCGGTACGTGAGCGAGAGCAGTGCGGAGGTCGTCGCGAGCGCCGCCACCGCGGTCGTGGCCTCCGCCGCCGAGGTGTCGACCGGGGGCTGGCGCCGAGCGACCGGCATCGCGGGCGTCGCCATAGGGGTGGTCGCCGCCGGCGCCGCCGCGGGTGTCGCCGTCGAGCGGCTCACCGTGGGGCGCGGTATGCGCGAGAGGGCGCGGCTCGTGCTCGACTCGGCGGGCCCCTACGGCGCGCTGCGCGGCACCCCGGGCAAGGCGTACGCCGACGACGGCACCGAGCTGTACTACGAGGTCGACGACGTCGACCCGGAGGCCGGGCCCGCCCTCACCCCGCGTCGGCGGCGGCTCTTCGGGCGCAAGGCCCCGGCCCCCGTCACCGTCGTCTTCAGCCACGGCTACTGCCTCAACCAGGACTCCTGGCACTTCCAGCGGACCGCCCTGCGCGGTGTCGTCCGCAGCGTGTACTGGGACCAGCGCAGCCATGGGCGGTCCGGACGCGGGGCCGCCCAGCGGGGCGACGGGACGCCCGTCTCCATCGACCAGCTCGGACGGGACCTGAAGGCCGTCCTCGACGCCGCCGTGCCCGAGGGGCCGATCGTGCTCGTCGGGCACTCCATGGGCGGGATGACCGTCATGGCCTTCGCCGACGAGTACCCGGACGTCGTACGGGAGCGGGTCGTCGGGATCGCCTTCGTGGGTACGTCCTCGGGGCGGCTCGGCGAGGTCAACTTCGGGCTGCCCGTCGCGGGCGTGAACGCCGTCCGGCGGGTGCTCCCCGGTGTACTGAAGGCGCTGGGGCAGCAGGCCGAGTGGGTGGAGCGGGGGCGGCGGGCCACCGCCGATCTCTTCACCGGCATCATCAAGCGGTACTCGTTCGCTTCGCGGGACGTCGATCCCGCCGTCGCCCGGTTCGCCGAGCGGATGATCGAGGGCACGCCCATCGACGTCGTCGCCGAGTTCTACCCGGCCTTCACCGAGCACGACAAGACCGAGGCCCTCGCCCACTTCAGGGACCTGCCCGTGCTGGTGCTGGCCGGGGTCGGGGACCTCGTCACCCCGAGCGAGCACAGCGAGGCCATCGCCGATCTGCTGCCGGACGCCGAGCTGGTCCTCGTGCCGGACGCCGGTCACCTGGTGATGCTGGAGCACCCCGAGGTGGTCACCGACCGGCTCGCCGACCTGCTCACCCGCGCGGGTGCCGTGCCGGCAGGGGCTACGGTTTCCGGTTATGGAAGCACCAGCAGCAGCGCACGAAGGCCCGGCTGAGTCCCCCTCGTGCCCCACGTCCGCCCTGTCGTTCGAGCTCACCGTCAACTCACCCGACGAGATGCGGGAGTTGGGCCGCAGGCTCGCCGGTCTGCTCCGGGCCGGCGACCTCGTCATGCTCACCGGTGAGCTGGGCGCGGGCAAGACGACGCTGACGCGCGGGCTCGGCGAGGGGCTCGGGGTCCGGGGCGCGGTCACCTCGCCCACCTTCGTGATCGCCCGTGTCCACCCCTCCCTCGGTGAGGGGCCGCCGCTGGTCCACGTGGACGCGTACCGGCTGGCCGGCGGTCTCGACGACATGGAGGACCTCGACCTCGACGTCTCGCTGCCCGAGTCCGTCATCGTCGTGGAGTGGGGCGAGGGCAAGGTCGAGGAGCTGACCGACGACCGGCTCCATCTCCTGATCCACCGGGCCGTCGGAGACACCACGGACGAGGTGCGGCACGTCACCCTCACGGGGGTGGGGGAGCGGTGGGCGACGGTTGACCTGAGTGCCGTGTGAACGTTCGCGTGAATGTTCCGACAATCCGTCGGCAAGATGTTGCGTCGGGTGTCCCGGCCGTGGTCACATGGTACCCAGCTCGTAGTTAGGTTTACCTAACTACGTCCGCCCCCGGACTTCAGGAGGCGTCCATGTCGGCTACCGAGAACACGAGCGCGAGCATGAGCATGAACGCGCCCAGGCCGAAGCGGAACGCGGTCCCCGGGGTGTCCATGCGCGATCTGCTGGCGTCCTGTGCCGCCGCCCGTGCGGTCTCGACACCGCCGCGTCCGCCCGAGGTGTCCGTCCGGCGGCAGCCGGAAGCCGCCTAGGACAGCCCCCTGGCCCGTTCAGCGGATCACGACGACCTTCTCGCCGATCGTCGCGAACTCCCACATGGCGTCCCCGTCCGTCCGCGTCTCCCGGATGCCCCCCGTGCGTGCCTCCGGGTCGGCCTGTTGAGGCGGGAGGTCCACCGCCGCGCTGAAGCCGATGGCCACGCCGTCCACGCCGGTGAACCGCACGACGTGCTCGATCGGGGTGCCGTCGGTCCCCGTGATCGAGTTCGAGCGGGACGTGACCAGATAGCTGCCCGGCGCCGGATCGACCGTGCCCGGCGCGACGGTGAACGAGCGGCGCGCCCTGCCGTCCGTGCCGACCAGCCACACCCGGTCGTCCTCCAGGGAGTACACGACCCGTCTGCCCGCGCCGGAGCCGGCCGGCAGCGCCCCCGGGTGCCGGGTGTCCCGGGGGACCTTCTCGGTGGTCACCGGCGTCGAGGAGGACAGGCGCTCGTCGCCCGGACGCGAGGGGGCGTTCGCCGAGGCCTGGTAGGCGAGGAAGCCGACCCCGGCGAGAGCCGCCACGGTGAGCCCGGCCACGAATCCCGAGCTGCTCCTGGTCACCAGCGCCCACCTCTTCGTCTTGTACGTCCCGTTTTGCGGTGACGGTAGCAGCAGCCGTACCGCCGACCGGAGCGGCCGTACGGGGGGCGCGGGCGCCGTAGGCTGTTCGCGTGCTCTTGCTCGCTCTGGATACCGCCACCCCGGCCGTCACGGTCGCCCTGCACGACGGGACGGCCGTCGTCGCCGCGTCGAGCCAGGTCGACGCGCGCCGGCACGGGGAACTGCTGCTGCCCGCCGTCGACCGGATCCTCGCCGAGGCGGGCAGGGGCCTCGACGCCGTCACCGGCGTCGTCGTCGGCATCGGCCCCGGCCCGTACACCGGGCTGCGCGTCGGCCTGATGACCGCCGACACCTTCGGACTGGCGCTCGGCGTCCCCGTCCACGGCGTCTGCACGCTGGACGGCCTCGCCTACGCCGCCGACGTCCCGGAGGGCCCCTTCGTCGTGGCGACCGACGCCCGCCGCAAGGAGGTCTACTGGGCCCGCTACAGCGACTCCCGTACGAGGGTGACCGAGCCGTCCGTCGACCGGCCGGCGGACATCGCCGACCAGGTCGCGGGCCTGCCGGCCGTCGGCGCGGGTGCCCTGCTCTACCCGGACACCTTCCCGAGCGCGCACGCGCCGGAGCACGTCAGTGCCGCGGCCCTCGCCTCGCTGGCCGCCGAACGGCTGGCGGCGGGTGTCGAACTCCCGGCCCCCCGCCCCCTCTACCTGCGCCGCCCCGACGCCCAGGTTCCCAAGAACTACAAGGTGGTCACCCCCAAGTGACGACTGCCGTGCTGCGCGAGATGCGCTGGTGGGACATCGAGCCCGTGCTGGAGCTGGAGAAGGACCTCTTCCCCGAGGACGCCTGGTCCCGGGGCATGTTCTGGTCGGACCTGGCCCACGCGCGGGGACCGGACGCGACCCGGCGGTACTTCGTCGCCGAGGACGCCGAGAGCGCCCCGGAGGGCGGCCGGCGGATCATCGGATACGCGGGGCTCGCCACCGCCGGTACCGAATCCGACAGTGGTTCCGCCACGGGGGCCGACATCCAGACGATCGCCGTCGCCCGCGAGCACTGGGGCACGGGCCTCGGAGCACTCCTGCTGACCGAACTGCTGCGGGCGGCCACCGCGTTCGAGTGCGCCGAGGTGATGCTGGAGTGCCGGGTGGACAACGTGCGCGCCCAGAAGCTGTACGAGCGGTTCGGCTTCGAGCCCATCGGTTTCCGGCGCGGCTACTACCAGCCGGGGAACGTCGACGCCCTGGTGATGCGGCTGCGTGACCCCGCGGCATCGGTGCCGGCGCGAGAGGCCGACGAGCAGCGGACCGAGGTGCGGCAGGCCGGCGAACAGCAGACCGACGTACGGGAAACCGACGTACAGGAAACCGACGTACAAGGAACCGAGAGCAATGGCTGACTCCAAGGACGTGCCGCTCGTCCTCGGCATCGAGACCTCCTGTGACGAGACCGGCGTCGGTGTCGTGCGGGGGACCACGCTCCTCGCGGACGCCATCGCGTCCAGCGTCGACGAGCACGCCCGGTTCGGGGGTGTCGTGCCCGAGGTGGCGTCCCGCGCGCACCTCGAAGCCATGGTGCCCACCATCGAGCGGGCGCTGAAGGAGGCCGGGGTGAGCGCGAGGGACCTCGACGGCATCGCCGTCACCGCCGGTCCCGGGCTCGCGGGCGCGCTGCTGGTCGGGGTCTCGGCGGCGAAGGCGTACGCCTACGCGCTGGGCAAGCCGCTGTACGGCGTGAACCATCTCGCCTCCCACATCTGCGTCGACCAGCTGGAACACGGGCCGCTGCCCGAGCCGACGATGGCCCTGCTGGTCAGCGGCGGCCATTCCTCCCTCCTGTTGTCCACCGACATCACCTCGGACGTACGACCGCTGGGTGCGACCATCGACGACGCGGCCGGCGAGGCCTTCGACAAGATCGCGCGGGTGCTGAACCTCGGCTTCCCCGGCGGTCCGGTCATCGACCGGTACGCGCGCGAGGGCGACCCGACGGCCATCGCGTTCCCGCGCGGACTGACCGGGCCGCGCGATCCCGCGTACGACTTCTCCTTCTCCGGCCTCAAGACGTCCGTGGCCCGCTGGATCGAGGCGAAGCGGGCGGCGGGGGAGGAGGTGCCGGTGCGTGACGTGTCGGCCTCCTTCCAGGAGGCAGTGGTGGACGTGCTGACCAGGAAGGCGGTGCGGGCCTGCAAGGACGAGGGCGTCGACCACCTGATGATCGGCGGAGGCGTGGCCGCCAACTCGCGGCTGCGGGCGCTGGCCCAGGAGCGTTGCGAGGCGGCCGGTATCCGACTCCGGGTGCCCCGGCCCAAGTTGTGCACGGACAACGGCGCGATGGTGGCCGCGCTGGGCGCCGAGATGGTCGCCCGCAACCGGGCTCCCTCCGACTGGGACCTGTCGGCGGACTCGTCCCTGCCGGTGACCGACCCGCACGTGCCCGGTCATTCGCACGCGGTGGCCGAGGGGAACCTGTACACGTGACCGTCGCGTTGATGTGGGAGGCACGGGCCGTCGAGGGACGCGGGGACCAACTCCTCGCCTGGGCCCGGGCGAGGACGCTGTCGGCCGAACCCCTGCGCCGGGAGACACTCCGGGCTCCGGGGGACCGCGTCCTCGTCATCACGTGGTGGGACGCGGAGTACGACGCCGAGCTGCCCGAACTTCCGGAGCCGGGGGCGGAGTTGGTGGCGCGGTCGGTGCACCGGTGGCGGTTTGAGGTGATTGGCGAGTGATGCCCTGATCTCCCGTCAAGGATTGGGCAATCCCCGCTTTGCCTCCGTGAGGGGTATCGGGCCGGACGAAGCGGACAGAGGTCGCGACTCGGTGATTCCCCTTCCCTTGTCCGGTGGATCTCTTTAGATCTCCTTTATGTCCGCTGGGGTCGCCGTTGGGGCGGTCTCCGTCCGCGTCCGGACCGCCCCGGATGATCAAGCCGCTTTGCCCGTGTGACCGCACACGGGCGACAAAGGGGGCTGATCATGCATCAGAGACACAGACGCAGACAGAGAGACGTGCGGCGTACGGCCGTGGCCGTGCTGTTGACGCTCGCCGCCCAGGTCGCGCTCGTCGAGCAGAGCAGCGGGCTGGTGTTCGCCGCGGACACGGGCTCGCCGACGAAGTCCACCACCAAGGTCTCCGGGCCCGCGGAGGCGCAGGACGAGGCATCCGCCGTGCTGATGGCCCGTCTTCAGCACCGGAAGATCGAGGTGCTGTCGGAGCGGACTGCGGACTCGTCGACGTTCGCCCTGCCCGGTGGGCAGATGCAGACGCAGGCGTATGCCGGGCCGGTCCGGACGAAGGTCGACGGTGTCTGGAAGAACATCGACACCTCCCTCTCCGACACCGGCGCCGATCTCACCCCCGCCGTCGCGCCCGCCGATGTGGCCGTCTCCGACGGCGGTGACACCCACCTCGCCTCGGTCAGCAAGGGCAAGCAGTCCTTCGGGCTCGGCTGGGCCGCCAAGCTGCCGGCCCCCTCCGTGAAGGCCAACACCGCCTCCTACGCCCTCGGCAGCGGCCAGACCCTGTCGGTGAGCGCGCTCGCGCAGGGCTTCTCCGAGAACATCCGCCTGGCACACAGGCCCGCCGACGGGGCGGTCTCCTACCGCATTCCGCTGAACCTGTCCGGGCTGAAGCTGTCCCGAGCCGCCTCCGGACACCTGCTGTTGAAGGACACCGGCGGCAAGCTGGTCGCGGAGGCTCCCGCGCCGGTGATGTGGGACGCCACCATCGACAGGGCATCCGGTGAGTCCGCGCACCAGGAGCAGGTCGCGACGAAGGTCGAGACCGCCGCCGACGGCAGCCAGACCCTGGTCCTCACCCCGGACACGTCCTTCCTGGCGACCGCGGCCTACCCGGTGACCGTCGACCCGACGACGACCCTCGCCGTCACCACCGACACCTGGGTACAGAACCCGGACTACCCCGACTCGCAGATCAGCTCGGAGGAGCTGAAGTCGGGCACGTACGACGGCGGGACCGACACCGCGCGCTCGTACATGAAGTTCGACGTGTCGAAGTTCGTGGGCAAGCACATCACCGCCGCGAACCTGTCGCTGTACAACTACTACTCGGCGACCTGCTCGACCTCCGGTCCGGCCACCCTCGCCAAGCGGGTCACCTCCACCTGGACCTCCTCGGGGATCACCTGGGGTGCGCAGCCGACCACCACGACGACCGGTGACGCCTCCAACACCGGGCACTGGGGCTACGACTCCACCTGCGCGGCGAACTGGTCCAACTGGAACCTGCAGGCCATCACCCAGGCGTGGGCGGACGGTTCGAGCAACCAGGGCATCCAGATCGCGAGCGCGTCCGAGACCGACTCCACCACCTGGCGGCGCTTCCGCTCCGCGAACTACGCGACCTCCGGGTACGCGCCGAAGCTGTCGGTGACCTACAACTCGTATGCCACCACGTCGTCTTCGGCCGTCTCGCCGAACTACCCGAACCCCTACAACGGCAAGACGTACGTGACCTCCCTGACGCCGACGCTGTCGGCGAAGGTGACAGACGCGGACGGCGGCAACGCGCAGGGGCAGTACGAGATCACCGCGGACCCGGCGTACGCGGACAACACGTACTCGTACACCGCGTACGGCCACACCGTCGCCTCCGGGGCCGTTTCCTCCCTGCTGATCCCGACGGCATCCGCCTTCCCCGCGGGCGCGCACCTGCGGTTCCGGGTGCGGGCCTACGACGGGACCGACTTCGGCGCCTGGTCGGCGTACAAGACGTTCGTCATGAACACCGCGCTGCCGGCCGCGCCCACCGTCTCCTGCACCCCGTACACCGCGAACACCTGGACGGCGACGGCGACCGGCGGGGCGACCTGCACGCTGGACACGACCTCCACCGACGGACTGGGCTTCGAGTGGGGCCTGGACGACTCCACGGTCCCCGGCCGGGTCTACGACACCACCGACGGCTCGGGCGGCGACCCGCTGACCATCACCGTCAAGCCCGGTGAGGACTGGCACAAGCTCTACGCCAAGACCATCGACTCCGGCGGGAACCTCTCCTCGGCGACCACCACGTACGCCTTCGGCGTCGGCTCCGGGGCCGGACTGCTCACCCCGGGCGACGGCGACAGCGCCGCGCGCCGGGTCAGCCTGACCTCGACCGGGAAGAGCACCTACACGGGCGTCACCTACCAGTACCGCCGTGGCGAGACCGACACCTGGCACAGCGTGCCCCTCGCCGATGTCACCAAGTCGTCGGACGGGTCCGCCGTGTCGGCCTGGCCGGTGACCGTGACCGGCGGCTCGCCCGCCGCGCTGACCTGGAACGTGACGACCTCGCTGACCGAGGACGGGGCGGTCGACATCCGGGCCGCCTTCACCGACGGCACGACCACCGCCTACTCCCAGCCCCACACCATCACCGTCGACCGCAACGCCGGTACCGCGCCGAGCGCGGATGTCGGGCCGGGCTCGGTGAACGCGCTGACCGGTGACTTCTCCCTTTCGGCCACCGACACCTCGGTTTTCGGCCTGTCTGTTGAGCGCAGTGCATCGTCGCGCACCCCAACGGCCGGAATGACGGCGGACGGCCAGGCCGCCATCTTCGGCCCGCAATGGAGCGCCGGCGTCAGCGACGACGCGACCGACACCGACTGGGCGTACCTGCGCAGGACGACCGACACATCGGTGTCGGTCGTGGACGTCGACAGCGGCGACACGGGGTTCACCGCCACGTCCAGCGGTGGTTGGAAGCCCGAGCCCGGCCTGGAGAACCTGACGCTGACCAGCAAAGACAGCACAGGCAGCACGACAAACGACCTGACGAAGGTCTCAGTCTTCAGCTTGAAGGACGACGAGGGCATCACCACCACGTTCACGAAGACCAACGCATCGGTTGCCACATGGCAGGTGGCGACCGTGCACTCGCCGACGGAAAACTCCACCGCCACCGTGGTGTCAGAGAAGATCACGTCCGGTGCCGGCGCGTTCGTCCGGCCCACGTACATGATCGCGCCGACCTCGGCGGTCAGCGCCGACCAGTGCCAGACCGCCATCGACGCGGCCACGGTCGCGGGCCACGACTACTTCACCAACACGAGCACCAACACCGGCTGCCGAGTGCTGCGGTTCGTCTACGCGAGCTCCACAACAGCGACCGGGTCGACGCTCGGCAACTACACCGGCCAGGTCCAGCAGATCGAACAGTGGGCCGTCACCCCCGGCGGCAGCACCACCACCGCCACGGCCGTCGCCCAGTATGCCTACGACGCCACCGGCCGCCTCCGTGAACAGTGGGACCCACGCATCAGCCCCCGTCTCACGACCGCCTACACCTACGACTCCGCCGGACGCGTCGCCACTCTGACCCCGCCCGGCGAGCTGCCCTGGACCTTCACCTACGGCCAGGCGGGCAACACCGCCACCGCAGGCGCCGGCATGCTGCTCTCCGCCTCCCGGCCGAACCTGACGGCGGGCACCCAGAGCACCACCGACGGAACGACGGCCACCACCAGCGTGGTCTACGACGTCCCGCTCTCCGGCACCAACGCACCCAACCAGATGGGCACTTCGGACGTCGCGAACTGGGGCCAGAGCGACATACCCACGGACGCCACCGCGGTCTTCCCCGCCGACTCGGTCCCGTCGTCCCACACCGGCACCGACCTGGCCGCGTCCGATTACAAGCAGGCAGGCATCACCTACACCGATGCCTCCGGACAGGAAGTCGACACCGCCACCCCGGGCGGTCACATCACGGCCACCGAATACGACCGCTTCGGCAACACGGTGCGTGAACTGACCGCAGGGAACCGCGAACTGGCACTCGCCACCAGCGGCGCCGGAAAAGCGGAACAGGTCGCGCTGAGCATCGACCAGATGAGCAGCCCCGACCGGGCAGAACTGCTGTCCACCCGCTCGGTGTACTCCGCCGACGGGCTGCGCGAGACCGACGAGAAGGGTCCCCTGCACCTGGTCACCCTCACCTCGGCGCTGGCCGCAGGCTCCGGCGGCACCGACCTGCCCGCGGGTACGTCGTGGCCGGCCCGCCGGCACACGGTCGACACCTACGACGAGGGCCGCCCCACCGACGGCACCGCAAGCGTCGCCGACCAGGTCACCACCACCAAGGTCGGCGCCTCCGTCGAGGGATACCCGACGGACGCCGACGTACGCACCACTTCCATCCAGTACGACTGGGTCAAGGGCCTGCCCACCAAGACCATCACCGACCCGAACGGGCTCGCACTGGCCAGAACCACCTCGTACGACTCCCAGGGCCGGGTGATCAGGACCAGCCTGCCGAAGTCGTCGGGATCGGACGCGGGCGCCACGGTCACCACGTACTACTCAGCCACCGGAAGCGGTGCGTGCAACGGCCGCCCCGAGTGGGCCGACCTGGTCTGCTCGACGGGGCCGGGCGGAAGCGTCACGGGTGGCGGCTCCAACCCCACCGCACTGCCGACCAAGACCACCGAATACGACCGGTGGGGCGACACCACGAAGATCAGCGAGGTCAGCGGCAGCACCACCCGCACCACCACCCTCGGCTACGACGGCGCGGGGCGCGTCACGCAGCGGTCCATCACGTCCACGGCCGGCGCCACGGTCCCGGACATGACCATGACCTACGACACGACCGACGGCCAGCTCGCCACCACGAGCAACGGCACGGCGACCGTCACCCACGTTCACGACGACCTCGGCCGGGAAATCTCCTACGACGACGGCGCGGGCAACACCGCGACCACGGCCTACGATCCCGAGGGCCGTCCCGTGCGGACCACCGACTCCGTTCCGTCCACCACCACCTACACCTACGACACCAGCAAGGACCCGCGCGGGCTGCAGACCTCCCGCACCGACTCGGTCGCCGGCACCTTCGCCGCCGCCTACGACGCGGACGGCAACCTGACCGCCGAGTCCCTGCCCGGCGGCTACACCCTCACCGTCGGCTACGACGAGACCGGAGCCCAGCTGTCGCGGACGTACACCCGCGACAGTGACGGCACCGTCGTCGCCGCCGACGACATCGACCGGTCCGTCCACGCGGAGACGGTCACCGACACCGACACCAACGGTCAGACACGCGCCCGCGCGTACGGCTACGACGCGGGCGGACGTCTCGTCCAGGCCGACGACACGGCGACCGACGGTTCCTGCACCCGCCGCGGCTACACCTTCGACGGCGACTCCAACCGCACGGCCCTGGCCGTCTCCACGTCCACCGCGGGCTCGGCCTGCACGTCGAGCGGAGCCACCACCACGTCGTACACCTACGACAGCGCCGACCGGCTGACGACGAGCGGCACCGTCTACGACGCTCTGGGACGCACCACCACCCAGGCAGGCGGCAGCACCGTCGACTACTACGCCAACGACCTCGTCCACCAGCAGACTTCCGCCGACGGGGCCAGCCGGCAGACCTGGACGCCGGATGCGGCCGGCCGTCTCGCCGCCTGGACCACCGAGACCAACAGCGCCGGCACCTGGACCCGTACGGCGGCCAAGAACAACCACTACGGAGCCGACGGCGACGTCCCCACCTGGATCCAGGAGGCGTCCGGCACGGTGACCCGTAACGTCCAGGGCATCGACGGGGAACTGCGGGCCACCACCGGAGCCACGGGCGGCACCGTCCTGGAGTTGACCGACGTCCACGGAGACGTCACCGTACAGCTCCCGCTCGACACCACCCAGCCGGTGGTCGCGTCGGCCTACGACGAGTACGGCAACCCCGAGGACAGCACCTCCGCGACCCGCTACGGCTGGCTCGGCGGACACCAGAGGTCGGGCGAGACGGTCACCGGAGCGATCCTCATGGGTCTGCGTCTCTACGACCCCACGACGGGCCGGTTCCTGTCCACCGACCCCATCGCCGGCGGCAGCGCCAATGCCTACGACTACGCGGGCGCCAACCCTGTCACCAACACCGACCTGAACGGCACAATGATCGTCTGCGGTGACGGCCGGACGGGCAGCCAGTGCAACGGCCACCCGCGCAACACCAGGTGGACCTCGGAGGGAAGGCACACGTACACCACGAAGTGGGATCCCTCCTACTTCAACACCATGCCCGCCCGCCTGAGGGCCTTCCTCCAGACCATCCAGGCCCTCTTCATGGTCGGGGTCTACGTGGACGGCTCCTGGTGGCGCTATCGATACCACTACACGCGCTATGGACGCTGGCACAACGGAAAGTGGCAGACGAAGAAGGGCAGCATGGACCTCTACGCAGAGCAGCCCAGAATCAGGATCTGGGTCAACTTTGTCGGATACTTCAGCAAGACCGGACCCTGGGACTACTTCGAGTACTACAACTAGCCACTGACCGGATTCCGTGGGGGCGAGCAGAGCCGGCTCGCCCCCACGGACCGGAAGCCGGGCCAAGGGTCCAGATCCCACAAGAACGGTATTCGTCGATGACCTACCTACAGATCGCGCTGGGGCTCACGGAGTTCCTCTGCGCGTGGGCCGCGTTCTGGCAGGTGCGCGGCCGCAGGGACCCACTGTTCATCCCCCTCGTCGCGGTCGTGGCAGCAGCGGGTGTCGCCGTGCCCCTGCTGTTCCCCCTCGGGCACCCCACCGGGTTCTCACTGTCGCTTCAGGTGCTCGCCGTGATCGCGCTGCTCCTGATCGCCGCGACAGGACACAGGCGCGACCGGACGTGAGTGCCGGCGCACGTCACGGCGCAACAGGCCGGGGCGGGCATCGGGATCGGAATGGAGCCCCCCTCGTGCGTCCCGACCAAGTCGCCCTGATCGCCACCCTCATCGTCTTCGGCGCGCTCTCGGCCTGGCTGCTGCCCGACGGCTCGCGGTTGGCCTCCCTGCCTCTCGCCCTGATCTGCGCGACGATCGCCCAGCGGTACGTGGCCGGGCGTACGGCACGGGCACCCGGCGGGGGCGACGGCGACGGCGGATCCGGGAGCGGCGAACCGCCCGCCGGAAACGCCTGACGACAGGCGGAACGGGAAGGTCGGGGAACCAGTGGACGTCACCTCGTACGTGATGGGATTCGCCATCGCCGCGCTCCTCGTCGGGGGAGGAGTGAGCCAACTGGCGGGGCACGGAACACCGGTAGGCCCCCCGAAGGGCCGGGGGAGGGCGGGCGCGTGGGGGAACGTCCTGTTCGGTGTGGGGCTCGCCCTCGGCACCGCGGCACGCATCCCGAGCGGCCACCGTCTCCTGTGGGACGGCGTGCTCCTGGGTCCGGCATCGCTCTGCGCCGTCGGCGCGTTCTACCTGTACGCACGACCCGCGTTGAGCACATTCCCGCCGGACAGCCATGACCACTGACCCGGACTCCGTCCGTGGGCGCGTCGACCCTCGCTGCGCTCACCCCCGTCCACAACAGCGGGGCCCCGGTGTGGATCTGGCCGCTTTCCCTGGTCGCGTGTCTCCTCATGGCCGGGCAGACGCTGGGCGCGATGCGGCGTCGGGTGTCCGGGACGCCATGATCGCCACCGTCGTGTAGTGGACGGCGAAATCGCCGCCCAGCGTGTCGAGCGCGGCGCCGGTGGCTGTGAGCAGCTCCTTCAGCCGGGCCGGGGGGAGTTGGCCGGCCCGGCCGTGGGTGGGGAGGAGGTCCAGCCACTCGTCGCGGGTGTACGGGTGATCCCACTCGTACCGCCACTCCTTCGGTACGCCGAACGCGCCGCCCGCCCGGCGTATCCCCTCGGTCGCCTCGGCGAACAGGGGTGCGTACGTGTCGAGGGCGGGTTTCCTCCAGAGGTTGGGGGTGTCCGGCAGGACCCGGTCGTGGACCTCGGCGAAGGCCTCGGTGGCCGCCGGTGAGGGCTGGAGGACGTTCCAGAACAGGGCGAGCAGGCCGCCCGGGCGCAGCACCCGAGCCGCCTTCGCCGCCCCGGCGACCGAGTCCACCCAGTGCCAGGCCTGCGCGGAGACCACCGCGTCGAAGGCCCGCCCGGCGGGGTCCCACTCCTCGAACGACGCCACCTCCGCCTCGACCCCGGTCCGCCGGGCGAGCTCGGCCATCCGCGCGTCGACCTCCACCCCGAGTACCCGGCACCCGGCCGCCTGGAACTGCCGGGAGACGATGCCGGTGCCGACCCCGACGTCCAGGAGTTCGGGGCCCGGTGCCGCGGCGACGATCCGGTGCACCAAGGCGTCGGGGTAGCGGGGGCGGGCCCGGTCGTAGCGGTCGGCCTCGGCGCCGAACGACCTTGCTGTCGGCTGGAGTTGAGGAGGGCCGGGGGCGTGGGAGCGGGTTGGCTCCGGAGTGGGCGTGGGCATGTGGTCACCCTAGGGCGTGCTCGACCGCAGGTCGCGGGGCGAGGCGATTCGGTGGCCCGGGGGACGCCGGAGTCGCCTCCACAGCAGACCCACCAGGTTGACATGACTCATTCACGCAATGTCCACATCTGACGCGTCGGTACGTCAGGATCCGGCCATTGACTCTCTCCGCGTGGTGCCCTCCGGTACGGCGCGGGGAGAGTCGTTTCCGTTTCTTGAGGGGCGGGCGTAAGTGGTGTCCACGCAGGAGGGTTCCGGTTCCGGCGGACCGGAGTCCGACAGATCCGTGCCTCGGCGGCTGTACGCCGCCAGGGGGTTCGGTGACCGGGTCTTCCGGGTGCAACTGACGGCGACCGGGGTCGTGGTCCTCGCGATCATGGCGGCCGTCGGCCTGTTCCTGTTGCTGCGCGCGGGGCAGGCCCTGCACGCCCAAGGGCTCGACTTCCTCACAACTGCCGCCTGGCAGCCGGACGTTCACAACTTCGGTATCGCGGCAGTACTCACCGGCACCCTCCTGATCGCCCTCGTCGCGGTGACCATCTCGGTACCGCTGGCCGTGGGCACGGCCCTGTTCATCTCCGACGTCGCCCCGCGCGGGCTGCGCCGCACCCTGGTGAGCATGGTCGACCTGATGGCCGCCGTACCGTCGGTCGTGTACGGACTGTGGGGGCTGTTCTTTCTCCAGCAGCACGTGATCGGGCTGTCGCGCTGGCTGTCCGACTGGTTCGGCTGGATACCGCTGTTCAGGGTGGACGGCGTCCAGGCCGGCGATCCGCTTGCCTCCGACAGCGTGTACACGGCGTCCACCTTCGTCGCCGGGATCGTCGTCGCGCTCATGGTCGCGCCGATCCAGTGCTCGGTGATGCGCGAGGTCTTCTCCCAGGCACCGGCGGGCGAGCGGGAGGGCGCCTACGCGCTCGGCGCCACCCGGTGGGGAATGATCCGCTCGGTCGTCCTGCCGTACGGCAAGGGCGGCATCATCGGCGGCACGATGCTGGGGCTCGGCCGGGCGCTCGGCGAGACCATCGCGGTCTACCTGATCATCTCGCCGGTCTTCACCATCCAGCCGCACATCCTGCAGACCGGGGCGAACTCGGTCTCCTCACTGATCGCCCTGCACTACGGAGACTCCTCCGAGTTCGGGATGTCGGCGCTGATGGCGGCGGGCCTGGCGCTGTTTCTGCTCACCCTGGCGGTCAACTTCACCGCCTCCTCCGTCGCGGCCCGCTCCCGCTCCGGCGCCCAGAGCGAGGCCTGAGATGACTGTCGTGGAACACGCCCCCGTCGAGGCCGACGCGCTCGTCGAGGCCGCCGTGTCGGTCGCGTCGGACTCCGTGGCTCCTCCCGAACAGCCCCGCCGCATCGGCGGTGTCAGCCGCTCCGCCGTGCTGTCCCTGACCGGCGCCGCCGCCTCCGCGCTGTGCGTCACGACCCTGCTGTTCGGTGAACTCGCCTCGTTCTCCGGCACGTTGGGCTTCGCCGTCACCGCCTATCTCGTCTTCCTCGCCCTCTACGCGGTGTTGACCGGGTTCGAGGAGGACGGCCAGGCCGTGCGGGACCGGGTGATGACGGTCGTGCTGTGGACGGCGGCCCTCCTGCTGTTCTCCGCCCTCGCCCTCGTCGTCGGGTTCACCGCCTGGCGTGGCAAGGAGGCCCTGCCGCACGGCAACTTCTTCACCCAGGACATGCAGGCGGCGGGCCCGCTCGACCCGCTGACCAACGGCGGCATCGCCCACGCGATGGTCGGCACGCTGATCATGATGGCCATCGCGCTGACGATCAGTGTGCCCCTCGGACTGGCCTGCGCCGTCTACCTCAACCAGATCCCGGGGCGCTTCTCCCGGTTCGTGCGCACCATCGTCGAGGCGATGACCGCGCTGCCGTCGATCGTGGCCGGCCTGATGGTGTACGCCGTCTGGATCCTCGGCCTCGGCATGCCCAAGTCGGGCCTCGCGGCCGGGTTCGCGATCAGCGTGATGATGCTGCCGATCGTGATCCGGGCCTCGGACGTGGTGCTGCGGCTCGTACCGGGCACCCTCACCGAGGCGGCGGAGGCGCTCGGCGCGCCGCGCTGGCGCACGGTGTGGCACGTCGTCCTGCCCACCGCCCGCTCCGGGCTCGCCACCGCCGTCATCCTCGGCACCGCGCGCGGCATCGGCGAGACCTCGCCCGTGCTGCTGACCGCCGGCTTCACGGCGGCGCTCAACGCCGACCCGACCGCCGGGCCGATGGTGTCCCTGCCGCTGGCCGTCTTCAACTTCGTCAAGTCACCGCAGCCGGAGATGATCGCCCGTGGCTTCGGCGCGGCGGCCGTGCTCATGACCATGGTGCTGGTGCTGTTCGTGATCGCCCGGGTGATCGGCGGACGCGGCCCCGGCCATCAGACCCGCCGCCAGGCCCGCGGTACGGCCCGCGCCTCGCGCCGAGACGTGGCCCGCTTCACCGAACTGCACACGCCCGCGTCCCTGTCCGGGCTGTCGCTGTTCGTGACCCCCGCCCCCGGACCGTCGGCAGCCGCCGACGCCGAGCACGACACCCCGGCCGGAGGCCGGGAACCCACCCCCCGACCCGCACCGGCCCCCGGTCCGGTCTCCGGGCCCGCACCGGCCCCCGCTCCCACGCCCGCCCCCGGCCCCGCACCCGCCCCCGCCCCCGGAGAGACCGACTGATGCTCAGCCACCTCACCACCGCTCTCCGGCGCCTGCGCGCGCCGGCGACTCTCGCCGTCCTGCTCGGCGTGGTCGCCGCGCTGCTCGCCGGGCCGGCAACCGCGCCCGCCGCCGCCGAGAGCTACACCCCGGTCGCCGGGGCCGGTTCGACCTGGGCGGAGAACGCCATCGAACAGTGGCGCAAGGCCGTCAACCAGTACGGCATGCGGATCAGCTACGCAGGCAGCGGGTCCTCCGACGGCCGCCGCCAGTTCCTCAGCGGCACCGTGGACTTCGCGGTCTCGGACATCCCGTTCCAGACCAACCCGACAGACGGTTCCGCCGCCGAGCGCCCGTCCTCCGGCAGCTACGCCTACATGCCGATCGTGGCCGGTGGCACCTCCTTCATGTACCACCTCACGGTCAACGGCAGGAAGGTCACCAACCTCCGCCTCTCCGGAGACGTGGTCACCAAGATCTTCACCGGCGTCGTGAAGTACTGGGACGACCCGGTGGTCAAGGCCGACAACCCGGGGCTGCAACTGCCGCACCGCGCCGTCGTACCCGTCGTCCGCTCCGACGGCTCGGGCTCCACCGCCCAGTTCACGATGTGGATGGCCAACCAGCACGCGTCGCTGTGGAAGGCGTACTGCGCCAAGGTCGGCCGCTCGGGAGCCTGCGGGCAGACCTCGTACTACCCGACCGTCTCCGGCATGATCGCCCAGTCCGGCGACCCGGGCGTGGCGGGATACGTCGCCCAGAACTACGGCGAGGGCGCCATCGGGTACGTCAACTACTCGTACGCCATCAACGAGGGCTATCCGGTCGCCAAGGTCCTCAACCACGCCGGCTACTACACCGAGCCGACCCCGAAGAACGTCGCCGTCTCGCTGCTCAAGGCGAAGATCAACACCAACAAGGCCTCCGCCGACTACCTCACCCAGAAACTCGAGGGCGTCTACAACGACACCGACAAGCGCAACTACCCGCTGTCCAGCTACTCGTACATGATCCTGCCGCTGAAGGTGCAGGGCACGTTCACCAAGGACAAGGGCAAGACGCTCGGCGCGTTCTCCTACTACTTCATGTGCCAGGGCCAGCAGCAGGCGCCCCAGCTCGGTTACTCGCCACTGCCGATCAACCTGGTGCAGGCGGGCTTCGACCAGATCCGCCGGATCCCCGGTGTGAAGACGCAGAACATCAACATCAGAGGCTGCAACAACCCCACCTTCAGCTCCGACGGCCGCAACAGGCTTGCCGAGACCGCCCCTTACCCGGCCGCCTGCGACAAGAAGGGCGCCGCGCCCTGCACCACGGGCAGCGGCGGCGCCAAACCGGCCTCGGGGAGCGGTGGTTCGGGCGGTTCCGGGACCTCCGGCGGTACGACGTCCGGGGGCACGACCGGCGGTACGGCGGCCGGGGGCACCGCGGCCGGGGGCGCGACCGGCGGCGGGTCGGCCGGTGGCGGAAGCGCGGCCGGGGGTAACTCGGCGAGCGGGGGCGGCGACGGGAAGCCGGCCGTCGACCCCGACACCGGGCAGGTGCTGTCCTCGTCCTCCGGCGGCAACTCCGCCACCGGCTCGGGCGGTGGCACCGCCGTCGACGGCACGATCGCCCTGGCCCAGCCGGTCGCCGTGGCCGGACACGGCGGCTGGACCGGCACCCAGACCCTGATGCTGCTCGCGGCGCTGCTCATCCTCGGGCTCGTCCTGCTGCCGTCCGCCGTCGCCCGCGCACTCGGCGCTCGCGGCGCCGACAACTCCCCTACCGGCAACTCCCACACCACGGACGGGAGTTCGCGATGAGAGCGGCCACAAGCACGAGCCGGATACGGCGGCTGCTGACGCGCCTCGTCGCCGGGGCGGCCGTCGGTGCTCTCGCCGGGACGGCCGTCGCCCAGACCGCCCCGCCCGCCACCGCCGACACGGGCGGCGGTTCGGCGGTCACCGTCTCCGGGCGCGGCGAGTTCAAGGACATGCGGTTCACCGTCAGCCAGACCGAGCACCTCACCAGCCAGGCGGTCACCGTCTCCTGGACCGGCGGCACCCCGACCACCCTCGCGGGCACCCTGTTCAACACCGACTTCGTACAGATCATGCAGTGCTGGGGAGACGACGACGGCACCGTCCCCGCCAACCCCGGCCCCTCGCGCACCCAGTGCCAGTACGGGGCGTCCCCGACCACCGACCGGGGCAGCTGGCCCGGCAACGAGTACGACGACACCCGCAAGGTCTTCTACAGCGCCGACCCCACCAACTACGGCCAGGACGACCGCTACGGCGCCGGAAACGTCTCCGGTCTCGGCGAGGTCCCCTTCAAGGCCGTCGACGGCACGCTGATCACCTCCGGCACCCAGAACAACGCCCTGTTCAACCGCAACACCACCAACGAGGTCGACTTCGCCCGCACCGGCGCCGACGGCACCGGCCGGGAGTACGTCGAGGTGCAGACCGCCAACGAGGCACCGCACCTGGGCTGCGGCACCCCCGTACGGCAGAACGGGACGGTGAAGCCCCGCTCCTGCTGGCTGGTCATCGTCCCGCAGGGCCATCTCGACCTGGACGGCAGGCCGTACGCCGACACCAGCCAGGTCAACGCCGGTTCACCGGTCTCCGCGACCAACTGGAAGAACCGCGTCGCCGTCAGGCTCGGCTTCAACACGGTCGGCGCCAACTGCGCGCTGGGCTCCGACGAGCGTGCCACCAGCGGCAGCGAACTCGCCGCCGACGCCATGAGCAGCTGGCAGACAGCCCTCTGCCCGAGCGGCAAGGTGTACGGCTACACGGAGGTCGGCGAGCCCGACACCCGCGCCCGTCTCATCGCCGACGGCACCTCCGGCCTGGCGTTCACCACCCGGGCCCTCGGCGCCGACGCCGGCACGAGCGCCCCGGCCGACGCCACCGTCTACGCGCCGACCGCGCTCTCGGGCACCGTCATCGGCTTCACCGTCGAACGCAGACCCAAGGCCGGCGCCTCCGAGGCGGTCCGCAGGCTCGCCGGTACCAAGGTCGAGTCCCTCGACCTGACGCCCCGGCTGGTCGCCAAGCTGCTCACCGAGTCGTACCGCAACTCCCCCTGGGGAGCGGTCGTCGGCTCCACCGCCGCGAAGGGCTACGGCTGGGCGAGGAACAACCCGGCTGGACTGGCGAGCGACCCCGAGTTCATCGCGCTCAACCCGGAGTTCGCCGAACTGTCGGTCCCCGAGACCCCGGCCACCGACACCGACCTGCTCACCGCGCTGGGCCACAGCGACTCGGCCCGTGCGGTCTGGCAGTGGATCGTCTCCGACAAGGAGGCGCGCAACTTCCTCGCGGGCGTCTCCGACGACTGGGGAATGAGGGTCAACCCGTACTTCAGCACCAACACGGACGTGAACCCCACCGGTTTCGCCTTCGACCCGGCAGACACCGACACCTACCCCAAGAGCGACCCCTGGTGCACGATCCCGCCCGGCACCGGCGCCACCGCACCCCAGTGCATGATCGACTTCCACCCGTACGTGACGGACATGCACGCCGGCGCCCTGCACACCCGGCGCGCGGACAGCCTGTGGAAGGCGACCTGGGACCCGCTGGCCAGTCCGCCCGCGTACAAGACGCCCGGCCCGCAGACGGTCGGTTCCCGGTTCGTGATCACCGTGACCGACGCGGCCTCCGCCGCCCGGTACGGCCTCCAGAC
The DNA here is from genome assembly GCF_033795085.1 of Streptomyces sp. AK08-02. NCBI lineage: Bacteria > Bacillati > Actinomycetota > Actinomycetes > Kitasatosporales > Streptomycetaceae > Streptomyces > Streptomyces sp. AK08-02. The sequence continues at coordinate 87,279 of NZ_JARAZV010000030.1, forward strand.
CGCGCGCCTGCGCAACGCCGCCGGCACGTTCACCGCGCCCACCTCCGCGTCTCTCACCGCCGCCGCGGCGAGCGCGTCCGGCGCGAAGGCCCCCGAGATCAGCCCGGCCAAGGCCACCGCGAAGGGCGCGTACCCGCTCGCCCAGCTCGTCTACGCGGCCCTGCGCCCGGCGAAGCTCGACCCCGCCGCCCGCAAGGACTACGCGGCGCTGCTGACGTACGCCGCCGGCAAGGGCCAGATCAGCGGCGCCGACCCCGGCCGCCTCCCGGGCGGCTACGCACCGCTGCCGAAGTCCCTGCGGGACCGGACGACCCAGGCCGCCACCGCTCTCGCCCACTACACCGGCCCGTCCGCCGACCCGGGCGGCTCCGGCTCCTCCGGTGGCGCCGACGGCGGGACCGGAGGCAGCGTCTCGGGCGGCGGCTCCGGCACCTCCGGCGGCCTGGGCGGTTCGGGCGGCACAGCGGCCGGGGGTACGGCCGGCGGCGGTACGACCGGCGGTGCCGCGTCCGGTGGCGGCGCGAGCGCTTCGCCCAGCGACCGGCCCTCGTACGGCGGCGGCCAAGCGCTGCAGACCACCGCCCTCGGCACCACGCCCGCCGACCCGGCGAACGCGCTGCGCTACGCCGTCCCAGTGGGCGCAGTGCTCGGCGCGGCGGCCGGTATCGGGGCGCCCTTCGCGGGCGGCGGCCGGCTGCGGCTGCCCCTCAGGGTCCCGCTGCCCGGCGGTCGCACCGTGACCGTCATCCCCCAACTCGCCCTGCCGGAGCGGCTGCGCAGGCTGCTGCCACCCGGCCGGGGCTGAGACCCGGAGCAACGGCCTCCGGGCCGGAGCTCCCCACAGACGGCCGCCCGCCCCGAAAGTCAGTCGGGGCGGACGGCCCGCACCACCCTGCCAGATCTGCCACATCCATCGGTTCCACACGACGCACACGACGTACAACAGGAGAACCCCGATGCGCAGAACGCGCCTCACCGCGGCCATGGTCGCCGCCGCCGTGGTGTCCGGCACGCTGGCTCTCGCGAGCCCGGCGTCCGCCGACCCCACCCCCGCCGGAACGTTCCGCCAGCTCGTGGGCGTCGGTTCCGACACCACCCAGGACGTCCTGAACGCCCTCGCCGGTGACACCGTCAACGACAAGAGCTACGCCGACACCGCCGTGAAGTCGACGGCCGGCGCGGGCCTCGCCTCGTACGACGCGATCGGCTCCGCCACCGTCCAGACCCGCTCCGGCGGTACGGCGTTCACCCGGCCCAACGGCTCAGGGCCCGGCCGGACCGCGCTCAGCATGTCGCTCACCGGCGACCTCTTCCCCAACGCGACAGGCGTCTCCGTCAAGGGCCAGGTCGACTTCGCGCGCTCCTCGGGCGGCCCGAGCGTCTCCGGCACCGCGCTCACCTACATCCCGTTCGCCCGGGACGCGGTCGGTGTCGCCGTACGCGGCTCCGGCCTCGACACCCTGACGGTCGACCAGCTGCACGACGTCTACGCGGCCGGCAGCGACCACAAGGTCAACGGCCAGACCGTGCACCCCGTCCTCCCGCAGAGCGGCTCCGGCACCCGCAAGTTCTTCCTCGGGGCGATCGGCCTCAACGAGAACACGGTCGACACGAGCATCGCGACCGTCCAGGAGAACCAGGCCGACTCCGCGCTCACCACCGACGGCACCCTCGTACCGTTCTCCGTGGGCAGCTGGATCGCGCAGAACAACGGCATCGCCCCCGACCACAGCAAGACCGCGGTCGCCGCCGGCGCACACCTGGCCGGCGTCACACTGCCCGGCGACACCGGCGCGACCAGCCCGGTCACCACGGTCAACGGCAAGCTCGCCCCGGTCGGCGGCTACTACGAGAACGCCACCTTCGGCCGCGACGTCTACAACGTCGTCCCGACCCGGGCGATCGACCCGAGCAGCGTCTTCTTCGACAAGGACCTCTACGACGTCTTCGTCACCAGCGGCACCCACGAGGCGGCCCTCGCCTCCGACGCCGCCGGGGCCGTCATCGCCAAGTTCGGCTTCGTGAACGAGTCGTACAACGGCTCGGTCAACCTGGCCAGGCACGCCAAGGTCGGCGGCCTGGAGATCAGCGGTCTCGAAGCCAAGACGCCCGCCGCGCCCACCCTGAAGACCACCCCCGGCGACGCGAGCGTCAAGCTGGCCTGGACCGCGCCCAGCCCCGCCCCGGCCCAGCCCGTCACCGACTACCGCGTGACGCTGACCGGCGCCGACGGCGCGCTCGTGGCCACCAAGGACGTCCCGGCCACCACCACGTCGTTCACCTTCTCGGGCCTCGCCACCGGCACGTACACCGCCTCGGTCGCCGCCGCCAACCTGATCGGCACCGGCGACGCCGCCTCCTGGACCGGCGCGGTCAAGTACGTCAGCACCACGAAGGCGTCCGCCGCCACCACCGCGTACGGCGTCGCCCCGAAGGTCGCCGTCACCGTGACCGGCAGCCACGGCGTCGTCCCCGCCGGCAAGGTCACCGTCAAGGAGGGCGCCACCACCCTCGGCACCGGCACCCTCAGCAGCGCGGGCAAGGTCACCGTCAGCCTGTCGAACCACCTCAAGGTGGCCACGCACACGCTGACCGTGTCCTACGCGGGCGCCGCCAAGCTCAACCCGTCCTCGGCGACCGTCTCCCTCAAGGTCACCAAGGCGACCCCGGCCGTCGGCACCAGCGCCCCGGCCTCGGTCAGCCACACCGCCCGCGCCAAGGCCACCGTGAAGGTCACCGCGACCGGCACCACCCCCGCCGGCACGGTCCGCGTCCTGGAGGGCACCCGCGTCATCGCCACCGGCACTCTCAGCGCCGGCAAGGTGACCGTCACCCTGCCCGCCCTGGCCAAGGGCAGCCACACCCTGCACGTCTTCTACGTCGGCTCCACCACGGTGAACTCGAAGAACGGCGCGAACTTCGTCGTCAAGTCCACCTGATCCCCGCCCCACCACGTCGGGGGACCGCCGCCACGGTCCCCCGACTCCCTCCCCAACCCCCTGAACACCCCCTGAACCGCGAAGGAGGCGGGCCGCCGTGACGGTCGCCGTACAGACCCCGCTCGCACCGGCAGCGTCCGCCGCACGGACGCGCGTCGCGAGTGTCACCGCCGTCCGCCATCTCGCCCGGGGCGGCCTGCTCAGCCTCGCCGCCCTGCTGCTCGGAGTCACCGCACAGCTGCTGTTGGTCAGCGGCATTCAGCAACACAGCGCCCAGCAGGCCGCGTTCGACGCGCTGCGCGACCAACTCGCCCAGGGCACCGCCCCGGTGGCCCAGGTCGACCAGCAGGGCAGCCTGCTCGCCCCGGGGACGCCGGTCGCGCTGCTCGACGTACCCGCCCTGGGCATGTCCCAGGTCGTCCTGGAGGGCACCGACTCCGCCGTGCTGACCGACGGGCCCGGTCACCGCCGGGACACCCCGATGCCCGGACAGGCCGGCACCAGCGTGCTGATGGGCCGGGCCGCGGCCTACGGCGGCCCCTTCGGACGGCTGGCCGATCTCACCGCAGGAGACACGTTCACCGTCGTCACCGGCCAGGGCAAGGCGACGTACCAGGTCAGCGGCGTACGACGGGCCGGTGATCCGGCGCCCGCACCGCTCGCCGCCGGAAAGGGGCGCCTGGTGCTGGTCACCGCCACCGGCCCGCGTTTCATGCCGGACGGTGTCCTGCGCGTCGACGCCGACCTGGTGTCCGCGCCGGCGCAGACCCCGGCGGCCGTCATCCGCTCCGGCACCCTGCCGCGGGCCGAGGAGCCGCTCGCCCGGCCCTCCGGGGTGCCCTGGCCGCTGGTGATGTGGCTGCAGGCCCTGCTGCTCGTGGCGGTCGCCGCGGTGTGGACCTGGCACCGCTGGGGCCGCCACCAGACCTGGATCGTCTTCGCCCCGGTCGTCGCCGTCCTGGGCCTCCAGGTCGCCACCCACACCACCGAGCTGCTGCCGAACCTGCTGTGAACCGTTCCTGTGGACTGAGCGGGAGTGAGTCCGTTCAGCCGCGCGCCCCGAACGGTCTTGGGCGAGCTGGTCCCCGGCGTACTCGACCCCGGGTGGCGACACGCATCCTGTGCGTGGTCCTTGCCCGGGAGGCCAGTTCCCTATGCGGCCTGGGCAGTTGGGTACGGCCAGGGGGCGGCGGGGAGGCCCTGAACCATCCTCTGGTGGAGCAGGGGCCCCGCACGCTGGCGCCGTACCCGGTGTCCCAGGTCGCACGATCACGTTAACCCGAACAGCCCAGACCACCACAAGCCCGCACGCGAACGATCACACGATCGAGCTAATCCGGCCTTATATGCACTCCTTGGCGAGCAGCTCCAACCCCGCCGCGCCCTTCGCCGCGCCCCGACTTCCGAGACCCGAGGTACCCGCCGTGACCGACTCCCTGACCGACACGATCGTCCTGCCCGCCACCCCGGCCCCGGTCCCGGCCGGTGCTGCCACCGGCGCCGCGACGACCGTGCCGGCGATGCTCGAAGCCCGGGCGGTGTCGGCCTGGTTCGGCAGCCACCAGGTGCTCAGCCGGGTCTCCCTCACCATGCCCGCCGGGCAGGTCACCGCGCTCATCGGCCCCTCCGGCTGCGGCAAGTCGACGTTCCTGCGCACGCTCAACCGGATGCACGAGATGATCCCGGCGGCGGCACTGGCGGGCGAGGTGCTCCTCGACGGCGAGGACATCTACGACCCCTCCCGGCGGCTCACCGACGCGCGCCGCCGCATCGGCATGGTCTTCCAGAAGCCGAACCCGTTCCCCGCCATGTCGATCTACGACAACGTGGTGGCCGGCCTGCGCCTTACAGGGACGCGCACGGGCCGCCGCGCGAAGGACGAGCTGGTGGAGGAGTCACTGACCCGGGCGGGCCTCTGGAAGGAGGTCCGCGACCGGCTCCGGCAGCCGGGCGGCGCGCTCTCCGGCGGCCAGCAGCAGCGCCTGTGCATCGCCCGCGCACTGGCCGTACGCCCCCGGGTCCTCCTCATGGACGAACCGTGCTCCGCCCTCGACCCCACCTCCACCCGCCGCGTCGAGGAGACGATCCACGAACTCGCCGGCGAGGTCACCGTCGTGATCGTCACCCACAACATGCAGCAGGCCGCCCGCGTCTCCCAGCAGTGCGCGTTCTTCCTCGCCGAGCAGGGGACACCCGGCGGCATCGTCGAACACGGGTCCACCGACGCCGTCTTCGGCAACCCGACGGACCAGCGCACGGCGGACTACGTGGCGGGCCGCTTCGGCTGAGCCCACGAGCGGCCGACAGGGCCGCCGACCCGGCCGCAACCCGACGCCCACGAGAAATTTCCCGAACCCCTTCAACCTTTTCGCCCCGAGCACGCTCAAGAACAGGTGAGACAGAAACCTGTGAGGCGTGTGAGGGGCGTGATGCGTATGAGGCATGTGTGCCTGTGCGGCATGTGCGCTCCAGAACGAGACAGGCGGTTCCCCCGATGACTGAGCAACGACGTGCCATACGTGGTTCGCGCCGACTGACCGCGTTACGGCGACGGCGCAGGCGCCGGACCCGGATCGGGGCGATCGGCGCCACGGTCTGCCTCGCCGCGCTCGGTACTGCGGCCGTGCCGGTGCTCCTGCCCCGTCTGCTGCCGGACACCGCGTCCCGGTCCCGCTCCCCGGAGGCGGCCCGGACACCGGCCCAGCCCACCCCGGGTGCGGGGGCGGACGGTACGAGCCGGCCCCCGGACGACTCCACCGCCGGCGCGGCCCCCGAGCCGTCCGGGTCACCCAAGTCCCCGGGCGGCAAAGGCACTTCCGGGTCGGGGAAGGGGCCGGGCAAGGGCGCCGGGTCCGGATCCTCCTCGCAGCCCGCGATCCCCGCATCCGGCCCCGGCACCTTCGAAACGGCCCCGCTCACCGTCACCGGGCCCGCCTCGGGAACCCCGTTCCGCGTCCAGGTCGAGGACGGCGCGGGTGTCGACCCGGCGGACGCCGCACGCCAGATCGGCGTCATCCTCGGCGACCGGCGCGGCTGGGGCCGAGCGGGTGCCAGGTTCCGTCAAGTCACCGGACCGGAAGCCGAGTTGACGTTCCGTGTCGCCACCGCGGCCACCACCGACAAGCTGTGCGACGTGCGGCAGGCGGATCACAAGGGCGAGGTCAACTGCCGTACGGGTGCCGACGTCGTGATCAACCTCAAGCGCTGGCAGCTGGGTTCGCCCGAGTTCGACGGACCGCCGGTCGAGTACCGCGCCCTCATCGTCAACCACGAGGTCGGCCACTGGCTGGGCCGCGGCCACGAGACCTGCCCGGGTCCCGGCCGCCCCGCGCCCGCGATGATGCAGCAGATCGACGGCCTCAAGGGCTGTGTGTCCAACCCCTGGCCCTACGACACGCGGGGCCGCTACCTGAGCGGCCCCGCCGTCCCGTGAGGCGACCGGGCGGGGCTACCCCACCGGGTCGGTCGACGTCCCGCACCGCATCCGCCGATCCGCCCCCAACTCCCTTGTTGAGCCCACCAGTCGCACCCGGGCCGCGTGCCGCACGTCCGCACTGGACGCCCCGAGCCGCAGCTCGAGCACGCCCGGTTCGACGACCCGGCGTCCCGCCCGGTCGGTGAACGCCGACAGGTCCGCGTGGAAGCGGAACGTGACGCGGCTCGCGGCCCCGGGCGCCAACTCCAGCCGCTCGTAACCGATCAGGCGAACGTCGGGCCGGGTCACCGACGCCACCGGGTCGTGCAGATACAGCTGGACGACCTCCGCCCCGGCCCGCGCACCGGTGTTGCGGACGGTCACCGACACCTCGTACGAACCGTCCGTGCCGATCTCCGCCGGACCACCCTCCGTGAAGTCCTCCCAGGTGAACGAGGTGTAGGAGAGCCCGTGCCCGAACGGGTACAGCGGGGTCGGGTCCAGGCTGCTCACCCCGCCCGCCAGGCCCAGCGGCGGCTGGAGGTACGTCCACGGCTGGCCCCCGCGCTCCCTGGGCACGCTCACCGGCAGCCGGCCCGAGGGGTTGACGCGGCCCGACAGCACTCCCGCGACCGCCGGACCGCCCTCCTCCCCGGGGAAGAACGCCTGGACCACCGAAGCCAGCCGGCCGTGCCAGCGCCCCAGCGCGTACGGGCGCCCGCTGAGCAGCACGAGCACCACCGGCACCCCCGTCGACACCAGCGCGTCCAGCAACTCAGCCTGTACGCCCGGCAGTTGCAGCTCGGCCACATCGCAGCCCTCGCCCGAGGTGCCCCCGCCGAACAGGCCCGCGCGGTCGCCCATCACCGCCACGCACACATCCGCCTCGGCGGCCTTGGCCACCGCCTCCTCGAAGCCCGAGACGTCCGGCCCCGACGTGTCGCAGCCCTCGGCGAACGTCACCTTGGCGTCGGGGAGTTCGGTGCGCAGGGACTCCAGGAGCGTGGGGATGTCGATGCCGAGCGGAGTCTCGGGATGGTTGGGCAGGACATGCGAGGGGAACGAGTAGCAACCCAGCATCGCCAGCGAGTCCGCCGCCCGTGGCCCGACGACCGCGATCCGGGTGTCCGGGGCCAGCGGGAGCAGCCCGTCCGGGTTGCCGAGCAGCACCACCGACTCCTCCGCGAGCCGGCGGGCCAGCGCCCTGTTCCCGGCCGAGTCCAGATCGACGGGCCCGTCCGCCGGCTCGGGCCGCCAGTCCTCGTCCAGCAGCCCCAGTTCGCACTTCTGCGTCAGCACCCGCCGCGCCGCCCGGTCCACCAGCGACTCCGGGACCTCGCCCGCCCGTACGGCCGTCACCAGCGCCTCGCCGTAGCTCCCGAACGACGGCAGTTCGACGTCGATACCGGCGGCCAGGGCGGCGTGGCCCGCCTCGGCCGGGGTACCGGCGATCCGGTGCAGGGACTGCAGGAAGGCGATGCCGAAGTAGTCCGAGACCACCGTTCCGGTGAACCCCCATTCCTCGCGCAGGAGTTGGGTGAGGAGGTAGGGGTCGGCGGAGGCCGGGACACCGTCCGTCTCCGTGTAGGCGGCCATCACGGAGCGCGCCCCGCCGTCGCGCAGTGCCATCTCGAACGGGGGAAGCGTCAGGTCCGCGAACTCCCGGGATCCCGCCCGTACCGGCGCCAGATTGCGGGCGCCGACCGAGCCCGCGTACCCCGCGAAGTGCTTCAGCGTGGCGATGATCCCCGCCGACTCCAGACCCCGCACATACGCCGACCCGATCGTCCCCACCAGGTACGGGTCCTCGCCGATCGTCTCCTCCACCCGACCCCAGCGCGAATCCCGTACGACGTCCAGGACCGGGGCGAGACCCTGGTGTACGCCGACCGAGGCGAGGTCGTGGCCGATACGGGCCGCCATCTCCTCCACCAGCTCGGGGTGGAAGGTGGCACCCCAGGCCAGCGGGACCGGGTAGGCGGTCGCGCGCCAGGCCGTGAAGCCCGCCAGGCACTCCTCGTGGGCCAGCGCCGGGATACCGAAGCGGCCCGCCCCGACGATCCGACGCTGGGCGCGGGCCAGCGCCTGCGCGCCCAGCGTCGGGTCCACGGGGGCCGTACCGAAGGGGCGTGTGAGCTGGCCGAGACCCTGGGTGATCAGCTCGTCCCACTGGTAGTCGGCGGTCAGGTCGTGCTGGTGCGGTGCGACCCCGTGGCCGTCCGTCGAGGCGCCCACCCAGACGCCGTACAGCTGGGCGGTCTTCTCCTCCAGGGTCATCCGGGAGAGCAGGTCGTCGACGCGGTCGTCGGCGGACAGGGCGCGGTCACGCCAGGGGGCGGTCGTCATGGAACTCCTGTCAGAGTCTGCGAGTTCGGTGTCTGCGTCGCCGCCGGTGCTCATTTGCCCCCCACCCCCATCAGGCCGCCGATCAGTGCCCGCCGGGCCACCAGGTAGACGGCGAAGATCGGGATGCCGGAGAGGACGACCGACGCGAGCAGGGCGGGGATGTTCACGCCGAACTGGCTCACGAAGTTGAAGAGGCCGAGGGTGAGCACGCGGGGTTCGTCGGACTGGGTGAAGATCAGCGGGAAGAGGAAGCCGTTCCAGGCCTGCAGGGCCGCGTAGATCACGACGGTGCTGATGCCGCCCTTGGCCAGGGGGACGGTCAGCTGGAACAGCATGCGGACGGGGGAGGCGCCGTCGAGGGCCATCGCCTCGTACAGGTCCTCCGAGATGTCCCGCAGGGTGCCGGTGAGGACCAGCACCGAAACCGGCATCGCGAAGGCCGCCGTCGGCAGGATCACCGCCAACAGACTGTCGTACAGGTCGAGTTTGGCGATGAGGAGATAGAGCGGGACCACCACCGCCTGGGCCGGGATAGCCACCCCGAGCAGGAACAGCCGGAAGGCCGCCCCCGACCAGCGGGTGCGGGTGCGCACGGCCACGTACGCCAGCGGGACACAGAGCCCGAGGACGATGACCACGACCGTCACCGCGACGATCACGGTGTTGCTCAGCAGATGCCAGAAGCCGGAGTGGAGAACGGTGTTGTAGTTGTCGAGGGTCGGATCGGTGGGCGGTTTCAGGGGGTTGCCGGTGAGCGCCTTGTCGGGTCCGGTGAGCGAGGCCGACAGCATGGCGTAGATCGGCACGAGGACGATCACCAGCCAGACGACCGAACCCAGACCCGCCAGCGGGTTGGCGCGCCTCGACCAGTGCCCGCGCCGGCGGTGAGCCTCGGTCCGCGGCCGGTCCGGGCGCTTGTCGGTCGTCGTGGGACGGGGAAGCGTGTCGTGTGACACTCCGTCACATCCCTTCACGCGTACTGCGCATGCCGCCGAAGCCGGTCAGCCGGATGAGGACCAGGGACAGGCCGGTCGCGGCCAGCACGAGCGAGGACGCGATGGCGCTCGCGTAGCCGAAGTCATAACTCTTGAAGCCCGCCTCGTACATCAGGTACGGCAGGATCGCCGTGTCCGTGCCCGGGCCGCCCTTCGTCAGGATCAGGACGGTCTCGAAGTACGTGAGCGAGCCGACGACGATCAGCACGGTCGACGTGGTGATCGTGTGCCGAAGCTGCGGCAGCGTGATCGAGAAGAACTGGCGGTAGCGGCCCGCGCCGTCGATCGCCGCCGCCTGATAGAGGACCTCGGGGATCTGGCGGGCCCCGCCCTGGTAGATCAGCGTGTGGAACGGGATGAACTGCCAGCCGCCGACGAACACGATCGCGAGGAACGCGCCGCTGGACGAGCCGAGGGTGTCCTTCTGGATGATGCCGAAGTTCGGGTCGAGCAGGGCGTAGAAGAGGACCGAGATGGCGGTCGAGGAGAGCAGGAACGGGACGAAGAAGATCGCCGAGAGGACGGCCCGGTTACGCTGCCGTCCCGCCGCCCACACGCCGAGCAGCAGCGCCACGACGGTCTGGAACGCCCAACTCGCCGCGGTGAGAAGGACGGTGAGTGTGAGTGACTGCGTCAGCCGCGGATCGTCCAGCAGTTTCTGCCAGTTGGCGAGACCCACCGGCTTCGGGTCGCCGAGGCCGTCCCACTTGGTGAAGGAGAGATAGAAGGCGAGGCACATCGGGACGACCGCGAAGAAGGTGAAGAAGAGGACCGCGGGAAGCGCCCAGACGGCATTCGGCCGCCCGGCCCGCGCCTTCACCGGGCTTCCGCCCCCAGAAGTGACCGTCGAGCTCACTTCAACTCCTTGCAGGCCGACACGAACTCACTGGGCTTCGACTTGCCCGTGAAGAGCTTCCCGATCTCCGTGTGCATCTTCGTGCCCAGCTCGTCGCCGAGCGCCTGGTCCCAGGAGAGCGTGAAGGCGGGCGCCTGCTGGACCATCTCGTACTGGAACTTCGCGTACTCCGGGTTGGGCGCGGAGGACAGCAGCGCCGCCGCGTTCGAGGTGGTCGGTACGTCGCCGAGGGCGACCAGGTCCTTCGCGTACGCCTCGGACGCGCAGTCCTTGAGGAAGGCGATCGCCGCGTCCTTGTTCCGCGTACGAGGGTTGATCGACCAGTAGTTGGTGGGGTTGCCGACGACGTTGCGGACGTCGCCGGCACCGTCCTCGATCTTCGGGAAAGCCGCCCAGCCCAGGTTCGACCTGGCGAAGTCGGGGAACTTGCCGAGCTGCGTCGAGTACTCCCACGAGCCCATCAGATGCATCGCCGCCTTGCCCTTGGCGAACACCGCCGGAGCACCGCCGTTGACGTACGACACGGAGGTGAACTTGGAACCGAAGGCGCCGTCGTCGACGAGTCCCTTCACCATCTCGGCGGCCTTCAGTACCGCCGGATCGCCCCAGCCCTCCGCGTCGCCGTTCTGGATGCGCTTGAAGACCTCGGGGCCGCCGATACGGTCCACCAGGTACTCCAGCCACATCAGTTCGGGCCAGAGGTCGGAGCCGCCGAGGGCGAACGGGGTGATGCCGGCCTTCTTCAGCTTGCTGTTGATGTCGAGCAACTGGTCCCAGGTGGTGGGCGGTTGGAGCTTCTGCTCGGCGAACACCGCCTTGTTGTAGAAGAGGATCACCGGCTGCATCCCGCGCATCGGTATCCCGTAGTGCCGGCCGGCCAGGTCACCGGCGGCGAGCACGGAGGGCAGGAAGCCGCTCTTCAGCACCGGGTCGTTCTCGATGACGTCGGTCAGGTCGACGATCTTGTCGGCCTCCTGGTACGCCTTGATGGAGCCGCCGCCCCAGTTGAAGAAGACGTCCGGGGCGCTGGGCGAGCCCATTGCCGTGCGCAGCTTCGCCGAGTAGTCCGAGCCCGGAATCTTCTCCAGCTTGACCTTGCCCTTGGCCGTCCTGCTGGCGGCCGACTTGTTGAACCGCGCGACGGCCGCGGCCTGCACCTTCACGGCGTCGTCCCCGTAGACGAACGCGGTGACCGTGTCCCCGCCACCGCCCGAACCCTCACCCGAGCCGCAGGCGCTGAGGCCGGTGGTGAGCAGGGCGGACGCGCCGGCGCCGAGCACCCAGCGCCTGCTGAACGCCGTACCGGCGGGCCGGGCGGACCGCCCTCTGTTCGACTCCATGACAGCACCTCTCGCGAATGTTCTGAACGAAACCTGAACGAGTCTCTGTACGAATCTTTCGGGTGGTACTTCGAATGTTCCGGGAACTTATGGTGGGACAGGGTCTTCGTCAAGGGGTCGCGCAGGGATACGATCGCCGCCATGAGACCCTCGAAACCCGCTGAATCGCAGACGACACCGCAGTCCACGCAGACCGCGACGCTCGCCGAGATCGCCCGCGAGGCAGGCGTCTCCGCTCCGACTGTTTCGAAGGTGCTCAACGGCCGTGCCGATGTCGCCCCCGCGACCCGGACCCGCGTCGAGGACCTGCTGCGGGCCTACGGCTACCGTCGCCGCCGCGCGGAGGCGACCCGCTCCCCGCTGATCGACCTGGTCTTCCACGAGTTCGAGAGCGCGTGGGCGATGGAGGTCATCCGGGGGGTGGAGAACGCGGCGCGGGAGGAGGGGCTGAGCGTCGTCCTCTCCGAGAGCGCGGGCCGCCTCACCCCGGGCCGCACCTGGGCCGACCAGGTCGCGGCGCGCCGCCCGCACGGTGTGATCCTCGTCCTCTCGGGCCTCGACGAGTCCCAGCGGGCGCTGCTGACCAGCCGCTCCATCCCGTTCGTGGTGATGGACCCGGCGGGCGACCCCGGCGACGACGTGCCCTCGGTCGGCGCGACCAACTGGCAGGGCGGCCTGGCGGCCACCCGCCACCTGGTGGAACTCGGCCACACCCGCATCGCGTCGATCAGCGGCCCGTCCCGCATGATGTGCAGCCGCGCCCGCGTGGACGGCTACCGAGCGGCCCTGGAAACGGCGGGCCTCCCGGTCGACCCCGCCCTCCTCAAGGTCGGCGACTTCCACCACGAGACCGGCTACCGAGCCGGCCTCGAACTCCTCCGCTCCCCGAACCGCCCCACCGCCGTCTTCGCCGGCAACGACCTCCAGGCCCTCGGTCTGTACGAGGCCGCCCGCGAACTCGGTCTGCGCGTCCCCGAGGACCTCAGCATCGTCGGCTTCGACGACCTGCCGATCGCCCGCTGGGTAGGCCCCCCACTCACAACAGTCCGCCAGCCCCTGATGGAAATGGCGGAAACGGCAGCCAAACTGGTCCTGAACCTGGGCCGCGAGGACGGCACCTCAGGAGCGACAAGGGTAGAACTGGCAACAAGCCTGGTAATCCGCAACAGCACAGCACCACCTGCCCAGCAGCCAGAGCGACAGCCCGCCTAGGAACACAAGAAACCGCCCGCCAAGCCACAACACCCCCGCAGCGACCCACGGCCCAGATCAGGGACGCGGGGAACTGCGCGAAAACCCACGACGCACCTGCAGCGTTCCACGGTCCTGATCAGGGGCGCGGGGAACTGCGCGAAAACCCACAACACCCCCGCAGCGACCCATGGCCCAGATCAGGGGCGCGGGGAACTGCGCGAAAACCCACGACGCACCTGCAGCGTTCCACGGTCCTGATCGGGGGCGCGGGGAACTGCGCAAAAACCCACGACGCACCTGCAGCGTTCCACGGTCCTGATCGGGGGCGCGGGGAACTGCGCAAAAATCCACAACGCCCCCGCAGCGACCCACCGACCCCCAGTTGCCCAACCGTATTGACGCGCAACCCAAGTCCCCCCACACTGCACCGAAGTCAATCGGTTGAACAGCCGAAACTTTCGGAGGCACCCGCAATGAGCCCCTCCAGAACAGCCCCCCGCACCCGCTGGACGACCCTCCTAACCGCCGCAGCCACCACCGCCACCCTCCTCCTCACCCTCACCCTCACCCTCACCGGAACGGCAACCGCGGCAGACCCCCCACTACGCGACCTCGCCACCACCAAGGGCAAAGTCATAGGCACCGCCGTCACCGGCTCCAAACTCACCGGCACGTACGGCGACCTGGCCGGCACCCAGTTCAACTCCCTCACCCCCGGCAACGCCATGAAGTGGGAGTCGGTGGAGCCCACCCGCGGCTCCTACAACTGGACCGAGGCCGACCAGATCGTCGCCTTCGCCCAGGCCCACAACCAACAGGTACGCGGCCACACCCTGGTCTGGCACAGCCAGAACCCCGGCTGGCTGGCGAACGGCACCTGGACTCCGGCCCAGCTCAGCACCATCCTCCAGGACCACATCACCACCGAAGTCACGCGCTACAAGGGCAAGTTGGCGGCCTGGGACGTGGTGAACGAGCCCTTCAACGAGGACGGCACCTACCGCTCGACGCTCTGGTCGAACAACCTCGGCACCGACTACATCGCGCAGGCCCTGACCTGGGCGCGGGCAGCCGACCCGACGGCGAAGCTCTACATCAACGACTACAACGTCGAGGGCGTCAACGCGAAGAGCACGGCCCTCTACAACCTGGTCAAGTCCCTCAAGGAGCGCGGGATCCCGATCGACGGAGTGGGCCTGCAGGCTCACCTGATCCTCGGTCAGTACCCCTCGACCCTCCAGCAGAACATCCAGCGGTTCGCCGATCTGGGCGTCGACGTGGCGATCACGGAACTGGACATCCGTATGCAACTCCCCGCCACAGAAGCCAAGTTGACCCAGCAGGCGGCCGACTACAAGGCCGTCATGGGCGCATGTGTGGCCGTGACCCGGTGCGTCGGTGTGACCGTCTGGGGCTTCACCGACTCCGACTCGTGGATCCCGGACGTGTTCGACGGATACGGCGCGGCGACCCCGTACACCGAGAGCTTCGCCCCGAAACCGGCGTACTACGCCATCGCCCAGTCGTTCGGCGGCACCCCGTCGACGGAGGGCTGCACGGCGACGTACAGCATCCCGAGCCAGTGGAACACCGGGTTCACCGGGCAGGTGACGATCGCCTGTTCCGCGGGCCGCTCGCTGTCGTCGTGGAAGGTGAGCTGGACGTACGGCGCGGGTCAGCAGATCACGCAGGCCTGGAACGCGACCTGCACCCAGGCGGGGGCGGCGGTGACCTGCGTGAACGCCTCCTACAACGGGCCGGTGCCGAGCGGCGGCTCGGTGAGTTTCGGCTTCAACGGGACCTGGAGCGGGAGCAACGCCGTACCGACGGTCACGCTGGGCTGAGGCCCAGGTCGAAGGGTGATCCCGACCTGAGAAGTGTGAGATTTTCCGAAGAATGCCGGGCATGCGCCCCTGCGCGTAATAATTCGGACGTACGTTCCTCCCTGTGACGGGAGACGAGGAACAGACGTCGGGCGACGACGGGGGCGCGGAAAGACAGGTGGGCCGGCAGCCGGGCCGACGGTCGTCGCGCTGGCTGAAGGCCGTCGGTTTCACCCTGGCCGGCACCCTGGTGCTCGCCGCCGGGGGCGCCGGTTACGCCTACTGGCATCTGAACGACAACATCAAGAGCGTCGACATCGACAGCGCGCTGGGCGACAACCGCCCGGCGAAGACGAAGTCGCTGCCCTCGGCAGGGGTGTCCGCCTCGGCGACACCCCTGCCGAGCGAGGCGCTGAACATCCTGGTCCTGGGCTCGGACTCGCGCAGCGGCAAGCGGAACCAGGCGCTCGGTGGCGGCAGCAGCGAGGGCGCGCGGTCCGACACGGCGATGGTCGTCCACCTGGACGCGGGCCGCACGAAGGCGACGATCGTGAGCATCCCGCGCGACACGCTGGTCACGCGCCCCTCCTGCCCTCTGTCGGACGGGGGTTCGACGGCGGAGGCGTACGGCGTCATGTTCAACACGGCGTACTCGGTCGGTGGCCCGGTCTGCGCGGTCAAGACCGTGGAGGCGATGACGAACGTCCGCATGGACCACTACCTGGAGGTCGACTTCGCCGGCTTCGCCGACCTGGTGGACGCGTTGGGCGGAGTGACGGTCACCACGACCGAGGACATCCACGACGAGGACAGCCACCTCGACCTGAAGGCGGGCGAACACCACCTCGACGGCACCAAGGCCCTCGCTCTCGCCCGCACCAGACACGGCATCGGCGACGGCAGCGACCTGGGCCGAATAGGCCTCCAGCAGACCCTGGTCAAGGCCCTCCTCCAGCAGATCTCCTCGACGAACCTGCTGACCAGCCCGACCAAGCTGTACAAGGTCGCCGACGTGGCCACGGCCAGTCTGACCACGGACACCGGCCTGAACTCGCTCAGCGAGCTGATGAGCCTGGGCGAGAGCGTGCAGGGCCTGTCGGCGGACCAGTTGACGACGGTGACGATGCCGGTGGTGACGGCGGCGTCCGACGCCAACCGGGTGGTCGCCCAGGAACCGGAGGCGGCGGACCTGTGGGCGACCTTGCGTTGATGGGGCGCCTCTGACCTGCGGAAACGCCTTCCGGGAAAATTTCCCGAAGAAATTTCCGCAGCCGTGTCGATCCCGGTCCTCCCCGTTCGACGCACAGGTGAGAGCCCGGAAGGAACCGGGCCCCGCCCAAGGAGGAACCCGATGCCCCGCTACCTCTCCCTCGTGAAGA
This sequence comes from Streptomyces sp. AK08-02, assembly GCF_033795085.1. Classification (NCBI taxonomy): domain Bacteria; kingdom Bacillati; phylum Actinomycetota; class Actinomycetes; order Kitasatosporales; family Streptomycetaceae; genus Streptomyces; species Streptomyces sp. AK08-02. Next base: position 103,566 of record NZ_JARAZV010000030.1, read on the forward strand.
TCGACGAAGCCACCGCCCCCGCCGAGGGCCCCAGTCCCGAGCTGATGCAGCGCATGGGCGAGCTGATCGAGGAGATCACCAAGGCCGGCGTGATGCTCGACACGGCCGGCCTCACCCCCACCGCGCAGGGCACCCGTGTGCACTGGCAGGACGGCAAACTCTCCGTCACCGACGGCCCCTTCACCGAGTCCAAGGAGATCGTCGGCGGCTACGCGATCATGCAGTGCAAGGACAAGGCCGAGGCCCTGGAGTGGACCAAGCGCTTCCTGAAGGTCCACGAGGAGCACTGGACGGTCACCTGCGAGGTACGGGAGATCGCGGAGGGCTGAGCGAAGCCGCTCTGCTCGCCGCGTTCCCCGCGCTGCCCGCACTCCCGGCTTCCTTGGCCGATCGTCGCCGACGGTGTCTGATGGTGGGCTGTGACCCAGCAGCCCACCTCCGACTCCGACTCCATGACCGAGCGATCCGTAGAGACGGTCTTCCGCCTCGAGTCCCCCCGCATCATCGCGGCCGTCACCCGCACCGTCCGGGACATAGGAATCGCCGAGGAACTGGCCCAGGACGCCCTGGTCGCCGCTCTCGAACAGTGGCCCCGAGACGGCGTCCCCGACAACCCGGGCGCCTGGCTGATGGCCACCGCCAAGCACCGCGCCGTCGACCTGGTCCGCCGCCGAGAGACGTACGCCCGCAAACTGACGGAGATCGGCCGAACCCTGGAGACGACCGTCCTGCCGGTGGAGCCATCCGCCCCCGACGACATCGACGACGACCTGCTGCGCCTCGTCTTCACCGCCTGCCACCCGGTCCTGTCCGCCGAGGCCCGTATCGCCCTCACCCTCCGTCTCCTCGGCGGCCTGACCACCCCCGAGATCGCCCGCGCCTTCCTGGTCCCCGAGGCGACGGTCGCCCAGCGCATCGTCCGCGCCAAACGAACCCTCGCGACGAAGAACGTCGCCTTCGAGGTCCCGTACGGCCCACAGCGCGAGGCCCGACTCGGCTCGGTGCTGGAGGTCATCTACCTGATCTTCAACGAGGGTTACGCGGCCACAGCCGGCGACGACTGGCTTCGCCCCGCCCTCTGCGAGGACGCCCTGCGCCTCGCCCGCGTGCTGTCGGCCCTGATGCCCAAGGAACCCGAAGTGCACGCGTTGACGGCCCTGTTGGAGCTACAGGCGTCCCGATCGGCGGCCCGCACGGGCCCGACCGGCGAGCCGGTGCTCCTCAGGGACCAGAACCGTTCCCGCTGGAACCGCATGCTGATCGCCCGCGGCTTCACAGCCCTGGCCCGAGCGGAAGCGACCGGCGCCACGACCACCACGTCGGGCCCGGGCCCGTACGTCCTCCAGGCCACCATCGCCGCCTGCCACGCCCACGCCGACTCCTACGACGCCACGGACTGGCCCCGCATCGCCGCCCTGTACGCGGCCCTGGCCGTACGGTCCCCGTCCCCGGTGGTGGAGTTGAACCGAGCGGTGGCGGTCTCGATGGCCGAGGGCCCGGCCGCCGCCCTCCGGATCATCGACACCCTGACAGCCGAACCGGCCCTGCGGGACTACCACTTGCTCCCCAGCGTGAGAGGCGACCTCCTCCTCCGCCTGGGCCGCACAAAGGAGGCAGCAGCAGAATTCCGAAGAGCGTCAGAACTGACCCAGAACGAACAAGAACGCCACTTGCTAAGAACCCGAGCGCAAAAATGGGCCCCGTAGGGCCCCCTAGGAGTTGTCTTCAAATGTCACGCCCACATCAGGAGCGATGCGAGGGTGACGGCGGCTTGGTAGGACTCGGCGGTCTTGTCGTAGCGAGTAGCGAT
>NZ_JARAZV010000031.1:0-105038 GCF_033795085.1 Streptomyces sp. AK08-02
ACACCACCCCCCAGGTCATTCGTTCGACAGGGGGGAACAGTCATGCCGGACCCGGAGGCCAGCGGCCCTCTTGCAGGACCGCGAAGAAGATAACGGGGGCAGCGAGGCGGAAGCGGCTGCCTGCCAGGCCCCCGGGCCTGGCAGGGGGTCAGGTCGTGAGGTGGTGGGTCCTGGCGGCCGGGGTGGTGTTCTTGCGCAGCTTGGCGCGGGCGAAGTCCCTGTTCGCGAGGGTTCGTTGGCGGTGGTCTTCGGGGAGCGCCTTTCCGTCCAGCAGCTTTTCGCAGCACTCCAGTGATTCGCGGTACTCGCCCATCCAGTACGACGACACGGCCAGCTCGTCCAGCGCCCGCCAGTCGTACCAGCCGTCCTCGACGAACAGGATGTCGCTCGGGCGCGGGATCTCCGCCGCGCGTCGCGCGAACATGTAGGCGAGCGGCCAGCGCTCTCCGTTCACCCTGTACAGGTGTGCGAGCTCGCCCAGCGGTTCGGCGCGGGTGGGGCGGTACTCGTGCGCGTCCAGGAACCGGGCCGTGACCTCGGGCATCCGGCGTCTGGTCGCCGAGGCGAGCCGCGCCGCGTACAGGCGCGCGCAGAACGCCTCCTCCTCGAAGCCGCCCATGGCCGCACGCCGGTCGTACGCGGCGAGTGCTTTCGCGGGTTCGTCGGCGTCGCGCCAGCTCTGCGCCAGGTAGAAGGCGTAGCGGGCGTTGCCCGGTTCCTTGGCGAGCCCTTCCTTGAGGACGGCGGCGTCGCGCAGGTACTTCTTCCGTTGGCTGCCCTGGAGGCGTCCGCCGCCGCCCATGATGACCATGCGCGCGCCCTCGAAGGTCGCCCGGCTGAAGGTCGTGCCGCACTCCAGGTACTCGTGCAGTACTCCGACGTACCGCCAGGGGAGGCGGGTCGACACCATCGTCGGGCGCCAGTGGACGACGGGGCCGTGGCGCACCTCGAAGTCGTAGCAGTCGTGGGTCGGTTCCGGCATCGCGAACCCGGGGCCGGTCTCCATCACGTCGTCCGCGTCGATGAAGAGGAGGTAGTCCGCGCGGTCCCGGGCCAGGTCGATGGCCTCGGTGCGGCTCAGGTCGAAGCCCTTCCAGGGGCTCTCGTGCAGTACGCCGGGCAGGTCGGCGAGAGTTTCACGGATGACGTCCTGGGTGCCGTCGGTAGAGCCCGTATCGAGGATCACCCATGTGTTGACAAGGGGACGCACGGATTCGAGACAGCGGCGAATCACATGAGCCTCGTTCTTGACGATCATATTGAGGCAGACCGTTTTCATGACTTTTGAATTTAGTGAGTTGCAGAACCCCGTGCAAGAACCGCCACCGGTATAAGTGGGCGGTCCTGCTGCACGGCATGGGAGATTTTCATGGTATTCACCGCGCCGCTTCCCCTTCCACGCGAAGAAACCCGGACGGCTGAGCCGGCCGATCCCGGAAACCGTCGGCCGGGGCTCTGGCTGTGGCCGTTCGTTCTCGCCGTGGGCCTGCTCGGCTGCGGTATGACGGACCCTCTGCTCGGCCGCGACGAGCTGGTCACCTGGGACATGGTGAACCGTGGCACCGGCCAGATCCTCGCCACTCTCCAGAATGTCGACGCCGTGCACGGCGCGTATTATCTGCTGATGCACACGTGGGTGGGGATCTTCGGTGATTCCGTTTTTTCCCTGCGACTCCCCACCGTATTGTCCATGGCTGGGGCGGCATCCGTGGTGAGCCTCATCGGTAACCGGCTCTTCGGATACCGCGCGGGAATGTGCGCCGGAATTCTCTTCGCGGTGGTGCCGGCGGTGAGCCGTTATGGCCAGGAAGCCCGCAGCTACGCTCTGGTGGTGCTCGCCGTCGCCCTCGCGTCGCTGCTGCTGCTCCGGGTGCTGGACGATCCCCGCAGCCCCTGGCGATGGGCCGCGTACTCGCTCACGCTGACCTTCGTCGGACTTCTCCACCTGATCGCGCTGTCCGTCGTGCTCGCCCATGTCTGTGTGTTCGTGGCCCATGCGCGGCAGAACCGCTCCCTGTGGTGGAAGTCCGCCCTCGCTTTCCTGGCCACCGCCGCCTGTGTCACACCGGTCGCCCTGCTCGGCCGTTCACAGGCCCGACGGCAGCTGTACTGGGTTCCGGAACCCGACGGCTGGGCGCTGCTGTCCCTCGTGCGTGACGTGTTCGCCTCCACCCTGTGCGCCGGGGTGTTGGTGACGCTCGCGCTGCTGGCCCGCTCGCCACGCAGGGTGCCCCTGTTGCTGTGCGGCGTCTGGGCGCTTGTGCCGCCCGTCCTGGTCTGGCTCGCCTCGCACGGCGAGGTCTCGTACTTCCGCCTCGTCTACGTCCTGTTCACGCTGCCTGCCTGGGCTCTCCTGGCCGGCGCGGGCCTCGACGCGGTCTCCCGTTCCCGGAAGGCCACTGCCGTGCTGCTGGCGACGCTGGTCGTGCTCGTGCTGCCCGACCAGAAGCAGATGCGGCAGCCGTTCGAGCACGACGTGCCCGTGCCCCTCGACTACGCGGCGGCGGCCGATGTGATCAGACAGCACCACCGGCCCGGAGACGCCGTCGTCTACGACCGCGAGAACACGTGGAAGCTGGACGGCGGGGTGCAGTACTACCTGCCCCGCGCACTGAGGATGCGGGACGTGTTCCTGGCCGAGGACCCCGTCGGGATCGATGACCTCTACCCGCTGCAGTGTGCCGTTCCGGATCTCTGTCTCGACCGGGAGCGGCGGCTCTGGCTGGTGACCCAGGGACCCGACCTCCCCTTCGACGCGATCGATCAGGCGCAGGCGAACGCGCTGCGGAGCCGGTACGACGTGTCCACGAGCGAGTCGGTGACGGGGATGACCGTGAGCCTGCTCGTACGCAGGGGGGAACGCTGACGGCCCGAGTTCCCTCCGGGCGGGGAGGGAGCTCGGGCCGGGCGTCACCGGGGGCCGGTCATCCCGCCGGGGCACCGCCGTTGGAGGCGCCGGTGACGGGCTGCAGTGTCACCTGGCTCCAGGGGTAGGGATTGCCGTTGGCGTCGTTGCAGTTCAGCGTGGCCGGGTTGGTGGAGTTGACCTCGTTGCACCTGGTCTCGTAGACACGCCCGGTGTCGGTGATGACGTCGAACCTGACGCCGAGCGAGGTCTGGTGCTCGGCGATGGCGACCCCGCAGGGGGTGCCGATGGGGCGTCCCTGTGCGTCTGTGCCGCCCGCCGGGTAGCCGGGGTGGGCGGTGAGATCGGTCCACAGGAAGGAGGGGTTGGGGTTGTTCCCGCTGTAGTCGCGGATGCCCGCGTACGTCCGTCCTGCGGCCAGCGCGACCCGGAACTCCAGGTTGCCCTGGGGGTGGAAGGCGTCGATGTCGGCGCACACCCCCGTGGCGCCCGTTGCCCCGGTGGCGCCCGTAGCTCCAGTAGCACCGGTGGCGCCCGCTTCGCCTCCGGAGGGTCCCGTGGCTCCGGTCGAGCCCGTTGCCCCGGTCGCACCCGTCCCGGTGGCGCCTGTTGCCCCGGTGGCGCCCGTGGCGCCGGTCGCGCCCTTCGGCCCGGTCGCCCCTGTGGCGCCCTTGCACTCGTTCTTGTTCGACTTGTGGGGTTTGCTCTGCTTCTTACATTTGTCGTTTCCGCCGGAGAGTCTTGTCGTGGCCTCGTGATCGGTCACGCTGCGCGCTGTCGCGGCGGCGGGGCCGACCACGCCGGTCGCCAGGACCAGGGTGAGCGAGGCCAGCATTCCGGCCTTCTTGAACCCGTCCCGCGCCAGTGGCCCGAGAAGCGAACGCGTCCTGTACTCAGGACTCATGGAGGTGCTCCTTGCGTCGACTTGCCTTGACCTGTCTTGACCTGCTTCAACCGGTTCGGGTGATGGCTCGAACCTGAGCGCGAGCCTGACCTGAGTGCGATACGTGAAGCGGTAATAAGTTCGGTAAGGCGTGCGTTTATCAACGCATAGGACTAATCCGTACATTCGGATGGGCTACATAGAAAGAGAAGGGACCGTGCTCGACGGCCGTCGACGGCATCGCCAGGTCCCGGTACACCCCGATCACCCCTCCGGGTGGGAGCTCAGTTGGCACGGGTGCGTGAGGAGGTTGCCCAGCAGGCCTTGCGTGTCACCACCGGGCTTGTGGGCCCGTGCCACGCCTCTGAGGCTGCCGTCGTCGTGGTGGAGGCGGAGGTGGAGCGACAGGGCCGGGCTGTTGATCCGGGCGTCCGCCGTGGGGAGTTGCAGAGGGAAGGTCGCCTGGAGGGCATAGGTCCGCGACGCGCTCGCCGGGGATTCGGCGCTCTGGCCGTTCAGGTGCAGACGGGCCCGGTCGTCCTCGGGGATGAGGGTCAGCGACACCGGGATGTCGCCCTCGGGGGTGCTGATCGAGCCGTGCCAGTCGGTTGCCGGGAGGTTCGCAGGGCGCGCCGGGTCGGCGGTGAAGGGGGATATCGACTCGGGTGCGAAGCCGGGGACGAGGGTTTCGAGGATGTGGTGGGTGATCCGGTCGCGGGCCGTCTTGTCGGTGCTGTTGGTCAGTACCGACACCGAAAGACGCTGCTCGGGCACGGTCACGACGATCGCCGCCACTCCGCCCATGCCGCCACCGTGGCTCTGCACCAGCGGGCCGGCACCGCGTGAGAGGCACCACCCGAGCCCGTATCCGAGGCCCGGATTGACCGGTCGGGCCTCGCGGACGGCGGCGGCCGTCTCCGGTTTCAGCAGCCGGTCGTACGACTGGGCGAAGAGCGCCAGTTGGGCGGCCGGGGCCCAGCCGAGGGTCGCGCCAGGGTGACTGGTGTCGCAGTACGGCGGGTAGGCGCGGCCGTCGGTCGTGTAGCGCGTCGCCCAGGGAGCCGGACCCGGGTAGGCGGGGCCCAGGTGGAGGGCGGAGAGACCCAGCGGCTCGAACACCTGCTCCCGTACGAAGTCCGCGAGGCCTTGGCCCGTCGCCTCCTCCAGCAGATGACCCAGGGCTCGGTAGCCGAGGTTGGCGTACTCGAAGGCGGTGTCCGGGGCGCGGTGCGGGATCGCGTAGGGGGCCGCGTCGATCCGTTCGGCGTCCCCGGGGTCGCCGTAGTGGAAGTCGTAGTGGGCGCCGAACCCGCCGCGGTGCCGGAGGAGTTGGCGGACGGTCGGGGCGGGCCATCCCTGATCGCGCGCTGTGAACGCGGAGACGGGGGCGTCCAGGTCCAGCAGGCCCTGGTCGGCCGCGACGCAGATCGCCGTCGCCGTCATCGGCTTGGTGATCGAGGCGAGGGCGTAGGCCGTATCGGGGATGGCCGGGCGGTCCGAGGCGATGTCCGCGAGGCCGTGTGCCTCGGCCAGGACCACTTCGCCATGCTCCACGACCGCCGTCGAGACCGAGGGGCACTGGTGCTCCTCGATGATCGAAGCGCAGTACTGGGCCAGCCCGTTCAACCCGTTCAGTCCGTTCAACCTGCTCAGCGCGCTCGGTGCGTTCGGCATCCACGCATTCTGGCAGGGCCAAAGTCGTATGTTTACGGCCGATGTCCCTCGTCCTGGTCACTTTTCGGGTACGCCGCATCCGGACGGGGGGTTGGCGCGTCTACCTCGGTATGGATCTGGAGAAACCGGCCGCCGAGGCACGGCGGCCCGAGCGGCAGCCCGAAGGGTGTCTCGTCGTTGCGATTCGCCTCCCTGTGCGGATCGTCGTGCTTGTGCTGGTCGTTCCGGTACGGATGGCGTGGGACGCGCTGGTCGCCGGCGGGCGTCTCCTCACGGACGCGGTGCTGCGGCCCCTCGGGCGGGCGCTGGGCTGGGTCGCGCGGGCCGTCCTGATCTGGCCGTTCGTCGGGCTGTGGCGGTACGTCGTAGTGCCCCTGGGTACAGCGCTCGGGTGGCTCGGGAAGGTGCTCGTCGTCGTGCCGCTGGTGTGGCTCTTCCGGCATGTGCTGACGCCTCTGGGGCAGGGGATCGTCTGGGTGTTCCGGGGGATCGGCGCCGGGTTCGTGTGGGTCTACGCGCGCGTGCTCACGCCTGTGGGGCACGGCGTGCTGTGGGTGTTCCGGGGGATCGGCGCAGGGTTCGCGTGGGTGTACGCGCGCGTGCTCACGCCCGGCGGGCACGGGCTGCTGTGGGCGCTCAGGGGGATCGGGGCGGGCATCGCGGCCGTCGGGCTCGGCCTGTACGCCGTGGTCGCGTGGCTCGGGCGGTATCTGGTCGTCGTACCCGCGAAGTGGCTGTACGAGTGGGTCCTCACGCCGGTCGGCAGGGCGATCGCCTGGTGTGCCCGGGGGCTTCAGTGGCTCGTGGCCATGGGGTTCATGGGGATCGGGTTCGTTCTCAGCTGGGTGCTGCGGCTGCTCCTCGTGCTGCCCGCGCTCGCCCTGTGGCGCTGGGTCCTGGCACCTCTCGGGCGCGCCCTCGTCGTGGTCGGGCGCGAGATCGGGACCGCGCTCGGGCATGCCTGGCGCATCGCCGGCCACATCTCGCTCGTTGTCGGACGGTTCCTGGGGACCCTCCTTCGGTGGATCTTCGTGGAACCCGTGCGCTGGGCGTACCAGGTGGTGCTGACGCCCGTCGGCCATTTCGTCCGGGACGCCGTGCTGCGGCCCGCCGCCGAGGCCGCGCGCGGTGTGGGCCGGGTCACCCGGCAGGCGCTGGCCACGGCGCGCGACTCGGCACGGCAGGCGCGCGCAGACTTCCGGCGGATGCTCTTCGGGGAGTCGAGGGAGGAACGCCCGCAGGAGGTCCCCGCGCCCCGGCGGGAACCAGGAAGCGCCGACGGACGTACTCTAGGTAGCAGTACGACCGCACTCACGAAGGACTGAACGACACTGGGCAAGCGACAGCCCGAAGGCCCGCCGCCCGCACTCGCGGTGCAGCGCATCCGACTGCGCTACACCAAGCGTGGCCGCCTCCGGTTCACCAGCCACCGTGACTTCCAGCGCGCTTTCGAGCGTGCGCTGCGCCGTGCCGAGGTGCCGATGGCCTACTCGGCGGGGTTCACGCCGCATCCGAAGGTGTCGTACGCCAATGCCGCACCCACCGGCACGGGCAGTGAGGCGGAGTACCTGGAGATCGCGCTCACCGAAGCGCGCGATCCCGGCAAGCTGCTTGAGCTGCTCGACGAGTCGCTGCCCACCGGCCTCGACATCGTCGACGCGGTCGAGGCCCGGACCTCCGGGCTCGCCGACCGGCTCACGGCTTCCGTATGGGAGCTGCGACTGGAGGGTGTGGCGCCCGACGACGCGCGCCGCGCCGTCGACACCTTCAACGCCGCCGAGACCGTCGAGGTCCAGCGCCTCGCCAAGAACGGCATGCGGACCTTCGACGCCCGAGGGTCGGTCGCGCACCTCGAGGTACGCGAAGCAGGCGTTGCGGCACGTGTCGAAACTCATTTTGAGACGAACAGTCCACAGGCTGATAGGCCGACCGACCAGCCCTGTGCGATACTGCGGCTGGTTGTTCGGCACGTGACGCCTGCTGTTCGACCCGACGACGTCCTGTCCGGTCTTCGCGCCGTGGCCGACCTCGCGCCGCCGGTCCCCGCTGAGGTGACCAGGCTGGCGCAGGGGCTGTTCGATGAAGAGACCGGCACGGTGACCGACCCGCTCGCGCCCGACCGCGAGGCAGCGGTGGCCCTCTCCAAGGCCACTTCGACTGCCGCCGCGTCGCAGGCACCGGCGTAAGGAAGGTCCCGCGAAGGGACGAACGTCGTAGCGTCGCCCTCGGACTCGGGAGCCACCTGGGTCGGGCAGCGCACCGACCACAAGACTTTCGCCAGGCCGTACGCAACATGGCGTACGGAACCGGCGAGACAGGACACAGAGAGCTCCCGTGCGGCGCCCGCGCCCCGGACGGCGGCACCGCGCACTGCGCGAGCCGCGGACGTCACCGGCACCCAAGCCGGACCAGGTGCGGCGCCCGGGAGCCTGACGGGAGAACTGCCCGCATGCTCGAACCGACCGAACCCGCTTCGGAGCCCACCGAGGGTTCCGCACACGACACCCCCAGCGACACACTGCCGCCGCGCCGTCGGCGCCGCGCCGCGTCCCGCCCCGCGGGACCGCCTGTCGCCGGAACCGAGGCCGCCGTCGCGGCCGAGACCACCGCGCCGGCCATACCGGCCGCAGAGGTCGACCAGGTCGCCGTGGCCGATCCGGCCGCCGAGACCGAGCGAGCCGCCGAGGAAGAGGCCGCGCCCGCTCCTCGTGCGCGTCGACGTGCCACCCGGCGCGCGTCCGCGCCCGCCGGTGCGCCCGCCAAGGCCGCCGTCGACGAACCGGCCGTGACCGCCGTATCCGCCCCGACTGCCGAGGAGAGCGGCGAGCAGGGCGAGAAGAATGACGAGGAGAGCGCGGCCGTCGAGGCGCCCTCCGTCGTGGAGGAGGCAGCGCCCGCTCCGCGTGCCCGTCGTCGGGCCACCCGGCGCGTCTCCGCGCCCGCCGCCGTCGAGACCGAGGCGGCAGCCCCGGAAGCTCCCGTGGCAGAGGCGCCCGTAGTGGAGGCGCCCGCAGCAGTCGCCGAGGCCCCGGCCGAGGTGGAGGCCCAGCCCGAGGCCGAGCCCGCCGCTGAGGACGCCGCGCCGCGTCGTGGGCGTCGTCGCGTCGCCCGCAAGGCCGCTGTCGGGTTCTCCGCGCCCGCGCCCGCCGTCACGAACGGCGAGAGCGAGGGTGGACGGCGTCCCGCGCGTCCCGCGGTCGCCGTGTTCCAGGCGCCCGTCTTCACCGAGCCGATGTTCCAGACGCCCGAGCGGGCCGCCGCGGCGGCTGCCGCCGAGGCGGTCGAAGACGTTGAGGAAATCGCGGTCGAGGAAGAGGTCGTCGAGGCCGCTCCGATCGCCGAGGCCGTCGAGGAGCACGCCCCGCGCCGTCGGCGCCGTCGTCGCGGTGGCGACGAGGAGCCCGTGGCCGCCGCGCCCGTCGTGGTCGAGGAGCCGGTGTACCCGGAGTACACGGAGAGTGTCGACGAGGTCGACGAGTCCGCCGAGGACGGCGTCGACCCGGACGACGACGGCGACGAGGAAGGCCCCGGTTCGCGTCGGCGCCGCCGCCGCGGTGGCCGTCGTAGGCGCCGTGGTGAGTCCGCCGACTCCGAGGGCGAGTCCGGTGACGACGACTACGCCGCCGAGCAGGCCGCGCGGGGCGACGAGGACGCTGCGGACACCGCCGACCAGGTGGACGAGGACGCCGAGGAGGACGAGCGCGACGAGCCGGGCGGTTCCGGTTCCGCCAGCAGCCGTCGTCGGCGCCGTCGGCGTCGTCGTGCCGGTGACTCCTCCGGCGAGAGCGAGCCGGTGCTGGGTGACAGCGATCCCGAGCGCACGATCGTCAAGGTCCGTGAGCCGCGCCCCAAGAGGGACGAGCACCCGAGCGACGAGGTGCAGTCCATCAAGGGCTCGACGCGCCTGGAGGCCAAGAAGCAGCGCCGCCGGGAAGGCCGTGAGCAGGGACGCCGACGCGTTCCGATCATCACCGAGGCCGAGTTCCTGGCCCGCCGCGAGGCCGTCGAACGCGTGATGGTCGTACGCCAGTACGGCGACCGTACGCAGATCGGTGTCCTTGAGGACAACGTGCTCGTCGAGCACTACGTCAACAAGGAGCAGTCGACCTCGTACGTCGGCAACGTCTACCTGGGCAAGGTCCAGAACGTGCTGCCCTCCATGGAGGCCGCGTTCATCGACATCGGCAAGGGGCGCAACGCCGTCCTGTACGCCGGTGAGGTCAACTTCGAGGCGCTGGGGATGGCCCACGGGCCGCGGCGCATCGAGAGCGCGCTGAAGTCCGGCCAGTCGGTGCTCGTGCAGGTCACGAAGGACCCGATCGGCCACAAGGGCGCCCGTCTGACGAGCCAGGTCTCGCTCCCGGGCCGCTACCTGGTCTACGTCCCCGAGGGGTCGATGACCGGCATCAGCCGCAAGCTGCCCGACACCGAGCGCGCGCGTCTGAAGACCATCCTCAAGAAGATCGTCCCCGAGGACGCGGGCGTCATCGTGCGCACCGCCGCCGAGGGCGCGAGCGAGGACGAGCTGCGCCGTGACGTGGAGCGGCTCCAGGCGCAGTGGGAGGACATCGAGAAGAAGTCGAAGGGCGGCAACGCGCCGACCCTGCTGTACGGCGAGCCGGACATGACCGTCCGCGTCGTGCGCGACATCTTCAACGAGGACTTCACCAAGGTCATCGTCAGCGGTGACGAGGCCTGGCAGACCATCCACGGGTACGTCTCCCACGTGGCCCCGGACCTGACGGACCGGCTGTCGAAGTGGACCTCCGAGGTCGACGTCTTCGCGACGTACCGCATCGACGAGCAGCTCGCCAAGGCGCTCGACCGCAAGGTGTGGCTGCCCAGTGGCGGTTCGCTGGTGATCGACAAGACCGAGGCGATGATCGTCGTCGACGTCAACACCGGCAAGTTCACCGGCCAGGGCGGCAACCTGGAGGAGACGGTCACCAGGAACAACCTGGAGGCGGCCGAGGAGATCGTGCGCCAGCTGCGGCTGCGCGACCTCGGCGGCATCGTCGTCATCGACTTCATCGACATGGTCCTGGAGTCGAACCGGGATCTGGTGCTGCGGCGTCTGCTGGAGTGCCTGGGCCGTGACCGTACGAAGCACCAGGTGGCCGAGGTCACGTCGCTGGGGCTCGTGCAGATGACCCGTAAGCGGGTCGGCCAGGGTCTCCTGGAGTCGTTCTCCGAGACCTGCGTCCACTGCAACGGCCGCGGTGTCATCGTGCACATGGAGCAGCCGACCTCCGCCGGAGGCGGCGGCAAGCGCAGGAAGCGCGGCCGTGGCGGCGCCGACAGCGAGCACACCCACGAGCACGACGTGCTGGTCGACGGGGCCGAGGACGAGACTGACGCCTTCGAGGAGACCGAGGCGGAGGTCGCCGCCGAGGTCGCGGCGCCGGTCGCGCTGTCGGCGCCCGTCTTCGTGCCCGACGAGGAGCTGTACAGCAGCGCCGCCGAGGCGGAGGCCGCGGCAGGCCGCGGTGGCCGTTCGAGGCGACGGGCCGGCAGGCGGGCCTCGGCTCCGGCCGGGGCGCCGCGGGCGGAGGCCCGCCGTGACGGGCGTTCGTCGCAGGGGCGTGGCTCGGATGCGGTAACGGCCGAGTCCCTCGTGGCCGAGGCTCCGGTGGAAGCGGACCTGGTGCCGGAGGCGGCGCCGGTCGTGGTTCCCGAGGCTGTGGCTCACGCCGAGCCCGTGGCTGTCGAGGACCCGGTGGTCGAGGTGCCGGTCGCCGAGACGCCGGTCGCGGTGCAGGACGACGCGGCTCCCAAGGGCCGTACGCGTCGGCGGGCCACCCGCAAGGTGTCGGCGCCGGCCGGTTCGCCCAAGGCGGCCGACGAGGCCGCTGCCGCGACCGTGGTGACGGCCGTCGTCGAGACGGTCGCGGAGCCCGTGGCGGCTCCGGCTCCGGTCGAGGCTCCCGTGGCCGTGGACACCTCCGTGGCCCCGGTGACCGACAGCGCCGCTCCGGCCCGGCCGCGGCGACGTGCCGTGCGCAAGGCCACCGCGCCCACCTCCTCCGCGGAGGCGGCCGTCATGGTCGTCCCGGCGGCGGTCACCGAGCCTTCGTCGCCCGCTGACGAGGCCGCGGCCGAGGACGTGGTTCCCGCAAAGAAGACGGCGCGCAAGACCGCTGCCAAGAAGGCGACCACGGCCAAGAAGGCTGCTGTGAAGAAGACCGCGGCGGTGAAGAAGACGGCCGCCAAGAAGACGACGACGGCCGCCAAGAAGGTCACGGCGAAGAAGACGGTGTCGAAGAGGACGGCTGCCGCGACCGAGCAGTCGGCCGAGGCGTCCGTCTCGGCGGCCACGGAGGACTGACGTCCTGAGTCGGCGGTAGTGCGAGCGCAGTGGTACGGCGGTCCGTTCGGGTTTCTCCGGGCGGGCCGCCGTCGTTGTCGGGGGGTTGGAGCTGCTCGCCAAGGAGTGCATATAAGGCCGGATTAGCTCGATCGTGTGATCGTTCGCGTGCGGGCTTGTGGTGGTCTGGGCTGTTCGGGTTAACGTGATCGTGCGACCTGGGACACCGGGTACGGCGTCAGCGTGCGGGGCCCCTGCTCCACCAGAGGATGGTTCAGGGCCTCCCCGCCGCCCCCTGGCCGTACCCACCTGGCCAGGCCGCATAGGGAACTGGCCTCCCGGGCAAGGACCACGCACACGATGCGTGTCGCCACCCGGGGTCGAGTACGCCGGGGACCAGCTCGCCCAAGACCGTTCGGGGCGCGCGGCTGAACGGACCCACTCCCGCTCAGTCCACAGGAACGGTTTGCGAACCGCGTGAGCGGGGGATCAGGGCTCGGTTTGACCCGTTCAGGTCGGGCCCGTAATCTTGAGCGTCGGCGTGTCCATAGTTTGTCCGTGGCGCGCTACATCCCCGTAAACCTTCATCCTCCTGAGCACCGGGCATTTCGGTGCGGTGGGAGAGGCCGTTCGCCTCTGTCGGGCGGCTGGACTGCGGGGGTGCCGTCCCGAGTGAGAGAGTGAGATCCGCGTGTACGCCATCGTGCGCAGCGGTGGTCGCCAGCACAAGGTTGCTGTCGGCGACATCGTTGAGGTTGACAAGATTTCCACTGCCAAGGTTGGCGACACGGTCGAGCTCTCGACCCTGCTCGTTGTCGACGGCGACGCCGTGACCAGCGACCCCTGGGTGCTGGCCGGGATCAAGGTTCAGGCCGAGATCGTGGACCACCACAAGGGCGTCAAGATCGACATCCTTCGCTACAAGAACAAGACCGGTTACCGCCGTCGTCAGGGCCACCGCCAGCAGTACACGGCGATCAAGGTCACTGAGATCCCCGCGGCTGCGAAGTAAGGGTAGGGACTGAGACATGGCACACAAGAAGGGCGCATCGTCCACTCGGAACGGTCGCGACTCCAACGCTCAGCGGCTCGGCGTGAAGCGCTTCGGCGGTCAGGTCGTCAACGCCGGTGAGATCCTGGTCCGCCAGCGTGGCACCCACTTCCACCCCGGCGCGAGCGTCGGCCGTGGCAAGGACGACACGCTGTTCGCGCTGGCCGCCGGTGCGGTGGAGTTCGGTACCCACCGTGGACGCAAGGTCGTGAACATCGTTCCGGTCGCCTGATCGGTTCTTTCGCGAGGCGGACCTCACTTCCCGTTCGGGAAGCGGGTCCGCCTTTCGCGTGTTTTACCTGTGCAGAGATTTCTGCCGGAAGAATTTCGTACGTAACTGGAGGCACATCCCATGACCACCTTCGTGGACCGCGTCGAGCTGCATGTCGCCGCGGGTAGCGGAGGTCACGGCTGTGCCTCCGTCCACCGTGAGAAGTTCAAGCCGCTCGGCGGGCCCGACGGCGGCAACGGCGGACACGGCGGTGACGTGATCCTCACCGTCGACCAGTCCGTCACCACGCTGCTCGACTACCACCACTCCCCGCACCGCAAGGCCACCAGCGGCAAGCCCGGCGAGGGCGGCAACCGGTCGGGCAAGGACGGGCAGGACCTGGTGCTGGCGGTGCCGGACGGGACCGTCGTCCTCGACAAGGAGGGCAACGTGCTCGCCGACATGGTCGGGCACGGGACCTCGTACGTCGCCGCCGAGGGCGGTCGCGGGGGGCTCGGCAACGCCGCGCTGTCCTCGGCCCGGCGCAAGGCGCCCGGCTTCGCGCTGCTCGGGGTGCCCGGGGGGCTGCGGGACATCGTCCTGGAGCTGAAGACCGTCGCCGACGTGGCGCTGGTGGGATACCCGAGTGCCGGCAAGTCCTCGCTGATCTCGGTGCTGAGCGCGGCCAAGCCGAAGATCGCCGACTATCCGTTCACGACGCTTGTGCCCAACCTGGGTGTCGTTACGGCTGGGGCCACCGTCTACACCATCGCTGACGTGCCTGGACTCATTCCCGGTGCCAGCCAGGGCAAGGGGCTCGGGCTGGAGTTCCTGCGGCACGTGGAGCGGTGCAGTGTGCTCGTGCATGTGCTGGACACGGCGACGCTGGAGTCCGAGCGTGATCCCGTCTCCGACCTCGACATGATCGAGGAGGAGCTGAAGCAGTACGGGGGGCTGGGGGACCGGCCGCGCATCGTGGTCCTCAACAAGATCGACGTGCCGGACGGTCTGGACCTCGCCGAGATGGTGCGGCCCGAGCTCGAGGCCCGTGGATACCGGGTGTACGAGGTGTCCGCCGTCGCCCACATCGGGCTGAAGGAGCTGTCGTTCGCGCTCGCCGAGGTCGTCGGACAGGCGCGGGCCGCCAAGCCCAAGGAGGAGGAGACCCGGATCGTCATCCGGCCGAAGGCCGTCGACGACGCGGGCTTCACCGTCGTCCAGGAGGAGGACGGACTCTTCCGCGTGCGGGGCGAGAAGCCCGAGCGCTGGGTGCGCCAGACCGACTTCAACAACGACGAGGCGGTCGGTTATCTCGCGGACCGGCTCAACCGGCTGGGCGTCGAGGACAAGCTGATGAAGGCGGGTGCCCGCGCCGGGGACGGCGTTGCCATCGGTCCCGAGGACAACGCCGTGGTGTTCGACTGGGAGCCGACGGTCATGGCGGGGGCGGAGATGCTGGGGCGGCGTGGGGAGGATCACCGGCTTGACGTGCCGAGGCCTGCTGCGCAGCGGCGGCGGGATCAGCAGGCGGAGCGGGACGAGGCGCAGAAGGAGTTCGACGACTTCGAGCCGTTCTAAAGGGTGCGGTGGGGTGGGCGGGGTGTTTTCGCCCCCGCCGCCCCTACCCGTCCCATCCTGTTCCTGGGGGCTGTGCCCCCAGACCCCCCTCCGGCCCTGAACGGGCCTTGTCCTCAAACGCCGGACGGGCTGAAGGTGCCGGCCGGGCTGTGGGGGCGACCCCGCCTGCGGTAGCGCGGGCGGGGTTTCTTATGATCTCCCCTGATTCATTTCTCGGGGGTCTCCTGTTCATCCTGTTGTGGGAGCTTCCGTAGGTCCAACGGGCCCCCCACGCAACGGAGTTCAGCGATGAGCGGTGTCGTTTCGCCCGGTAGACGCCGGTTTCTGACCGTCGGGGCCGCCGCTGTCGGGGCCGCCGCGTCCGGGCAGTTGCTGCTGGCCGGGACCGCTCGGGCCGCGCAGACCCCGTTGCCCGCCGGGGTGTTCAGCCTCGGGGTTGCCTCCGGGGATCCCCTGCCCGATGGTGTCGTGCTGTGGACCCGGCTCGCTCCCGACCCGCTCAACGGTGGCGGCATGCCCGACCGGGCCGTGGTCGTGGAGTGGCAGATCTCCGAGGACTCCCGGTTCCGGCGCAAGGTGAAGCGCGGATACGCCTGGGCGCGGCCCGAGTTGGGGCACAGCGTGCACGCCGATGTACGGGGACTGCTCCCGGACCGCCACTACTGGTACCGGTTCCGGACCAGTGGGCAGCTCTCTCCGGTCGGGCGCACCCGTACCGCTCCCCGGCCGCTCGTCTCCGGCAGCCATCTGCGGCTCGCGCTCGCCTCCTGCCAGAACTGGCAGCACGGCTACTTCACTCCGTACGCCGACATGCTCGCCCAGGACCCGGACGTCGTCGTGTTCGTCGGCGACTACATCTACGAGTCCACATCCGCGATCACCGGCGTACGCCAGCACGAGGGCACCGGGGAGCCGACCAGCCTCGTCCAGTACCGCAACCGGTACGCCCAGTACCACAGCGACCCGCACCTCAAGGCGATGCACGCCGCCGCGCCCTTCGTCGTCACCTTCGACGACCACGAGGTGGACAACGACTTCGCCGGTGACGTGCCGCAGGACCCCGACAAGCAGTCCCCCGAGGCGTTCGCCGCGCGGCTCACCGCGGCCTACCAGGCCTACTACGAGCACATGCCCGTGCGCGCCACAGCCGTGCCCAACGGGCCGCACATACGGATGCACCGGCGGCTCGACTTCGGGCGGCTCGTGCGGCTCAACATCCTCGACACCCGGCAGTTCCGCAGCGACCAGGCCACCACTCAGGCCGGTGCCCAGGACCCGGCGATGACCATGCTCGGCGCCGCGCAGAAGCAGTGGCTGCTCAACAGCCTGCACGGGTCGCAGGCGCGGTGGAATCTCATCGCCTCGCAGATCATGATGGCCGAGACCGACCTCAAGATCGGCGACGGCAAGCTCTGGTACTACGACGCCTGGGACGGCTACCAGGTCGAACGCAACGCCCTGCTCGCCGAGTTCGCGAACGTGCGCAACCCCGTCGTCCTCTCCGGCGACCGGCACCTCACCATGATCAGCGATCTCAAGCGGGACTTCGCCGACCCCGGCTCGGCGGTCGTCGGCTCCGAGTTCGTCGGTACGTCGATATCCAGCGCCGGGGACCAGGACCCGGTCGCCTTCCATAAGCAGTGGGACCCGCTCAAGGGTGACAATCCGCACTGGAAGGTCATCGACAACCACCGCGGCTACCACCTCTTCGACATCCGGCGCGGCGGAATCGACGCCCAGGTCCGGGTCGTCGACACCGTGACCAAGCCCACCTCTGCCTCCCGGACTCTCGCCAAACTGCGTGTGGAGTCCGGAAAGCCGGGAGTTCGGCAGGTCTGACCGGCGCTGGTGAAAGGGCTTGCGGTCGCCCGTAGGCGGACCGTAAGCAGAATCACCGAAATTATCTCCGGTGAATGACAGGTTGCGCGCGGATATGCGACGGAGGGCGCTCACCTTGCACTGCGGTAACGGCAGGTGGGACGATTTCAGGGTTCTCTGTTGCCCCGAGGTAGGTCGCCCGTGTCCCAGCACAAAGCCAAGCCCCGCACCACCGCCGTCGTCCTCGCGGGCGGCACCGGTCAGCGGGTGGGTCTGTCGATTCCGAAGCAGTTGCTGAAGATCGCGGGCAAGGCGGTCATCGAGCACACCCTCAGCACCTTCGAGCACGCGGACTCGATCGACGACGTCATCGTCCTGATGGCCCCGGGCTATGTGCCGGACGTCGAGAAGATCGTCGCCAAGGCCGGATTCAAGAAGGTCACCCGGATCATCGAGGGCGGTGCCACGCGCAACGACACCACCGAGGCCGCCATCAAGGCCCTGGGGGAGGGGCTCGCCGACGGTGAGGACCGCAACGTCCTGTTCCACGACGCCGTACGGCCGCTGCTGTCCCAGCGGGTCATCGACGACTGTGTGATCGCCCTGGAGCGCTACCAGGCCGTCGACGTCGCCATTCCCTCCGCCGACACGATCATCGTCACGCGCACGCACGGCGAGGACGGTGAGTTCATCACCGAGATTCCCGACCGCTCGCGGCTGCGGCGCGGTCAGACGCCCCAGGCGTTCAAGCTGTCGACCATCCGCCGGGCCTACGAGGTCGCGGCCGGCGACCCCAACTTCCAGGCCACGGACGACTGTTCGGTCGTACTCCGGTATCTGCCGGACGTACCGATCCATGTCGTCGCGGGCGACGAGTACAACATGAAGGTCACCCAGCCCGTCGACGTCTTCATCGCCGACAAGCTCTTCCAGCTCGCCTCCGCCGCCACGCCGGAACAGATGAGCGAGGAGGCCTACCGGGAGTTGCTCACCGGCAGGACGCTCGTCGTCTTCGGCGGGTCCTACGGCATCGGCAAGGACATCGCCGAGCTGGCCGAGGGGTACGGCGCCAAGGTGTACGCCCTCGGGCGCTCCACCACGGGCACACACGTCGAGAACCCGGAGGAGGTCGACGACGCGCTGTCCAAGGCGTACTCCGAGACCGGGCGCATCGACTACGTCATCAACACGGCCGGCGTGCTGCGCATCGGCAAGCTCGCCGAGACCGACAACGCGACCATCGAGGAAGCGTTGAAGGTCAACTACCTCGCCCCCGTGCAGATCGCCCGTTCGGCCTACAAGTACCTCGCCGAGACCAAGGGGCAGCTGCTGCTCTACACCTCCAGCAGCTACACGCGCGGCCGGGCCGAGTACAGCCTCTACTCCTCCACCAAGGCCGCGATGGTGAACCTCACCCAGGCCCTGTCGGACGAATGGGCGGGTGACGGGGTCCGCGTCAACTGCGTCAACCCGGAGCGTACGGCCACGCCGATGCGCACGAAGGCCTTCGGCCAGGAGCCCGCCGGTTCGCTGCTGTCCTCCGAGGCGGTGGCCCGCACCTCGCTGGACGTGCTGCTGTCCGAGCTGACCGGGCATGTCATCGACGTCCGCCAGCAGGACCCGACAGCCGCGGCCGGCCGGGCTTCCGGATTCGAACAGGCACTCGCCGGCGTCCTCGACCGGCAGAACGACGACCTGGCGTAAATTCCACACCGTATTCACAACAACCGCCGGACCGTCACCCAGCAAATTCCCGAGTGTTTCCCGAGCAATTCCCAGATTTTCCCGGGACCTTCCCAGATACAGGTTCTCCTTGATCTCCACTGCTATTCGCGTCGCCCGGGTGGGCAGCCCGGCCGAGTTGGCCGCGGCGGTCCTCATGATGCTGGGCTTCCCCTGTCTCATGCTGGCCGCGCTCCTGCCGAGCGTGCCCGCCTTCGCCGTCGCCGCCGCAGTGACCTATCTGGCGGACCACTATCTCCACCGCCGGGGCAGCTATCTGGTCAACCGCCTCAGCAAGGTGCGGGCGGGAGTCTCCATCCGGTTCCTGGTACGGGAACTGCTGGTGCTGTTGCTGCTGGCCCGCGCGGACCTCTCCCGAAGCATGATCTTCTACGCGGCGATCGCCTGCTTCATCGCCTTCTACGGCTTCCAGGCCCCGCACGGCGCCCTGATCACCCTGATCCGCAACCGCCGCCGGATGCCGGTCGCCACCCGCAACGTCGATCTGGCCTCGCGCATCCCCATCCCCGACGCGCCACCACGCTTCCTGCTGGACCGCTCCACCGAGAAGATGCTCCACCTCGACCTGGCCGCGCTGACCGGCATCCTCATCACCACCGAGACCGGCTCGACGGTGTTCGGCATGGTCGGCGTCGGTGTCACCCTCGGACTGGCGTTCCTGTACGTCGTCGCCCTCGCGCCCTACGTCCGTGGGCGCCGCATCCCGCCGGTCGCGGAGACGGTCCTCGCGGCGACGGACGCGTGGCTGCGCGAGTACCGGCCGCAGACGGTGCTGTACTTCTCCGGCTCCAAGGACTCGGCGTACCAGGTCAACATGTGGCTGGAGACGATGGAGCAGCTGGACACCCGGCCGCTGATCGTCCTGCGGGAACGCGTCATCCTGCAGAACCTCGCGCCCACGACCGTCCCCGTCATCTGTGTGCCCGGCGGCATCCATCTGATGAACCTCGACCTGCGCACGGTCCACGTCGCGCTCTACGCGGCGAACGTCGGCAAGAACATCCACCTGCTGCGCGTACCGACCATGAAGCACGTCTTCATCGGGCACGGCGACAGCGACAAGATCGCCAGCGTGAACCCGTTCAGCAAGGCCTACGACGAGGTGTGGGTCGCCGGGCGCGCCGGGCGCGACCGGTACGCGATCGCCGACGTGGGGGTCAGGGACGAGGACATCGTCGAGGTCGGGCGACCCCAGCTGGCGCCCATCCGCGGGTCGCTGGGGGCGCCGGGAGCCCGCGTCCCGACCGTCCTGTACGCGCCCACCTGGGAGGGCTGGGACGACGATCCCGGCAACACCTCCCTCCTGCTCGCCGGTGAGAACATCGTGCGCGAGCTGGTGTCGGCCGACCCGCCCGTCCGTGTGCTGTACAAGCCACACCCCTTCACCGGCACCCGCAGCGACGAGGCCAGGGCCGCGCACGAGCGGATCACCGCGCTCGTCGAGAAGGCCGCCGTGGAGCGGGCCGCCGACCCGCGCTTCCTGGGCGACCTCGGCGAACAGACGGGCGCAAAGGCCGACCTGGCCCGGATCGAGGCGCGGCTCGCCGAGCTGGCCGGGCCCGCCGGTGAGAAGGGCGACGAGGCGGAGGCGACCCGGGACGGGGTGGTCGACGTGGAGCGGCACGAGGAGATCGCGAAGCTGCGCACCGAGTGGAACGACGCGTACTGGCGTTCGTTCGGCGCCGGGGAGCACCGGGTCGTCACGGGCGCCGAGCCACGGCTGTACGACTGCTTCAACGTGTCCGACGCGATGGTCTCCGACATCTCCAGCGTGGTCTCGGACTTCATCGCGAGCGGAAAGCCGTACGCCGTGTCGGACTCGGCGGCGCTGGGCGCGGAGGAGTTCAAGCGGCAGAACACCGCCGTACGAGCCGCCGTGATCCTCTCCAACAGTGCCGCGGAACTGGGGCAGTTGCTGGCCGCGGTGCGCGACCCGGCGGCCGATCCGCTGGCCGGTGAGCGGGCGGAACTCAAGCGGTATCTGCTCGGGCCCGACGAGCCGCCGTCCATCGAGCAGTTCAACACCGCGACGGCCGACCTCGCGGTGAAGGCCGAGACACGCAACGCGGGGCAGAAGCGACAGGCTGCGACCGCGCGCACCTGAGGGGGGCGAGCGGCGGGGCCCGGCCCCTGCGTGCACGGGCCGGAAGGGCGCGGCGTATCGGGTCGGTGGGCTCCGGTGCGTGCTCGTGTCGCCGATGTCCCCGCGGGTGCTGGGGGCACCGGGGGCGATGCCGGGAGGTGCGGAACGGCGGTGAGATCCGCCGTCCGCCCACTGGACCGACGCACACCCTCGCTCCTGTTCGCGTAAATTGCGCGTCAGCGCAGCCGGACGACCCGAGGGGACAGAACGCAGGTGGCAGGGGCAAGGCAGGCCGTCGCAGGGGCTCACAGGATTGTCGTCAAGGTGGGTTCCTCGTCGTTGACCACGGCGGCCGGCGGCCTCGACGCCGACCGGGTCGACGCGCTCGTCGACGTCCTCGCCACCAGCCGCAGCGGCGGTGAGAAGGAGATCGTTCTCGTCTCCTCCGGTGCCATCGCCGCCGGCCTCGCCCCCCTGGGCCTGCGGCGGCGACCCAAGGACCTGGCCCGTCAGCAGGCCGCCGCCAGCGTCGGGCAGGGACTCCTCATCGCCCGCTACACCGCCTCCTGCGCCCGTCACGGCATCCGTGTCGGCCAGGTGCTCCTGACCTCCGACGACACCAGCCGCCGCGCCCACCACCGCAACGCCTCGCGCACCCTCGACAAGCTCCTCGCGATGGGCGCCCTCCCGGTCGTCAACGAGAACGACACCGTCGCCACGGACGAGATCCGCTTCGGCGACAACGACCGCCTCGCCGCCCTCGTCGCCCACCTCGTACGGGCCGACCTCCTCGTGCTGCTGTCCGACATCGACGGCGTGTACGACGGCGACCCCGGCAAACCCGGTACGTCACGGATCGCCGAGGTGCGCGGCCCGGCGGACCTCGCCCACGTCGACATCGGCAGCGCGGGCAAGGCCGGCGTCGGCACCGGCGGCATGGTCACCAAGGTGGAGGCCGCCCGGATCGCCGCCGCCGCCGGTATCCCGGTGGTCCTGACCAGCGCGGTGCACGCCGCCGACGCCCTCGCCGGCCGGGACACGGGCACCTACTTCCACTCCACCGGCAGGCGCTCCGCCGACCGTCTGCTCTGGCTCCAGCACGCCTCCACCCCGCAGGGCTCGCTCAGCCTCGACGACGGCGCCGTACGCGCGGTCGTCCAGGGGCGGAAGTCGCTGCTGCCGGCCGGGATCACCGCGGTCGAGGGCGAGTTCGTCGCCGGTGACCCGGTCGAACTGTGCGACAGCGCGGGCCGCGCCGTCGCACGCGGGCTCGTCAACTTCGACGCCAAGGAGATCCCCCAACTGATCGGCCGCTCGACGCGCGAACTGGCCCGTGAACTGGGCCCCGCGTACGAGCGCGAGGTCGTGCACCGGGACGACATGGTCATCCTGAACCCGTGAACCCCATTAGGCGCGTCGACCCTCTCCTTTGACTTCAGTCCCGCAAAGGCCGAAAACAGGGGGAACGCCCCGCAAATCCGCCCGCCGTGAGGTGGACGTTCCGCAAAAGTGCCCCATGAAGCGTGCGCACCTGCTTCTCTCTGTTTCAGGGAGATTCCGCACGACCATCGGGTAAAGGAGGCCGCCGTGAGACGAGTGCGCCCTGGGGCGGCGACGTCCCGCGGTGGAAGCGCCTCCCGCAAGGTGGGCGAGGAGCGTGCCCTGACCAGCGTCGCCGCGGGCGTCCACTTCGAGGAGGCGTTCGAGGAGCCGAAGGACATGCCGCGCCTGTGGCATGTGACGCTCAGCGTCTCCGGCGCCGAGGCTCCGCTGAAGGAGGTCCGGCGCGGTCTGGAACAGCTCGCCCACGACCACCCCTTCCTGCTGACCAGCAGATACGCCAACGACCACGCGGAGATCCGCTACTGGGAGGAGGCCCGCGATCTGCACGACGCCGCGGCCGTCGCCCTGCGTCTGTGGGGCGAGCACCGCCAGACCGCGAAGCTGCCGCCCTGGGAGATCGTCGGCCTGGAGGTCATCGACCGTGAGACCTACCACTACCGCATCGCCGAGGGCTTCGGTCCGCTGCCGGCGACCCCCGTGGGCGTCCACCCCTTCTAGGGTCTCTCCGGCGGATTTGCGGGGTCTCGGGGGCCTGTCTCGGGGTTTGGGATAGCCGGTGGACGGTTCCGCCCGGCGCACTACGCTTTCCTCATGCCCACGCTTTCGCCGTACGACTCGATGTCCCCGGTCACACAGGCCGCCTACCGCGCCAAGGCCGCCGCCGCCGACCTCGCCCCCCTTCCGCGGGTCGAGAAGGACGACGCGCTCCTCGCCGTCGCGGACGCGTTGGAGGTCCGTACGAGCGAAATCGTCGAGGCCAACGCCAAGGACATCGCCCGCGCGCGGGAGGCCGGCACCAGCGAGACGGTCATCGACCGGCTGACGCTCACCCCGGAGCGGGTGCGCGCGATCGCCTCCGACGTCCGGGACGTGGTGGCGCTGCCCGACCCGGTCGGCGAGGTCGTCCGCGGGTCCACGCTCCCCAACGGCATCGACCTGCGCCAGGTCCGCGTCCCGCTGGGTGTCGTCGGCATCATCTACGAGGCCCGCCCGAACGTGACGGTCGACGCCGCCGCCCTCTGCCTCAAGTCCGGCAACGCGGTGCTGCTGCGCGGCTCGTCCTCGGCGCACGAGTCGAACACCGCCCTGGTCCGGGTGCTGCGCGACGCCGTCGGCGGAGCCGGCCTGCCCGCCGACGCCGTGCAGCTCGTACCGGGCGAGAGCCGCGATTCCGTACGGGAACTGATGCGCGCCCGCGGCCTGGTCGACGTACTGATCCCGCGTGGCGGCGCCTCGCTCATCCGGACCGTCGTCCAGGAGTCGACGGTTCCCGTCATCGAGACCGGCACGGGCAACTGCCATGTGTACGTGGACGCGCAGGCCGACATCGACATGGCGATCGAGATCCTGATCAACTCCAAGGCCCAGCGCCCGAGCGTCTGCAACTCCGCCGAGACCCTCCTCGTCCACCAGGACATCGCCCCCGAGTTCCTGCCGCGTGCCCTGGACGCGCTGGCGGAGGCCGGGGTCACCGTGCACGCCGACGAGCGGGTGCTGGCGTACGCGAAGGACTCGAAGGCCACGGTGGTCGAGGCGACCCTGGAGGACTGGGAGACCGAGTACCTGTCGTACGACATCGCCGCCGCCGTCGTCGACTCGCTGGAGCGGGCCGTCGACCACATCCGGCTGTGGACCTCAGGGCACACGGAGGCGATCGTGACGACCTCGCAGCAGGCCGCCCGCCGCTTCACCCAGCTCGTCGACTCGACGACGGTCGCCGTCAACGCCTCGACGCGCTTCACCGACGGCGGTCAGTTCGGTTTCGGCGCCGAGATCGGCATCTCGACGCAGAAGCTGCACGCGCGCGGGCCGATGGGGCTGCCGGAGCTGACCAGCACGAAGTACATCGTCACCGGCGACGGGCACATCCGCCGCTGAGGGGCGTGATCGCGGGTCCGTCCGCCGGGGCGCCCGGCGGACGGCGGACGGCGGGCGTACGCCGGGCGCTGTACCCCCGGCGGGACGGCGCGGGCGACGGCGGGTGGCGACGCATGAAACGCGTCTCATCCAGTAGCTGAATTTCCTTACCGTCTGCCCAAATTGACACCCCCGGTCTACTCTGGATCCGTGCCGGAGGACGTGGGGGGCACGCCGTTCTTCCCTGACGGCTGGGAACCCGAAGACGACCACGACCGCGGGGTGTCGGACGAAGAGTTCGCCTCCGTGGTCTTCGACGAGGCCTTTGTACTGGCGGCCGTGGTGCACGAGCCGACCGCTGTCGAACGCCTCCTTGCCGCGGCGCAGGCGAGAGCGGAGGCCTCCGAGGCCGAGGCGCGCCGGGCGCACGCCAGAGGCCTCAGAGACGAGCGCCGCGACGACGCCTTCGGGCCCGACGACCCCGCCTACTACGGCCACGGCCGGCATCTCGACGGCCTGGACGACGCCGGCATCCTGGAGGGCCGCTACGGCGCTCCGGGCACGCACGGCAAGCAGGTCTCCCGCTGGCACCGCCCCGTCGCCTGGATGCTCGCCCTCGTGATGGGGATCGGCATGGTCGCGCTGGCCTTCACGGCGGTCTACCGGGGGGCGTCCTCCAGTCGTGAGGAGCAGGTGCCGCCGCCCGCCTCGACCAATGTCGAGCAGGGGGGAAAGACGACCCCTTCGGCTTCGGCCGACTACTCCCGGCCGGCCGTCTCCGCGTTCCCCCGCACTCCCTGACCCGAACGCGCCCGCGCCCTGTCCCTTCCTGGTGAGAACCTGTCAGAACTGTCAGGCGGCGGCGCGTTTACCGAGGCTTCCGGAGACCTACTCTGAAGGTATGGGCGGACCAGGAGACCCACCTGAGGGGACACCCGAGGCTGCCCCTGGTGGCGGCGAGGACGAGTACCGATCCGTCGTCTTCGACGAGTCGTTCGTCCGCGCTGCCCGGCTCCAGGAGTTCTCCGCGCAGGAGCGCCTGGACGACCATGCGCCGGCCGTACGCCGTCGCCAGCCCCGGCACCGGGGGCTGTCCCGGCAGGCGCTGATCCTTGTGCTGCTGATCGCCGTCGCCTTCGGCACCGCGATCTACATGGGCGTACGGAATCCCTACCAGAGCCCGGTCGCCGAGCCGGCCCCGGAGCCGCTGCGGATGACCGTCATCCCTCTCGCGCCCCAGGGTGCCGTGCCCGGCGCCACCGACCCCGAACAACTGTTCGCGCACAGTCCGGCAGCCCAGTTCGGCATAGGCGCCGAGGGCATCGCACTGCCCGCCACGCGACGCACCGAGCACTTCTCGGACAGCCAGGTCGTCACCGCCCTGACCGCCGCCAAGGACTACCTGGTCGAGTCCTCGCTCTATCCGGAGGTGCTCACCGGCGGCGAGGTCCGAGCCGTGCGGGTGATGCTCGATCCCGACCAACTCGACCAGTTCGACCAGAGCTTCGAACAACCGACCGCCGACGGCAGGCACGCGCCCACCGGATGGCTGGTCCGCTTCGACCCCTCCCGCGCCCAGCTGGCCGACGACCGGATCCGCGTACGGGGCACCCTGCGGGCCACCGAGACCGACTCGGCGACCCTGGAGGTCGTGGCGGACCACACCTTCGTGTACGCGCTGCGGCCGACCGGCGCCGGCGAGCGGGCGAAGGCGTCCCTGTTCACCGTCCGGCGCGAGCTGCACTTCAGCTTCGACCGCGACGACC
Source organism: Streptomyces sp. AK08-02 (assembly GCF_033795085.1). Taxonomy (NCBI): domain Bacteria; kingdom Bacillati; phylum Actinomycetota; class Actinomycetes; order Kitasatosporales; family Streptomycetaceae; genus Streptomyces; species Streptomyces sp. AK08-02. The sequence continues at coordinate 25,398 of NZ_JARAZV010000031.1, forward strand.
TGCGCATGCACCAGGTCCGGCTGGTCGTCTCCTACGTCCAGGCCGGACCGCTGTCCTGTGCGGAGGACTCCGTCGGCTACCTGAGGCCGCTGCTGGCCGGCCAGACCGCGAAGGCGGGTGGCCCCGCCGGGACGGATCCCTTTGCGACGGGCAGTGCTACCGCGTTGTGCGGGTCGCTGGCGCCGGGGGCGCAGCCGAAGGTGTGAGGGACGGGCGTGGGCGGGTGCGGGTCCGATGAGGCTTGTCGCGCAGTTCCTCGCGCCCCTAGGTGGGGTCAGGCGTCCGGAGATGTGTTGTCCTGCGGTGGTGTCGAACCGCCGAAGCCGCGCCGCACCCGCCCGCCGAGGTCGCCCGCCCCGCCGGCGATGTCGGAGACCAGCTTCATCAGCGGGTCCTTCGAGTTCTTGACGTTGCTCGCGTAGCTAGCCGCCGACTCACGGAAGGAGCCGGACACCGAGGTGTCCTTGTCCTCCGTGCGGCGCGGGTAGTGGCCGTCCATGACCCGCTGGTAGTCCCGGGACTCGGCCCACTTCTTCAGCTCGGCGGCGCGCACGGTGGTGAAGGGGTGGGTGCGGGGCAGCACGTTCAGGATCTTCAGCACGGAGTCGCGCAGGTCGCCCCCCGCCTCGTACTCCTCCGCCTGGGCGAGGAACGCGTCCACGTTCATCTCGTGCAGGTGGTTGCCGCCGGCGATCTTCATCAGGCCGCGCATGGATGCCCTGAGGTCCTGGCCGACGAGCAGTCCCGCGCGGTCGGCGGACAGCTCCGACTTGCGGAACCACTCGCGCAGGGCGGTGACGATCGCCATGATCGCGATGTTGCCGAGCGGGATCCAGGCGACGCGGAGGGCCAGATTGGTCAGGAACAGCAGGATCGTCCGGTAGACGGAGTGCCCGGACAGGGCGTGTCCGACCTCGTGCCCGACGACGGCCCGCATCTCCTCCTCGTCGAGCAGTTCGACGAGGCCCGTGGTGACGACGATGATCGGCTCGTCCAGGCCGATGCACATCGCGTTGGGCTGCGGGTCCTGGTTGACGTACATCGGCGGGACCTTCTCCAGGTCCAGGATGTGACAGGCGTCGCGCAGCATGGCGTGGAGGTGGGCGAACTGCTGGTCCGAGACGCGCACGGAGTCGGACAGGAACAGCAGCCGCAGACTGCGCTCGGGAAGCAGTCCGCTGAGCGCCTTGAAGACGGTGTCGAACCCGCTGAGCTTGCGCAGGGCGACCAGGGCGGAGCGGTCGGCCGGGTGCTCGTACGCCCGCGAGGAGATTCCAGGGAAGCGGGTGCGCTGTCTGTCGGGCACGTTCTCGTGGCCCTCGGGTCCCTGCCCGTTGCTGTCACGGCTGTCGTCGGACATGTGTTCCCCCATGCGTCTGATTGCCCTATGTGCCCCCCGAAGCGGAGCCCAGCCTAGGCGGAGATACCGTGGCGGGGCAGCACACCCTAAGGAGCGATCCGATGGACCACACCCCCGTAACCGACTGGATCACCGAGGCCGCGAGCGCCGCCGAGAAGCAGGGATCCGGCGATCTGCTTCGGGTCGTGCTGATCGTGATGTTCTTCGGCTGCATCCTGACCGCGTGGTTCCTGCTGCGGGGGTACAGGCAGAAGGACGACTGAGACGGGCCGGAAGTTCCCCCGCCGCCCCCTTCCCGGGTCTGTCGGCGGAGTCGGCGTGATCCTCGTCGCAGGGCACGCTTACGATGGGCCGACGTCTTTATCCCGCCCTCACCGGATAGGTCCTGCCGAAGATGAGCTTCCACAGCACCGCAGCCCAGTTGGTCACCCTCGCAGCCGAGGGCGAGGAGCACGGCGGCAACCACGAGAGTCTCAGCCCCTACCTCACCGGTGGCGGCGCCCTCTTCATCCTGCTGCTCCTGCTGTGGATCACCACCCGCTTCAACCGCGACCGCTGAGTCGGATCCGGGAGGCTTCGGACACCGCGGCCGGTGCCCTCGGGCCGGGCCGGTAGGGTCTGCCGCATGGGAGAGCAGGACATGCCTACCGGTCCGGCGGACAACGCCGGCGACCGCCCGGCACGCGACGCGAAGAGCCGTCAGGGGCTCCGGCGCGTGCTCGGCAACGGTCCGTCGAACCCCGGCAAGCGCCGCCTCGGTGTCATGGGCGGGACATTCGACCCGATCCACCACGGGCACCTCGTGGCGGCCAGCGAGGTCGCCGCGCAGTTCCACCTCGACGAGGTGGTGTTCGTACCGACCGGACAGCCGTGGCAGAAGACCGACCGCAGTGTGTCGCCGGCCGAGGACCGCTATCTGATGACGGTCGTCGCGACCGTCGAGAACCCGCAGTTCTCGGTCAGCCGCATCGACCTCGACCGCGGTGGGCCGACGTACACCACGGACACCCTGCGCGACCTGCGCGCGCTCAACCCCGAGACGGACCTGTTCTTCATCACGGGCGCCGACGCGCTCGGCCAGATCCTCACCTGGCGCGACGCCGACGAACTGTTCTCCCTCGCGCACTTCATCGGAGTCACCCGGCCCGGCCACACCCTGACCGACCCGGGACTCCCGGAGGGCGGTGTCTCGCTCGTCGAGGTTCCCGCCCTGGCCATCTCGTCCACAGACTGCCGTGCGAGGGTCGCCAAGGGCGACCCGGTCTGGTATCTGGTTCCGGACGGTGTGGTGCGCTACATCGACAAGCGCGAGCTGTACCGCGGCGAGTGAGCCGAGAGGGGCACCGGTGAACGACCGACACGACTCGGGGTACGACGGCGACCAGCAGTACGAGCTCGCCGGCTACGACGACTACGGCCGGCCTGTGTACCAGCAGGTGCCGCCACCCCAGCAGCAGTACCAGCAACAGCAGCAGGCACAGCCGAACCCGCAGCAGTACGACCCGTACGCGCAGACCCCGCAGCAGCAGGGCTACGAGGGGTACGGCTACGACCCGTACGCGACCGGGCAGCAGCAGCCCACCCCCTCCTACGACCCGTACGGTGCCGGGAACCCGGCCACCGGGTACGACCCCTACGGGCAGCCGGCGAACAGCGGCCAGCAGCCCCGGGTCGCCGAGCAGGCACCGCCGTCGGTGCCGACGGCCCGGACCGCGCAGGCGGCACCGGCCGCCTACGTGCCGCAGCAGGGCGGTCCGGCCGAGGGCGACCTTCCGCGGGTCCAGGGGGCCCAGGACGCCGCGCAGGACCGGGGTGAACGCGCCTACAGCACCCAGCAGTTCGCCTTCGTCGAGGAGCCCACCGGTGACTCCGAGGACGTCATCGACTGGCTGGACTTCACCGAGAACCGCAGCGAGCGCCGCGAGGAGGCCAAGCGCCGCGCCCGCGGGCGAGCCATCGCCCTGATCGTCGTCCTCGCCCTGGTGGCGGTGGGCGGGGTCGGCTATCTCTGGTACGCGGGGAAGCTGCCGGGGGCATCGTCCGCGGACAGCGGGACCGGCGGGGCCACCACCGCGGGGGCCCAGAAACGGGACGTCGTCGTCGTCCACCTGCACAACACCAAGAAGGGCGGCACCTCCACGGTGCTGCTCGTCGACAACGCCACCAGCAAGCAGGGCACCACGGTCCTGCTGCCCAACTCCCTCGCCCTGACCGACGACGACGGTTCCACGACCACGCTCGCCAAGTCCGTCGACGACGACGGCTCCTCCGGGACACGCGACGCGCTCGACACCGTCCTCGGCACCGACATCGAGGGCACCTGGCGGCTCGACACCCCCTATCTGCAGAACCTCGTCGAGCTGGTCGGCAACATCGACATCGACACCAACGCCGACGTACCCGACCCGGCCGCCAAGAAGGGCACGGCGCCCCTGGTGAAGAAGGGCGAGGACCAGACCCTCAGCGGCAAGATGGCCGTCGCCTACGCCACCTACCTCGCCTCCGGCGAGACCCAGGACGCCCAACTGGAGCGGTTCGGGCAGGTCATGCAGGGAGTGCTGCGCAAACTGTCGTCCGACCCCCAGGCGGCGACGGTCACCGTGCAGACACTGGCGCAGATCCTCGACCCCTCGCTGACCGACAAGGACCTCGGCAGCTTCCTCGCCAGGCTCGCAGACCTCGCCAAGGGCGGCGACTACAGGACAGCGCTGCTGCCGGTCCAGGGCGACGGCACCCTGAGCGCCCAGGCCGGCTCGACGGTGGTCAAGACCGTGCTCGGTGGCACCGCCAAGAGCCCCGACAAGGACGCCGCGGTCCGGGTCTCCGTCCAGAACGCCACCGGCGACAAGGGCGACACCGAGAAGGCCCGCGTCGTCCTCCTGAACGGCGGCTTCACCTTCCTGGAGGCCGGCACGGCCGACACCGCGCGCGCCACCTCCCTGGTCACCTACGGCGACGCGGCCGACAAGGAGAACGCCGTCGAGACCGCCAAGACGCTGGGGCTGCCCACGAGCGCCGTGAAGAAGGGGACCGTCTTCTCGAACGCGGACGTCTCCGTGATCCTCGGCCAGGACTACAAGCCGGCCTCGTGACCGCGCACACCCCGGGCCCCAGTGGGCGCCCGGGGTGTGATCCCGTAATGGCGTGGGGTGGTGTCGGCGGTCCGTGAGACCCTTGGGTAACCCGTACGGGTTCCCGACCGCCGACCGAAAGCCTTGTAGTGACCGCCACTGACCGTTCCATCGAGCTCATCTCCGCCGCCGCGCAGGCGGCTGCCGACAAGCTCGCGCACGACATCATCGCCTACGACGTCAGCGACGTGCTGTCGATCACGGACGCTTTCCTGCTGGCCTCCGCACCCAACGACCGCCAGGTCAAGTCGATCGTCGACGAGATCGAGGAGCGGCTCGGCAAGGAACTCGGCATCAAGCCGGTCCGCCGCGAGGGTGACCGTGAGGCCCGCTGGGTGCTCCTGGACTACGTCGACATCGTCGTCCACGTCCAGCACAGCGAGGAGCGCGTCTTCTACGCCCTGGAGCGGCTCTGGAAGGACTGCCCCGAGCTGGAACTGCCCGCCGACGCCAAGGCCACCCGCGGCAAGGCCGCCGAGCACGCCAAGCTCCAGGCCGAGGAGGACCCCGCCGACTTCGGAGGCCTGCGGTGACCGCACCCTTGTCCGCCGAAACCGGCCGCGAGCCGGGCCAGGGCCGCCGCCTCATCCTGTGGCGCCACGGCCAGACGTCGTGGAACCTGGAGCGGCGTTTCCAGGGCACCACCGACGTCGAGCTCACCGAGACCGGCATCGGTCAGGCCCGTCGCGCCGCCCGGTTGCTCGCGTCCCTGAAGCCCGACGCGATCGTCGCCTCGGACCTCCGGCGCGCGGCGCACACGGCGCGCGAACTCGCCGAGCTCACCGACCTCACGGTGACGCACGACGAGGGCCTGCGGGAGACGTACGCGGGCGTCTGGCAGGGGCTGACGCACGAGGAGATCATCGGCCGCCACGGCGACGAGTACGCCGCCTGGAAGCGCGGTGAGCCCATCCGCCGAGGCGGCGGTGAACTGGAGACCGAGGTCGCCGACCGTGCCGCCCCCGTGGTGCTGAGGCACGCCGAGAAGCTCCCCGAAAACGGCACCCTTGTGGTCGTCAGTCACGGTGGCACCATCCGGACCACCATTGGGCGCCTGCTCGGCCTGGAATCCCGCCATTGGGAGAGCCTCGGCGGTCTCTCCAACTGCTGCTGGTCCGTCCTCGGCGAGGGCGCCCGAGGCTGGCGCCTGCTCGAGCACAACGCCGGCACACTGCCCGAGCCGGTGCTCGGCGACGACGACTGACCCGGATTTCACTTTCCGGCAGGCCGCAGGCTAAAGTTCTTCTTGTTCGCCCCGCCGGGCGGGAAGAACAGACGGGGCTATAGCTCAGTTGGTAGAGCGCCTGCATGGCATGCAGGAGGTCAGGAGTTCAATTCTCCTTAGCTCCACAGTAGATGTTCGGTTGATCAAGGTCCCGCCCCCTCCGGGGGGCGGGATTTTTCGTTCGCCCTGCTTGAGTCACTTGGGGGCCCGGAGGCGTATACCTCTCCGGAAGCTCTGCTTGAGCGCGCGTTCGCGCCGGCTCCGACGGCCTCGGTGGGTGCCGTGTCCGGACTGGTACGAAGGCGTCGCTGACCGTATTGGCCCGGCCGTGGCAGAATCAAACGGCCGGAAGGGGGCGCGGCCCGACGGGAGGGAGTTGCGATGCCTGCGAGCATCCTCAGGGAGGTCGGTCACCTCCCTGAAGCGGCGGTCATACGAGGCAGAAGAACCCGTCTCAGCTGTCCTTCCTGCGGTTCCGGCCATGTCGCCCAGGTGCTCGGTGACAACGGTGGCGTTTCCTACGTGTGCACGGCCTGCGGCCACAGCTGGAGCTGATCGATGGGTGCACACAGGAGGAAATGCGACTGGTGCGGCAGTGGTACGCCCATCGTCCGTGACATGGAGCCGGTGAACCACGACTACCAGTACTGGTGCGAGGAATGCGCGCGGGCGCTGATCATAAAAGGCGACCCGATCGAGACCTACCGTGAGCTGGAGGGCGAGCCGATCTACGGGCGGCTCCTTGAGGAGCACTGCACCCTCAAACGGTTCTACTCGTTCGTCACGGCCTGAGCCCCGGTACCCCTGCCGGGGGCCGTGGAAACGATTTGGTGCTGCACCGGGGGACCGGTAATGTTGGCGTCGCAGCCGGGGAAACCCGCTGGAACGCCGCAAGGGGCTATAGCTCAGTTGGTAGAGCGCCTGCATGGCATGCAGGAGGTCAGGAGTTCAATTCTCCTTAGCTCCACAGAAGTTGAAGGCGGGTCATCCGAACAGGATGACCCGCCTTCGTCGTTGTGCGTGCGCGGGGCGCACGGGGGTGCGGGAGGAACGCGAACGGCGGGCGACTCGACCGATCCGAGTGGCCCGCCGTGGTTGCTTTCGGGTGTCTCAGCGACCGCTGCCGAGGGCGCGGCGGCCTCGGCCGCCGCGCTGGGACAGGACCGGCAGACGGTCGGGGGCGGAGGCCCTGGTGTCCTCCTCGAGACGCAGCGCCAGCGCCGGGCAGCGGCGCACCGCGCGCAGCGCCTTCGCCTCCGCGTACCGGGGCACCTTCGCCTGCGCGACGGTCGGGAAGCCGTCGGCGCCCAGTTCGAAGACCTCCGGGAGGATGTCGGCGCACAGGCCGTGGCCCCGGCAGAGGGTCCAGTCGACGTAGATCTTCTGACGGCTGGGGCCGCTCTCCTCCTCCGCCTGGCCGCCCGGGATGCCCGTGGGTGTCTGACCGCCCTCGAAGAGCGGCAGAACGCCTTCTACGGGCCTTCCGCAGCCGTTTCCGAGGACATGGGCGGCGAGGTCGTCCGTGAACGCCTTGATGGTCGATTCCAGGAACATCGCCGAGCCGTCCGGATGCGAGCACGCGCCGCGCCGCTTCACGGACTTGGCGACCTGCTTGACGGCCTCCAGGGCGGCCGGCCCGCCGCCGTTGAGGATGTCCGCCATACCGCGCGCCGCGGCGGGCAGACCGAGGTAGCAGGGGCCGCACTGACCGGCGCTCTCCTCGGCCAGCCACTGGGCCACGCGCAGCGACTCGCCCAGCGGGCAGGTGTCCTGGCTGATCGGCAGGATCGCGCCGGCGCCGAGCGCGCCGCCCACCGCGTCCAGGGAGTTGCGCGAGACGATCGCCTCGTTGACCGTCGCCGCGTCGATCCACTTGCCGTGGTAGCCGCCGGTCAGCACCCCCTGCGGGACCGGCGGGGCGCCGGCGAGCTGGAGGACGTAGCGCAGCGGGACGCCCGTCGGTACCTCGATCACCATGGGGCGGGCGACCGCTCCGGAGACCGTGAGCATGACCGTGCCCGGCTCGTCGTACAGGCCGGTGTTGCAGTAGCGCTCGGCCCCGATGCGGGCGGCGATCGCCAGCTGGGCGTACGTCTCGGCGTTGGACAGCAGGGTGGGTGCGCCGCCGACGCCGCTCTGCGAGGCGCTGATCTTGCGGCCGGGCGGGATCGCCGGGCCGCCGTCGATGGAACGGATCAGTGAGGCGGCGGCGCCGGTGACCATCCGGATCGGATTGCGCTGCACGCGCGCGCGGAGGGCCGATCTGCGGCCGTTGTTGAGGCCGCGCTCGGCGAGCGCGGCCTCCATGGAACGCTGGGTGGATTCACGTGTCACCCCGATGACGAGGGTGCGGGCGCCCATGGCCTCCGCGCACAGCAGGGCGCCGTCCAGGATCAGGTGCGGGGCACGGTTGACCAGCACCGTGTCCTTGCGGCAGGCGGGCTCGTCCTCGCTCGCGTTGACGACGACGACCGGCCGCACACCGCGGCGGATCGCCGTCTCGGCGACCGACCGCAGCTTCTTGTGGAAGGGGAAACCCGCGCCGCCGCGGCCCTTCAGGGAGATACGTTCGGCGAGCTGTGCGAGCTGCTCGCCGCCCATCGGTTCGAGCGGCCCGTGCACCTTGAGGTGCATGGGCAGATCCAGTCGTTCGACAAGGTCGAAACCCGACGTGAGCTGGGGAAGCCCGACTACGCGGACCTCGGGGACGTCGGGCAGAGCCTCGTTCACTTAAAGCCTCCGGAAGGCGCGTTCCAAGGTTCGCCCGAACCCGGTGCGTCGAAGTCGTACGGAGCACCGGGGTTTGTATCAGTGGCGGGACCGCTGTTGTACGTGTCGTTCGCGTTGTACGTGCCATAGGCGGCATTCGACTCACCGGTGTTGTACATATCACTCGTGCCGTACGCGGCCGTGCCCGGATTGCCATAGGTCGGGATGTTGTATCCGGTGTCGGCCATGGGGTCGTACGCCGACACGGGAGCCTCGCCGACGGGCGGCGGGGACGGGATCGGCCAACTGCCCGACGTGCTGCCGTCCATCCGCGGCATCGCCTCGGTGGCCTGGATGTCCATGCGCGCGGTCTGGTCCATGTACGGGGCCTGCGCGCCCGGGGGCGTCACGGCCCGGTAGGCGGCCGCGAAGCCGTCGTTCGACGGTTCGGGGGTCATGGTTCGGCTGGCCGGAGCGTCGTAGAGCGGCGACGGGGCGGGCCCGCCACGCTGCGAGGGCACCCCCGAGTCCCCACGCGCGGGCCTGCCCGCGGACTGGCTCTCGTAGCCCGGCAGGGTGGACTCCCCGAGGCGCGCCCGGCTCGCGTCCAGGCCCTCGCGGCCCGGTCGCTCCTGGGAACCCAGGACCGCCATGATCTGGGCGGCCACCCTGCGCTTGAACGGGCGGGGTGCCGAGCGCAGTCCCAGGGCCGCGATGACCGCCAGCAGGCACAGGCCGTAGAGGATCGTGAAGATCGGCTTCGCCTGGCGTCCCGCGTACAGCCCGTGGACCAGCGCGAAGCACCAGGCCGGGTAGGCCAGCATGTGCATCGCGCGCCAGCGTGCCGCGACCGGCGCCGGGGAGGCGAACCGGCTGCGCAGGGCACCGGTGACGGCCGTGAAGATCATGAGCAGGCCGGCCATGGAGCCCATGCCGATGAGACCCGAGGTGCCGGTCACGCCGAGGCTGAAGGGGATCAGCGCGGCGATCAGGTCGACGTGGTCGAGTGCCAGCTTGACCGAGACGTGCAGCAGCAGGAAGGCGACCGAGGAGACGGCGGTCGTCCGGTGCACGGCCTGTGCGATCAGTCGCTGACGGGTGTTCAAAAAGACCCGGTCGGTCGCGACCAGGCCCCAGATCACCGAGCAGGAGAGGGCGACCAGTGACAGGACGCCGGCACCGAAGTTCAGGAAGTCCTGGACCGAGTCACCGCCGACCAGCACGATCACCGGTATGAGCAGCAGCATGGCAGCCGTCGCCATCCCGGAGGCCGAACGGCCGGTACCGGGAAGCGAACTGTTACTACGAGGGTTCATGGGGGCAACTCCGAGCGGTTCGGGAAGGCGGTCCCGCGTCGAACTCTAAGTCGAGACATACCGAGGAGTACGAGGTTTGAGTTATTGCGCTGTTACCAAAGGGCTGCGAGGCCGTTGTGATGTCCCATAGGGGTTGTTACGCGAAGTAATTTTTGAACCTGGTTCAGGTTTTGCTGTGTGGCGATTCACGTTTCCCACTGAGGTGCGCGGGTGAGGTGTGGGGGTCCTGTGGGGACTTTCGGGACTCGTTCCGGGCATGGCACCCGGTGCCACGCGCCCGGTGAACTCCGTCGCGGCACGCGTGACGGCTGCGGTACCCTGACGCCATGCGTGCCGTACGCCTTCTGCTTAGTGAGCCGCGCTGATCAGTCCCGACCACTGAGGAATCGTGGTCGGCATCGGCGCGGCGTCCCCTCCTGTGCGAGGGGATTTTTCATTTCCAGCCGCTGGCAGAGACGATCGATGGAGCTTTGAGGACCATGAGCGAGACGAACCCCGCTGCCGCCGAGGTCGCAGCGCCGCACCGCTACACGGCTGCCATGGCGGCCGACATCGAGGCACGCTGGCAGGACTTCTGGGACGCCGAGGGTACGTACTCCGCCCCGAACCCGAGCGGCGATCTGGCGGACGACCCGGAGCTGGCCGCCAGGCCCAAGAAGTTCATCATGGACATGTTCCCGTACCCCTCCGGTGCGGGTCTGCACGTCGGCCATCCGCTGGGCTACATCGCGACCGACGTGTACGCCCGCTTCCAGCGCATGACCGGCCACAACGTCCTGCACACCCTGGGCTTCGACGCCTTCGGCCTGCCCGCCGAGCAGTACGCCGTACAGACCGGCACGCACCCCCGGGTGTCCACCGAGGCCAACATCGAGAACATGAAGGTCCAGCTGCGCCGGCTGGGTCTGGGCCACGACAAGCGCCGGTCCTTCGCCACGATCGACCCGGACTACTACAAGTGGACCCAGTGGATCTTCCTGCAGATCTTCAACTCCTGGTATGACGAGGAGGCGGACAAGGCTCGCCCGATCGCCACCCTGATCGCCCAGTTCGAGAGCGGCGAGCGCGCCGTACCGGGTGACCACGCGCGCGCGTGGAACGACCTGACCGCAGCCGAGCGCGCCGACGTCCTGAGCGAGTACCGCCTGGCGTACGCCTCGGAGGCCCCCGTCAACTGGTGTCCGGGACTGGGCACCGTACTGGCGAACGAGGAGGTCACCGCCGACGGCCGTTCCGAGCGCGGCAACTTCCCCGTCTTCAAGGCCAAGCTGCGCCAGTGGAACATGCGCATCACCGCCTACGCCGACCGGCTGCTGAACGACCTGGACGCGCTGGACTGGCCCGAGGCCATCAAGCTGCAGCAGCGCAACTGGATCGGCCGCTCCGAGGGCGCCCGCGTCGACTTCCCCGCGGGCGGCGAGGCCATCACGGTCTTCACCACCCGCCCGGACACCCTGTTCGGCGCCAGCTACATGGTCCTGGCGCCCGAGCACCCGCTGGTCGAGAAGCTGACCCCGGCCGCCTGGCCGGAGGGCACCCACGACGTCTGGACGGGCGGCCACGCCACGCCCGCCGAGGCCGTCGCCGCCTACCGCGCCCAGGCCGCCTCGAAGTCGGACGTCGAGCGACAGGCCGAGGCCAAGGACAAGACCGGTGTCTTCATCGGCTCGTACGCGACCAACCCGGTCAACGGCGAGAAGGTCCCCGTCTTCATCGCCGACTACGTCCTGATGGGGTACGGCACCGGCGCGATCATGGCCGTCCCGGCGGGCGACCAGCGCGACTTCGAGTTCGCACGCGCCTTCGAGCTGCCCATCCCCTGCATCGTCGAACCGACCGACGGACGCGGCACCGACACCTCGACGTGGGACAACGCCTTCGGGGCGTACGACGCGAAGATCATCAACTCGGCCAACGACGACATCTCGCTGGACGGACTGGCCGTCGCCGACGCCAAGGCGCGCATCACCGAGTGGCTGGAGGGCAAGGGCATCGGCCGCGGGACCGTCAACTTCCGGCTGCGCGACTGGCTGTTCAGCCGCCAGCGCTACTGGGGCGAGCCTTTCCCCATCGTCTACGACGAGGACGGCGTCGCCCACTCGCTGCCCGAGGCGATGCTGCCCCTGGAGCTGCCCGAGGTCGAGGACTACTCGCCGCGCACCTTCGACGCGGACGACGCGAACACCTCCCCGGAGACCCCGCTGTCCCGCAACGCGGACTGGGTCAACGTCACCCTGGACCTGGGTGACGGGCGCGGCCCGCAGAAGTACCGCCGCGAGACCAACACCATGCCCAACTGGGCCGGTTCCTGCTGGTACGAGCTGCGTTACCTGGATCCGCACAACAGCGAGAAGCTGGTCGACCCGGCCATCGAGCAGTACTGGATGGGCCCCCGCGAAGGGCAGCCCCACGGCGGCGTCGACCTGTATGTCGGCGGCGCCGAGCACGCCGTGCTGCATCTGCTGTACGCGCGCTTCTGGTCCAAGGTCCTGTTCGACCTGGGCCACGTCTCCTCGGTCGAGCCGTTCCACCGGCTGTTCAACCAGGGCATGATCCAGGCCTTCGTGTACCGCGACAGCCGCGGCATCGCCGTCCCGGCCGCCGAGGTGGAGGAGCGCGACGGCGCCTTCTTCCACAACGGCGAGAAGGTCTCCCGGCTGCTGGGCAAGATGGGCAAGTCCCTGAAGAACGCCGTCACTCCGGACGAGGTCAGCGCCGAGTACGGGGCCGACACGCTGCGCCTGTACGAGATGGCGATGGGTCCCCTGGACGTGTCGCGGCCGTGGGACACGCGCGCGGTGGTGGGCCAGTACCGGCTGCTGCAGCGGCTGTGGCGCAACGTCGTCGACGAGGAGAGCGGCGAGGTCACCGTCGTCGACACCGAGGCCGACGAGACGACCCTGCGTGCCCTGCACAAGGCGATCGACGGCGTCCGCCAGGACCTGGAGGGCCTGCGGTTCAACACCGCGATCGCCAAGGTCACCGAGCTGAACAACCACCTGACCAAGGTGGGCGGTCCGGTCGCGCGCCCCGTCGCCGAGGCCCTGGTGCTGCTGGTCGCGCCGCTGGCCCCGCACATCGCCGAGGAACTGTGGCGCAGGCTGGGCCACCACGACTCGGTCGTCCACCAGGACTTCCCGGTCGCGGACCCCGCGTACGTCGTGGACGAGAGCGTGACCTGCGTCGTGCAGATCAAGGGCAAGGTCAGGGCCCGCCTGGAGGTCTCGCCGTCGATCTCCGACGACGAGCTGGAGAAGGTGGCGCTGAGCGACGACAAGGTCGTGGAGGCGCTGGCCGGAGCGGAGATCCGCAAGGTGATCGTGCGGGCGCCGAAGCTGGTCAACATCGTCACGGCGTAGGCGTAGGCGCGGGTGTCGGCGCGGGCATCGACGCGGATGCGGATGCGGACGCTGACACGGGCGTGAGCGTGGGTGGCTCGTCCGGCTGCTCCGGGTAGTCCCCTACGGGCAGGTTCGGGGTTCTTTTGGAACTCCGGGCCTGCTCTTTGCGTTTACCGTTGAAGAGCGGCTCGAAGGCCGCGACCGGTAGGAGGAGGAGCGTCGTGGAAGCCGCTGTCGCAGTTGTCGCCCTGCTCTTCCTGCTGTTCGTGGTGCTGGGCGTGTACGCGACCGTGAAGGTGGTCGGCGCGGCCAAGAGAGGCGTGGACCGGACGATCTCGCAGGCTCGCCGCACGGTCGAGGACACCACGCTGCGCGCCAAGACCTACGCCCAGCCCGGCCCGGCCGGCGAGCTGGCCCAGCTCAGGCTCAAGCTGCGCACATCGATGCGGGCCACGCAGGACGCGCTGCACGCCGGAGTCGGCGAGGACGAGTCCCTCAAGGAGTCGCTCGGCCTCTTCGAGCGGCTCAGCTCGCACGGCCACGAGCTGGACGCGGAACTCAAGAGGCTGGAGTCCGAGCCCGACCGGGCGACGCTCGTCGCGCGGCTGCCCGCCCTGCGCGAGCGCACCGGTCAGATCACGCACGCGGCCGACTCGCTGCGCTGGGCGGCCCGGGACCGGGCGACGCGTTTCGCGGACGACGACCTGGACGCCCTGAGGACCCAGATAGACGTCGAGGCGGGCGCCCTGCGGCACTGGACGACCGCGGAGCCCACGCCTGCCGCGACCCCTGTGCAGACCCCCACCCCTGCCTCCGCTCCGGCGCCGTGGCCCGAGGCCCCGGCCCCCGACGGCGCGACGGCGCAGCAGACCTGGCCGGACAACCCCGACGCGCGCCGGGCCGCCGAGCCGACCCGGCCGGCGATCACCCCGCCTGTCCAGCAGCCCGTCTACCCCTGGCAGAAGAAACCCCGTCCCGAGAGCACGACTTGATCCCGCGGCACGACTCCGGCCCCGCCGCGGGTGAAAGGGGCGGGCTGCCGCCCACCACCTACGGCAGGTAATCTCCAGATCATGTCCCGCCATGTCGCGATCGTCACCGATTCAACGGCCTACCTGCCGCCGCTGATGATGGAGCGCCACGGCATCATCGCGGTGCCGCTGACCGTGGTCCTCGGTGACCAGGCACTCGAAGAGGGCACCGAGATCTCGGCCCGTTCCCTGGCCCAGGCACTCCAGAAGCGCCGGCCCGTCACCACCTCCCGCCCGAGCCCCCAGCTCTTCGCGGAGACCTATCGCAAGCTCGCCGAGTCCGGCGCCACCGGCATCGTCTCGCTGCATCTCTCCGCCGAGTTCTCGGGCACGTACGACGCCGCGGTGCTGGCGGCCCGTGAGGCGCCGGTGCCCGTGCGGGTGGTGGACACCGGCGTGGTCGCGATGGCCCTCGGGTTCTGCGCCCTTTCGGCGGCCGAGGCGGCGGAAGCGGGCGGCACGGTGGACGAGGCGGTCACCGCCGCGGAGAAGCGGGCCGCCGGCACGTCCGCGTACTTCTACGTCGACACGCTCGACTATCTGCGTCGCGGCGGTCGGATAGGCGCCGCGCAGGCGCTCCTCGGCTCCGCCCTCGCCGTGAAGCCGCTGCTGCAGCTGGACGGGGGCCGGATCGAGCTGCGGGAGAAGGTACGGACGGCGTCCAAGGCGATCGCCCGTCTGGAGGAGATCGTCGCCGATCAGGCGGGTGGCGCGCAGGTCGACATCGCCGTTCACCATCTGGCCGCCCCCGACCGGGCAGCCGCCCTCGCGGACCGACTGCGGCTACGGGTGCCGGGGCTGGCCGAGTTGCATGTGAGCGAGGTCGGGGCGGTGATCGGGGCGCACACGGGGCCCGGGCTGCTGGGAGTCGTCGTCTCGCCTCGGTGAGGGGTGCCGCAGGCTCTGACGGCAGGGTTTCGCCTGGGCGCGTGACTCGTGTGGGTGACGGAGTTATCCACAACCGGCGGGTAATCCACCGGAATTGAGCAAGATCATCGCGAGCTGGAGGATTCCTCCATCCTCGGCGCATGGCACTTCGATCACGTTCACACGCAACCACTCCGACCAGTGGCCCGGGCCGCGGCCCGATGTCCGACGGCCGCGTCCGGCACAGCCATCGACGCCCGCACGGCCGGGCCCGACAGCGACAGGCGTCTGCCGACGAGATCCGCCGCCGGGCGGAGACGCTCTTCGGCGAACAGGCGCTGCGACGAAGGGAGTCGGGGAACGGGCCGCCGGGTGGTGAGCGGGACGCGGAGGCGGGGGACCACGGGGAGACGGGGGACTGCGGGGAGGGGACGCGGGTCGTCACTCCGACGGTGCGTCTCGATACCCCGGTTCACGCCTCAGGTGATGTTCCGGTCGCAGTTTCGGCGGTTGATGTCCCGGTCGCGCTTCTTCGTGGATGGGCGGGCGTCAGCAGAGACGCGCCTCGTGTGGCGCAAGTGCCGGAGTCCGTGGAGTCCGCGGAGACTGTGGAAGCCGTGGAAATTCCGGTGGCGGTGGGCAGTGGTGCCGGTGTCGGTGCCCGTGCTGTGGGCGGTCGGGTTGCTGGAGCTTGGCAGGAGCGGGCCGGGTTCGCGGTGCGGGAGCGGATGCCTGTCTGGTTGCAGGTGCGGTGCGGTCTGGAGCGGCGGAGCGTGCTGGCGCTCACGGTGGTGCTGGTCGCTGCCGCGTTGCTCGCCACACAGCACTTCTGGACGGGGCGTGCCCAGTCCGTTCGGGCGCCGGAGGTCGTGCGGGCGGCGGCGCCGGTGGGGGCGGCGCGTGCGGATGGTGCGGCCGTCCCCCGGGGTGTCGCGGGAGCGGCCGGGGCCCAGATCGTGGTGGACGTCAGCGGCAAGGTGCGTGCACCGGGAGTGCATCGTCTGCCGGCCGGGTCCAGGGTCACCGACGCCCTGCGAGCCGCAGGTGGGGTGCGTCCAGGTACGAAGACGGACGGACTCAACCGCGCGCGCTTCCTGGTGGACGGCGAACAGGTGGTGGTCGGCGGGGCCGTGCCCGCACCGGGCGCCGTCCTGAGCGGTACGGGCGGCTCGGGTGGCGGGGGAACGGGCGGCTCCATGGGCGGTCCGGCGGCTGGACCGATGGCGCCCGTACCGTTGAACACGGCCACGGTGGATCAGCTCGACACCTTGCCGGGGGTCGGTCCTGTGCTGGCCCAGCACATCATCGACTACCGCACCCAGCACGGCGGATACCGGTCGGTGGACGAACTGCGCGAGGTGAACGGCATCGGTGACCGGCGCTTCGCCGACCTGCGAAATCTCGTGCGGCCATGAACCGGGTACCGCCCGCCTCGGAGCCCGAGGGGCCACCCGGTCGTGTGGTGGCCGGGGCCGCGCACGAGGAGCCCGGCACACACGATGACCAGGTCGCCCCCGCTCAGCGAGTGCCCCGCGCACGCGGGTCCGTGCACGCTGCCTCGGGAAAACGCCTGGGGGCAGCCAATCCCCGGCAGGAAGGGCCGACGGATTTGCGGTTGGTGCCGCCCGCACTGGCGGCCTGGGCGACGGCGGCACTGGCGCTGGACGTCCCGCCCGGCTGGGCCACCGGCGGTGCGGTCGTGTGTGCGGGCGTGGCGGGGCTGCTCCTGCTGGCCCGACGAACTTCCGGGGAGCCCGGTCTCGCGTCGGCCGGACAGTCCCGGCGGGGAAGCTGGTCGCGGGTTTCCGTGGCCGCCGTGCTGCTCTGTGTCGCCGCCGCCGCGGTCTCCGCCGGATTGCACGGGGCCGATCTGCGGCGGGGACCGGTGCCGGAATTGGCTCAGCGGTATGCGCGGGTGACGGCCGAGTTGGAGGTCACCTCGGATCCGCGACTCACCCGGCCCCGTGTCCAGGGCGCCCATGCCCTGCCGACCGCCGTACTGATCGAGGCCGATGTCCGGCGAGTCGAGAAGGCGGACGGGAGTGTGATGGCGACGCGCACGCCGGTGCTGGTGACCGTCGACATGGGCGTGAAGCCGAGGAAGACCGGACCGTTCCACCGGGCGTCGAACGCGGCGGATTCGGTGGACGCGGGTATGTCGGCGGACGGGCCTGAGAGTTCGCCCTGGCTCGGGCTGTTGCCGTCCACACGGTTGCGGGTGACCGGGCGGCTCGTGCCCGCGTTGACGGGCGGCGACCGGGTCGCGGCCGTGCTGCGGGTACGGGACAGTGCCGCTCCGGAGGTGGTGGGGCAGCCCTCGGCGGCGCAGCGGTTCGCGGGGCGGCTGCGTGCGGGGCTGCGGGACGCCACCGAGGACCTGCCGGGGGACGCGCGGGCGCTGCTGCCCGGGCTGGTGGTCGGAGACACCTCCCGCGTCACACCCGAGCTGGACCAGGCGTTCAAGGAGACCGACCTCACTCATCTTTTGGCTGTAAGCGGGGCGAACTTCACGATTCTGCTCGCCCTGCTCATCGGCCCGCCCGCCCTTGCCCAGCAGGTCGAACGGCGGGGTCTCGCACCGCGCCTGGGCCTCTCCCTCCGGACGACCGCACTGGTCGGTGGCGCGCTCACCCTGGGGTTCGTCGTCGTGTGCCGACCCGACCCGAGTGTGCTGCGGGCCGCGGCCTGCGGATCTGTCGCACTGCTCGCCCTCGCGACCGGGCGACGCCGGTCACTGATCCCGGCGCTGGCGACGGCGGTTCTGCTCCTGGTGCTGTACGACCCCTGGCTGGCGCGGAGTTACGGCTTCCTGCTCTCCGTCCTGGCCACCGGCGCGCTCCTCACCCTCGCGCCCCGCTGGAGCCCGGCGTTGCGCAGGCGTGGGGTGCCGCCGCGGCTGGCGGAGGCGCTGGCCGCGGCCGGTGCGGCACAGGCCGTGTGCGCGCCGGTCGTGGCTGTGCTGTCGGCAAGGGTGAGCCTGGTGGCGGTGCCGTGCAACCTGCTCGCGGAGTTCGCCGTTGCCCCGGCCACCGTGCTGGGGTTCGCGGCACTGGCCTCGGCGCAGGTGGCGATGCCGGTGGCCAGGATGCTGGCCTGGGTCGCGAGTTGGCCCGCGGGATGGATCGTGGACATCGCCCGTACGGGAGCGGCCCTGCCCGGCGGGGGAGTGGACTGGCCGGGGAGCTGGACGGGCGCGCTGCTGCTGGGGCTGTGCATGGTGCTCGTGGTGTTCGCCGGCGCGCGACTGCTCAGGCATCCCTGGTGGTGCGCGGCCTGCGGTGTGCTGTTGCTCCTGGTCGTGGTCCGGCCGGCGCCGCTGACCAGGGTGATCACGGGGTGGCCGCCGCCGGGGTGGCGGTTCGTCATGTGCGACGTGGGACAGGGCGACGCGACCGTGCTCGCGGCGGGGGAGGGCACCGGTGTGGTCGTGGACGCCGGCCCCGACCCAGCCCTGGTCGACCACTGTCTGCGCGAACTCGGCATCACCAAGGTGCCCCTCGTCATCCTCACCCACTTCCACGCGGACCATGTCGCGGGGCTGCCCGGCGTACTGCGCGGGCGCTCGGTGGGCGCGATCGAGACGACAGGGTTCGAAGAGCCCGAGGACCAGGCCGAGTTCGTGCTCAGAGAGGCGGCGGCCCGGGGCGTCCCGGTGACGCGTGCCGTCGCCGGTGAGCGGCGGCGGACGGGTGACCTCGACTGGGAGGTGCTGTGGCCGAGACCGGCGCCGGCCCCTGAACCGGAGGGCGCCAACGACGCCAGTGTCACCCTGCTCGTACGGTCGGCCGGGCTGCGCCTGCTGCTCCTCGGGGACCTCGAACCTCCGGCGCAGCGCGCGCTGTTGAGTTCACCGGCCGCCGCTCAGGTGCGTGGCGTGGACGTCCTCAAGGTGGCCCATCACGGGTCGGCCTACCAGGACCCGGACCTCATACGGGCGGCTGCTCCGCGGCTGGCGCTCATCTCGTGCGGCGCGGACAACACGTACGGGCATCCGGCTCCCAGCACGGTGGCGGCGCTCAGGGACGGGGGTGCTGTGGTGCTGCGGACGGACGAGGACGGGGCCCTGGCGGTCGTCGGGGCGGGCCGGGATCTGCGGGTGGCGGGAAACTGAGACCATGAACTCCGAACAGGCTGATGCCTACCTGCGCCGGTTGGGTGCCGAGCGTCCCGCGTCGCCCAGCTTCGACGTGTTGCGCGAGCTGCAACTGCGGCACCTGGTGTCGGTGCCCTTCGAGAACCTCTCGATCCATCTGGGCGAGGACATCGTGCTGGACGAGGACCGGCTGTTCGACAAGGTGGTGAACGCCCGTCGGGGCGGGTTCTGCTACGAACTCAACGGTGTCTTCGGAGCGTTGCTCACGGCACTGGGCTTCGATGTCACATTGCTCGCGGCGCGGGTGTACGGCGACGAGGACCGGCTCGGCATTCCCTACGACCATCTCGCGCTCCGGGTGCGGACGGCCGACGACGGGGACTGGCTGGTCGACGTGGGCTTCGGGGCGCACAGTCACCGGCCGGTGGCGATAGGGCAGCGCCAGGAGCAGGAGGATCCGGGCGGTACGTTCCGGGTCGTCGAGGCGGGGCCGGACGCGGCGGGAGCACGAGGTGACGGGGCGGACGACGGCCCGGGTGACCTGGACGTGGTCCGGGACGGTGTGCGCCAGTACCGGCTGGAGCTGCGGCCCCGTGTGCTCGGGGACTTCGTCGCCGGGGCCTGGTGGCACAGCACCTCGCCGGAGTCGCATTTCACGCGGTCCCTGGTCTGTTCGCGGGTCACGGAGGACGGAGGGAGGATCACGCTCAGCGGCCGGAGTCTCACGGTGACGGCGCCGGGCGGGGAACGGGAGGTGAGGGAGCTGGAGGCGGACAGCGAGGTGCTCTCCGTGTACCGGGAGCGGTTCGGGATCGAGGTGACGGGCGTGCCGACGGTACGGGGAACCGGTGGGGCGGCTGAGGCCACCGGGGGAGCTGGGTGACTGGAGGTGACCGGGGCGGCCGGGGTGGAGCGAGGGGATCGGGGCGGCGGGGTGGCGGAAAATGTTTCCGTGGACGATGTGAGACATGTGCTGGTGCTGCCCGACCGTGATGCCGCCGAGGACGTGGTGGAGGCGCTGCGTGACCGGTTCGGTATCCGTGAGGAGCCCCAGCTCGTACGGGATGCCCTGGCCGGTGAGGACGACGCCGAGGACGCGCAGTGGCTCGTGGTGTTGCGGGACGAGGCGGGGCGGCTGGATCCGCAGGAGCTGGACGAGTTCGTGGGGGAGTGGGAGGGGTGGCGGGAGGAGCCGTAGCCGGGTGAGCGGGCGGGCGGGGCCGTGGTCGAGGTGGTGGGCAGGGCTGTGGTCGGGCCGCGTTGTCAGTGGCTCGTGGGATGCTTTCCCCGATGGCCAAGAAGACCGCACATGACGACCCTCTCGCCCCCGTCACGCTTGCCGTGGGCCAGGAGGACCTCCTGCTCGACCGTGCCGTGCAGGAGGTGGTGGCCGCAGCTCGGGCCGCCGACGCCGACACGGACGTACGAGACCTGACCTCGGACCAGTTGCAGCCGGGCACGCTGGCTGAGCTGACCAGTCCGTCGCTCTTCTCCGAGCGCAAGGTCGTGGTCGTACGCAACGCGCAGGATCTGTCGGCCGACACGGTCAAGGACGTGAAGGCGTACTTCGGGGCGCCCGCGGAGGAGATCACCCTCGTGCTGCTGCACGCGGGGGGAGTCAAGGGCAAGGGGCTGCTCGACGCGGCGCGCAAGGCGGGGGCGCGGGAGGTGGCGTGTCCCAAGATGACGAAGCCGGCGGATCGGCTGGCGTTCGTGCGGTCGGAGTTCCGGGTGACGGGGAGATCGGCCACACCGGAGGCGTGTCAGGCGCTCGTCGACTCGATCGGCAGTGATCTGCGGGAGCTGGCGTCCGCGGTGACTCAGCTCGTCGCGGATGTCGAGGGGACGATCGACGGGGCGGTGGTCGGGCGGTACTACACGGGGCGGGCCGAGGCGTCGAGCTTCGAGGTCGCCGACCGGGCCGTGGAGGGGCGGGCGGCCGAGGCGCTGGAGGCGTTGCGGTGGTCGTTGTCCACCGGGGTGGCGCCGGTGCTGATCACCAGTGCGTTGGCGCAGGGGGTGCGGGCGATCGGGAAGCTGTCCTCCGCGCGGGGTGGGGGTCGGTCGGCGGATCTCGCGCGGGAGCTGGGAATGCCGCCGTGGAAGATCGACCGGGTTCGGCAGCAGATGCGGGGGTGGACTCCGGATGGGGTCGCTGAGGCGTTGCGGGCGGTGGCTGAGGCTGATGCGGGGGTGAAGGGGGGTGGGGATGATCCCGAGTATGCGTTGGAGAAGGCGGTTGTGGTGATTGCTCGGGCTGCTCGGTCTCGGGGGCGGGGGTAGGGGGTGGGGGTTTTCGCCCCCGCCGCCCCTACCCGTCCCATCCCGTTCCTGGGGGCTGCGCCCCAGACCCCCGCTTTCGGCCCTGAACGGGCCTTGTCCTCAATCGCCGGACGGGCTGGAAAAGCGGGCCGGGGCTGGAGAGGTGACCGCTCGCGGTGGAGAGGTGCCGACCGGGCCGGAGGGGTGGCTGCCAGCGCTGGAGAGGTACCGACCGCGCTGGAAGTGCGTCCGCTCGCAGTGGACAGGTACCGACCGCGCTGTTGAAGCGTCTTCGTTCATGCCGAAGGCCCCGGTCGCTGTCCTGGGGAGGGCGGTGAACGGGGCCTTCGGGTCGAGAGTCTTCTGGTGTTGCTGGTGGCCTCACGCCCGCGTGGCGAACGCAGATCGTGCGTGGGGCCGGGGTGCCGGGTGGGAGCGGGAGAGAGGGCCCGCTCTGGTCCTCCGGCGGTTGGATCAGATCAAGGAAAGAGAGGTTCAGCCCTTGAGGGTGGCGACCTTGGAAGCAAGCGCCGACTTCTTGTTGGCGGCCTGGTTCTTGTGGATGACGCCCTTCGAGACGGCCTTGTCGAGCTGGCGCGCGGCAGCGCGCTGAGCCTCGGTCGCCTTCGCGACGTCACCCGCGGCAGCTGCCTCGCGGGCCTTGCGGATCGCGGTCTTCAGGGAGGACTTGACGGCCTTGTTGCGCAGCCGGGCCTTCTCGTTGGTCTTGATCCGCTTGATCTGGGACTTGATGTTCGCCACGAATGAGCCTTTTCAGGTTCAGGCGCACGAGGGCATGCCTCACGCGCCGTTTGATTGCTTCTTGGTTTTCACTGCACGCGTGTCTCCTGCTGAGAGGGCATGAGACACAACGGCCCAGGCTACCAGTCACCCTCAGGACAGCCCAATCCGGTGGCCGGGGTCCGACGAACCCGCCCAAACCGGTCCCCGCTTCCCGCCCGTGGGACCATGAAGCCTACGTATCGATCCGACCCGAGACCGCAGACACTGCGGACGCCTCAAGAATCAGGACCCTGCGTGCCCGCGATCCCTAGCCATGTGCCCGAGCCGAGCCGTACCGACCCGGCTCTGATCCGCAACTTCTGCATCATCGCGCACATCGACCACGGCAAGTCCACGCTCGCCGACCGGATGCTCCAGCTGACCGGAGTGGTCGACCAGCGGCAGATGCGCGCCCAGTACCTCGACCGCATGGACATCGAGCGCGAGCGCGGCATCACGATCAAGTCCCAGGCGGTGCGTCTGCCCTGGGCCCCGACCGACGGTGACGGGAGCGGTCAGGCCAGGACTCACATCCTGAACATGATCGACACCCCGGGACACGTCGACTTCACGTACGAGGTCTCGCGGTCGCTCGCGGCCTGTGAGGGGACCGTCCTCCTCGTCGACGCCGCCCAGGGCATCGAGGCCCAGACCCTCGCCAACCTGTACCTGGCGATGGAGAACGAGCTGACCATCGTCCCGGTGCTGAACAAGATCGACCTGCCGGCCGCACAGCCGGAGAAGTTCTCCGAGGAACTCGCCAACCTCATCGGCTGCCAGCCCGAGGACGTGCTCAAGGTCTCGGCGAAGACCGGCGTCGGTGTGGACGCGCTCCTGGACCGGGTCGTCCGCGACGTTCCGGCCCCGGTCGGCGTCAAGGACGCCCCCGCCCGCGCGATGATCTTCGACTCGGTCTACGACTCCTACCGGGGCGTGGTCACGTACGTCCGTGTCATCGACGGCCAGCTCAACAAGCGCGAGCGCATCAAGATGATGTCGACCGGCGCCACCCACGAGCTCCTTGAGATCGGCGTCTCCTCTCCTGAGATGACACCGGCCGACGGCATCGGCGTCGGTGAGGTGGGATACATCATCACCGGCGTGAAGGACGTCCGTCAGTCCAAGGTCGGTGACACCATCACCAGCAAGGAGAAGGGCGCCACCGAGGCCCTCGGCGGGTACAAGGACCCCAAGCCGATGGTCTTCTCCGGCCTCTACCCCCTGGACGGATCGGACTACCCCGACCTCCGCGAGGCACTGGACAAGCTCCAGCTCAACGATGCCGCCCTGGTCTACGAGCCGGAGACCTCCGCGGCCCTCGGTTTCGGCTTCCGTGTCGGCTTCCTGGGCCTGCTGCACCTCGACGTCATCCGTGAGCGCCTGGAGCGCGAGTTCAACCTCGAACTCATCGCCACCGCGCCCAACGTGGTCTACCGCGTGATCATGGAGGACGGGAAGGAGCACACGGTCACCAACCCGAGCGAGTTCCCCGAGGGCAAGATCGACAAGGTCTTCGAGCCGGTCGTCCGGGCCACGATCCTCGCTCCCAGCGAGTTCATCGGCTCGATCATGGAGCTCTGCCAGACCCGCCGCGGCACCCTTCTCGGCATGGACTACCTCTCCGAGGACCGTGTGGAGATCCGTTACACGCTTCCCCTCGCCGAGATCGTCTTCGACTTCTTCGACAACCTGAAGTCCAAGACCCGCGGCTACGCCTCCCTGGACTACGAGCCCACCGGAGAGCAGGACGCCCAGCTGGTCAAGGTCGACATCCTGCTGCACGGCGACCGCGTCGACGCCTTCTCCGCCGTCACCCACAAGGACGCGGCCTACGCGTACGGCGTACGGCTCGTCGCCAAGCTGCGTGAGCTGATCCCGCGCCAGGCCTTCGAGATCCCCATCCAGGCCGCCATCGGGTCGCGGGTCATCGCCCGCGAGACCATCCGCGCGATTCGCAAGGACGTTCTCGCCAAGTGCTACGGCGGTGACATCTCGCGTAAGCGGAAGCTGCTGGAGAAGCAGAAGGAGGGCAAGAAGCGGATGAAGATGGTGGGCTCTGTGGAGGTTCCGCAGGAGGCCTTCATCGCCGTCTTGTCGAGCGACGACAACGCGGGGTCGGGCAAGGGCAAGAAGTAGCCGACATCGACCCGTGGAAATCGGGAGAACGGGGGCTCGTCGCGTAAGAACGCGGTGGGCCCCCTTCGCGTGTGTACCGTCGGGCCTGTAGGAAGCGAACAGTCGCTCTCCACGGGAAGTGACAGGCCGTCGCCCCTTACGCGCCGGGCGGTCGCGCCTTACTCTGATCTCTGCTCGGTAGTTACTCGCGAGTCACTCAGGTTTCGCCTCGTGATGTGCAGGCCGGTCACACCCTGCTGACCAGCTTGTCTGCTGGGGGTCCGGGGGCCGTCCCCCGGGAAGACGCAAGTAACAACAGCCGCAAATGAGCCAGCCGCCGCACTGCCGCGGGCCCCGGAGGATGTCGTGAGCGACACACAGACCTTGATCGAGAACCGTCCGCCGTCCGTCGCCGGTCTGTTCCTGGATCGCGTGGCCGCCACGCCGGACGCGGAGGCCTACCGCTACCCGGTGCCCCCGGCTGCCGGTGAGGGCCCCGACGACTGGAAGTCACTGACCTGGGCACAGGCCGCCGAGCGGGTCTACGCCATCGCGGCCGGCCTCATCGAACTGGGCGTACAGCCGGAGCAGCGCGTCGCGCTCGCCTCCGCCACCCGCGTCGAGTGGATCCTCGGTGACCTGGGCATCATGTGCGCCGGCGCCGCCACGACCACGGTGTACCCGCAGACCAACGCCGACGAGTCGGCCTTCATCCTCGCCGACTCCGCCAGCAAGGTGCTGATCGCCGAGGACGCGACCCAGCTCGCCAAGGTGCAGGAGAAGCGCGCCGACCTCCCCGAACTCACCCATGTCGTGGTCATCGACCCGGCCGGCGTCGAGAGCGGCGAGGGGGTGCTCACCTTCGCCGAGCTGGAGCGGCGCGGTGCCGCGTACCTGGAGGAGCACCCGAACCTGATCAAGGAGCGGGTCGGGGCCATCACGAAGGACCAGCTCGCGACCCTCATCTACACGTCCGGTACGACGGGCCGCCCCAAGGGGGTCCGACTGCCGCACGACAACTGGGCGTACATGGCGAAGGCGACCGCCGCGACCGGGCTGATCAGCGCCGACGACGTCCAGTACCTGTGGCTGCCGCTCGCCCATGTCTTCGGCAAGGTGCTCACCTCCGGCCAGATCGAGGTCGGGCACGTCACAGCCGTCGACGGCCGGGTCGACAAGATCATCGAGAATCTGCCGGTCGTCGAGCCGACGTACATGGCCGCCGTGCCGCGCATCTTCGAGAAGGTCTACAACGGGGTCGCGGCCAAGGCGCGGGCCGGTGGCGGAGCCAAGTACAAGATCTTCCAGTGGGCCTCCGAGGTCGCCCGCGAGTACGCCAAGGTCAGCCAGGACAACTTCCGGCGCACCGGTACCGCCTCCGTGCCCTTCGGTCTCGCCGCGAAGCACAAGGTCGCCGACGCGCTCGTCTTCTCGAAGATCCGCGAGGCCTTCGGCGGCAACCTGCGCGCCTGTGTCTCCGGATCGGCCGCCCTCGCCCCCGAGATCGGCTTCTTCTTCTCCGGCGTCGGCATCCACATCCTGGAGGGCTACGGCCTCACCGAGTCCTCCGCCGCCTCCTTCGTCAACCCCGGCGAGGCCTACCGCACCGGCACGGTCGGCAAGCCGCTGCCCGGCACGGAGGTGCGTATCGCGGACGACGGCGAGATCCTGCTGCGCGGCCCCGGGATCATGGAGGGGTACCACGGGCTGCCCGAGAAGACCGCCGAGGTGCTGGAGTCCGACGGCTGGTTCCACACCGGCGACATCGGTGAGCTGTCGCCCGACGGGTATCTGCGCATCACCGACCGCAAGAAGGACCTCATCAAGACGTCCGGCGGCAAGTACATCGCGCCCGCCGAGGTCGAGGGACAGTTCAAGGCGGTCTGCCCGTACGTCTCCAACATCCTGGTGCACGGCGCCGACCGGAACTTCTGCACGGCCCTCATCGCGCTCGACGAACCGTCGATCCTGGGCTGGGCGAAGGACAACGGGCTCGACGGGAAGTCGTACGCGGAGGTGGTGGCCGCGCCGGCGACGGTGGCTCTCATCGAGGGGTACGTCAAGGAGCTCAACGGGGGGCTTCAGCGGTGGCAGACCATCAAGAAGTTCCGCCTGCTGCCGCGGGATCTCGATGTTGAGCACGGGGAGATCACGCCGAGTCTGAAGTTGAAGCGGCCGGTTGTCGAGCGGGAGTACAAGCACTTGATCGACGAGATGTACGCGGGGTCCCGGGAGGCGTAGCGCGGGAGCGGAGGGGGCCGCGGGGGACTGACGGCGGATACCGGTGCGGATACCGGTGCGGGTGCGGGTGCGTTGTGGCTTGTCGTGCGCCCGCGCGGAGGAGCCGCAGATGGACACGGTCCCCGCGCTCCTCCGTCAGAACTCGCGGCCCTTGTTCATCAGCGGTTTGGCGAAGTCCTCGGTTACGCCTCAGCAGCCCCTCGGCGCGCGGAGGGCTTTCGCCGCCTGACAACTGATCTGCCGGCTCGGCCGGCTCTGCCAGTTGGACGCCGACCTGGCTGTCCTTGGCGTGTCCGCGGAAGGTATAGCCCGTTCAGCTCGGCCCCGAGGCCATGGCCGGCCTCCGGAACCTTCGCGAAGTCACCGTCCCGGGCCGCTGTCATCGTGGCGAGCAGCGGACGTAGTTCGGACAGAGGCAGTTCGGACAGACGTAGATCGGATGCCCGAAGCTGTCTGACTTTGAGCACTTGCGTAGCACTGTTCGCACCCATGGTTGCTCACTTCGGTAACTCGGCGCTTATGGGCGTGGTCGGTCTGTCACTCTGTCCGCGTCCACTGAGGTGTATTCGTACGATCTGCCCGGGGAGCCGCTGATGGGGGCCATTCCGACGCAACGGGAGACCGTCCCCCGTGCGCCGTCTCGTGCGCCGGGCGCGCCCGCGTACCGGGGTGCGGATCAGCGCGCGGACCGGCGTGCGGTGGCCCATGCCACGCTCGGCGGCAGTCCTCTCGCGCCCGGCGCCGCACGTGGGCTCGTCCGCGCCGCTCTGGCCGAATGGGCTCAACTCGGCCTGCCAGGCGCCGCGTCACTGCCCGACCGGCTCATCGACGACGCCATGGTGGTCGTCAGCGAACTCGTCACCAACGCCGTCGTCCACGCGGGGACTGACGTGGAACTGCAGTGCCGCCTGGAGACCCCGGGAGAGTGGGAGGAACCGGGTGAGCTGGGTGGGCTGGGTGGGCTGGGTCAGTCGGAGGGTGACGGGTGCGAAGAAGGGGAGAGGGAAGGGGAGGGGGTGGACGGCGTCGCGCTTGTCGTCGAGGTGTCCGATCACCATCCCTCCCGCGCACCTCGGGACGGCGGTGCCGAACTGCCGTACGACATACCGGAGTACGGGCGTGGACTGCGTCTCGTCTCCGTGCTTTCCGAGGCATGGGGGGTCACCTACCGAACCGGCATCAAGACCGTCTGGGCGCGTATCCCCGCCGACGGCATGATGATCGACGACGACCTCGACCCGTGCGCCGGGACCCAGACACTCGGCCAGGGGTTACGGGTCGCCGGGATCCTCGCCCCCGAGCCGCAGCGCGACCCGCGCGACGCGCACGACCAGGAGTGGCTCAACCACGGGGCCCTCTCCTTCCTCGCCGAGGCCTCCGACCTGCTCGCCGGGCAGCTCGACGAGGACCTCGTCGCCGCGCTCGCCGGACAGCTCCTCGTGCCGCGCCTCGCCGACTGGTGCGCGGTGTGGCTGGAGGACGAGTCCATGGGGCGCGGGAGCTGGGGCGACGGAGGCGGAGGCGGAGGCGGCGACGGGGACGGTGGGTACACCGGGCCCGGGCCACGGCTCGTCGGGGTCTGGCACGGCAGCGAGGACTCTGTCGAGGAACTGCGCCGCGCCCTGGAGAAGGACCCGCCGCGCCCGCCCGACACCACCAGAACCGGGCCGGTCACGGTGCCGTGGCCCGGCGAGGTGCTCGGCGGGCACGGGGACACCGGCTCCGCGCTCGCCTACCGGCTGGTCGCGGGCGGTCGGCCGCTGGGCACGCTGGTCATCGGGCGGGCCGGGACGATCCGCTTCCTCGACGAGGTCACCGGCCTGGTCGAGGATCTCAGCCGCCGCGTGGCCCTCGCCATCGGCGCCGCCCGACAGTACGCCCGCCAGGCCACCATCAGCCGTATCCTCCAGCGCGGACTGCTGCCCGGCGCCGTCGCCGAGATCCCCGGCGTCAGCAGCGCCCTCGTCTACGAACCCTGCGACAAGGGTGGCCCCAGCGGCGACTTCTACGACCTCTTCCCGGCCGGCGACGGCCGCTGGTGCTTCGCCGTCGGCGACGTCCAGGGGAAGGGGCCGGAGGCGGCCGTGGTGATCGGGCTGGCACGGCCGTGGCTGCGGCTGCTCGCCCGTGAGGGGTACCGGGTCGCCGATGTCCTCGACCGGCTCAACCAGCTGCTCCTCGACGACGCCACCGAGACGGCGGACGCGGCGGCCCGCGCGCTGGTCGCGGCGGACGGGCGGCCCGCGCCACCGGTGGGATCAGGGGGCTCGGTGGGATCGGTGGGCTTCGCCGATCCCACCGCGCAGGCCGTGGGACGGCAGGGCGAGGGGCCGCAGACCCGGTTCCTATCCCTCCTCTACGGCGAGCTCGTACCCTTCGACGGAGGCGTGCGCTGCACTCTCGCCTCGGCCGGGCATCCGCTGCCGCTGGTGCTCCGGGCGAGCGGTGAGGTCCTTACGGCCGCCGAACCGCAGACCCTGCTCGGGGTCGTCGAGGACGAGACGTACACGAGCGGAAGTTTCGAGCTGTGGCCGGGCGACAGCCTGCTGTGCGTCACCGACGGGGTCACCGAGCGGCGCTGCGGGCCCCGTCAGTTCGACGACGGCGACGGGCTGGCGAGCGCCCTCGCCGGCTGCGCCGGGCTGGACGCGCAGCTGATCGCGGAACGTATCCGCCGACTCGTCCACGAGTTCGGGGAGAAGCCGCCCGAGGACGATCTGGCGCTGCTGGTGCTGCAGACCGGCTGACGCGTCCGGCTGATGTGTCCGGCGGATGTGTGCGACTTACGCGTCCGGATGGCGCGTGCCCTGACGCCCGGATCGCGTCCCGGTGATGCCCAGGCCATCTGGTGGGGCGGGTCGTCGCGGCGGTGCTGGACAATGGAAGGCATGCCCTCCGCACTCCCCGACGGCGAACCCGTCCCCGACGACGGCGCTCTGCCCGCCCCCGCACTCGCCGGGGCCGCGGACCGTCCCCTCGGGTTCTACCTCCACGTCCCGTACTGCGCGACCCGCTGCGGCTACTGCGACTTCAACACCTACACGGCGACCGAGCTGCGCGGCACGGGCGGTGTCCTCGCCTCCCGCGACAACTACGCCGACACGCTCATCGACGAGGTCCGGCTCGCGCGGAAGGTGCTGGGCGACGACCCCCGCGAGGTTCGCACGGTCTTCGTGGGAGGCGGTACGCCCACACTCCTGGCCGCCGAGGATCTCGTACGGATGCTGCGCTCGATCCGCGACGAGTTCGGCCTCGCGGCGGACGCGGAGGTGACGACGGAGGCGAACCCGGAGTCCGTGGACGAGCGGTATCTGGCCACCCTGCGCGAGGGCGGCTTCAACCGGATCTCCTTCGGGATGCAGAGCGCGAAGCAGCACGTGCTGAAGGTGCTGGACCGTACGCACACGCCCGGGCGGCCCGAGGCGTGTGTCGCGGAGGCGCGGGCGGTGGGGTTCGACCATGTGAACCTCGATCTGATCTACGGCACGCCCGGCGAGTCGGACGACGACTGGCGGGCCTCGCTGGAGGCCGTGCTCGGTGCGGGGCCCGATCACGTGAGCGCCTACGCGCTGATCGTGGAGGAGGGTACGCAGCTGGCTCGGCGTATCCGCCGGGGCGAGGTTCCGATGACCGACGACGATGTGCACGCCGACCGGTATCTGATCGCCGACGAGGTGCTGGGGGCTGCGGGCTACGACTGGTACGAGGTGTCCAACTGGGCGACCTCGGAGGCTGCCCGGTGCCTGCACAACGAGCTGTACTGGCGTGGCGCCGACTGGTGGGGCGCGGGGCCCGGGGCGCACAGCCATGTGGGGGGCGTGCGGTGGTGGAACGTGAAGCATCCGGGGGCGTACGCGGGGGCGCTGGCGGCGGGGCGGTCGCCCGGGGCGGGGCGTGAGGTGCTGTCGGAGGAGGACCGGCGGGTCGAGCGGATTCTGCTTGAGCTGAGGTTGCGGGAGGGGGTGCCGTTGGCGCTGTTGCGGGAGGCGGGGCTGGGGGCTGCGGGGCGGGCGTTGCGGGAGGGGTTGCTGGAGGCGGGGCCCTATGGGGAGGGGCGGGCGGTGTTGACGTTGCGGGGGCGGTTGTTGGCGGACGCGGTGGTTCGGGACCTGGTGGACTGACGGGCTGGGATTCGCCCCCGCCGCCCCTACCCGTCCCATCCCGTTCCTGGGGGCTGCGCCCCCAGACCCCCGCTCCGGCCCTGAACGGGCCTTGTCCTCAAACGCCGGACGGGCTGGAAATGCGGGCCGGAGCTGGAAATGCGGGCCGGGGCTGGGGGGTGTGGGTGGGTGGGAAGGGAGCTCGCGCTTCGCGCAGTCACGCTTCTGGTGGTGCTGTCACGAAGTCGATCAGTTCCTCCACGCGGCCCAGGAGCTCCGGTTCCAGGTCCCTGTAGGAACTCACCCTCGCCAGGATCGCCTGCCACACCGCACCCGTGTTCTGCGGCCAGCCCAGTTCCCGGCACACGCCCGTCTTCCAGTCCTGTCCGTGTGGGATGCGGGGCCAGCCGGGGATGCCCAGTGACGTGGGCTTCACCGCCTCCCACACGTCGATGTACGGGTGCCCGACCACCAGCGCGTGTTCGCTCGTCACCGACCGCGCGATCCGGAACTCCTTGGTGCCCGGGACCAGGTGGTCCACCAGAATGCCCAGGCGGGCGTCCGGGCCGGGGGCGAACTCGGACACGATCGCGGGGAGGTCGTTGATGCCCTCCAGGTACTCGACGACCACGCCCTCGACCCGCAGGTCGTCTCCCCACACCTTCTCGACCAGTTCGGCGTCGTGCCGGCCCTCCACGTAGATCCGCCCCGCCCGGGCCACCCGTGCGCGGGCACCGGGAACCGCCATCGAACCGGAAGCGGTACGGGACGGACGTACCGAAGACGCGGCCGGTGACCCGGTCGGGCGGACCAGGGTCACCACCTTGCCCTCCAGCAGGAAGCCGCTCGGCTCCAGCGGGAACACCCGGTGTCTGCCGAAGCGGTCCTCCAGGGTGACCGTGCCCGCCTCGCAGCGGATCACCGCGCCGCAGAAGCCCGTACCCGGCTCCTCGACCACCAGGCCGGGGTCCGCCGGGACCTGCGGCACGGGCTTGGGCTTCTTCCACGGTGGGGTCAGGTCCGGAGAGTACTGGCGCATTCGGATGACGATAGGAGAAGCGGTCGTGCCGTCAGGTCACCGGCTCCCGCGACACGCCGAAACGCCGTGCCAGGGCGTCCCGTTGGGCCCGTACGAACGCCGCGTCCACCACCGCGCCGTGGCCGGGTACGTACAGTGCGTCCTCGCCGCCCAGGGCGAGGAGGCGGTCGAGGGCCGCCGGCCAGTGCGACGGTACGGCGTCGGGGCCCGCCTGGGGTTCGCCCGACTCCTCGACCAGGTCGCCGCAGAAGACGGTGGTTGAGTTGTTGCTGGTGGGGGTGGCGGTGGCGGCCTTGGTGCGTACTACTACCGCCAGGTCGTTGCGGGTGTGGCCCGGGCCCACGTTCCAGAGGGTGGCTTCCCTGCCGGCGCCCAGTTCGACGGTGAGGCTTCTGCGGATCTCCTGATGCGGGACGATCAGTGTGTCCGCCGCCTCCTCGGCCGCGCGGACGTCCAGGCCGTTGCGTACCGCGTCCGCGCACAACGCCTCGCGCCCCAGTTGCCCGAATTCGCTTCCTGAGCCGTCCGCACCCCCGGCCGTCAGGACATGCGCACCCGCGAACGCCGCCGCCCCGAAAACATGATCGAAATGGGGGTGCGTGAGTGCGAGAAAGTCCACTCGGCGCCCGGCCAGCGACTGGGCTTCCAGGCGCAGCCTCGCGCCCTCCGCGAGGCTCGATCCGGCGTCGATCAGCAGGGCGCCGGCCGGCCCGGTCACCAGCCCCACCGTGCAGTCCCAGACCGGCAGCCGGCATCGCCCCACCCCGGCCGCCAGGCGCTCCCATCCCAGGTCGCCCCACCTCGGCTCTTCCCAAGTCACCTTCATACGGCGACGCTAGCCGCAGCGGGCGGAAGCGGTGCGAGTCGTGGGGCCGAGAGGGTTGCCGAGGACACGACATCGCAGGACAGGTCGGTACAGGTCGGCAGGTCGGCGCGGGCCGCCCTTGCCGGGGGCGTACCCGACAGCCGTACACTGGGCCGGGGAAGTCTGGCACTCGGGCACGAAGAGTGCCAGGGAAGGCCAATGGAGAGCCGAAGAGCAGTGCAGGTCGGTGCGGAAGCCCGGTTACCGGGGTAGGCACTCAGGGGACGACAGCTGGAGGTGTGCGCGATGCTCAGTGAACGCAGGCTCGAAGTGCTGCGCGCCATCGTCCAGGACTATGTCGGCACCGAGGAGCCGGTCGGGTCCAAGGCGCTCACCGAGCGGCACAACCTCGGGGTCTCACCGGCGACCGTCCGCAACGACATGGCGGCGCTGGAGGACGAGGGCTTCATCGCCCAACCCCACACCAGCGCCGGGCGCATCCCGACCGACAAGGGCTACCGGCTCTTCGTCGACAAGCTCGCCGGCGTCAAGCCCATGACCGCGCCCGAGCGGCGTGCCATCCAGAACTTCCTGGACGGCGCCGTCGATCTCGACGACGTGGTCGGGCGGACCGTCCGGTTGCTCGCCCAGCTGACGCGGCAGGTCGCCGTCGTGCAGTATCCGTCGCTCACCCGCTCGACCGTGCGGCACGTGGAACTCCTCTCGCTCGCTCCCGCGCGCGTGATGCTCGTGCTGATCACGGACACGGGCCGGGTGGAGCAGCGGATGATCGACTGCCGGGTGCCCTTCGGGGAGGTGTCCCTGGCGGATCTGCGCGCGCGGCTCAACAGCCGGGTCGCGGGCCGTCGGTTCGCGGACGTGCCGCAGCTCGTGCAGGATCTCCCGGACGCCTTCGAGGCGGAGGACCGGGGGACGGTCGCGACGGTGCTCTCCACCCTTCTGGAGACGCTCGTCGAGGAGACCGAGGAGCGGCTGATGATCGGCGGAACGCCCAATCTGACCCGCTTCGGACATGACTTTCCCCTCACTATCCGACCCGTTCTGGAAGCCCTGGAGGAACAGGTCGTACTTCTCAAACTCCTTGGTGAGGCCGGGGATTCGAGCATGACCGTACGAATCGGTCACGAGAACAAATACGAGGGACTCAACTCCACGTCCGTCGTGTCGGTCGGTTACGGTTCGGGCGGCGAGGCAGTGGCCAAGCTCGGCGTGGTCGGACCGACCCGCATGGACTACCCGGGAACGATGGGAGCGGTACGCGCAGTGGCACGGTACGTCGGACAGATCCTGGCGGAGTCTTAAGTGGCCACGGACTACTACGCCGTACTCGGCGTGCGCCGCGACGCGTCCCAGGACGAGATCAAGAAGGCGTTCAGGAGGCTCGCCCGCGAGCTGCACCCGGACGTCAACCCCGATCCGAAGACGCAGGAGCGGTTCAAGGAGATCAACGCCGCGTACGAGGTGTTGTCGGACCCGCAGAAGAAGCAGGTCTACGACCTCGGCGGCGACCCCCTCTCGCAGGCGGGCGGCGGAGGCGCGGGCGGCTTCGGCGCCGGTGGCTTCGGGAACTTCTCGGACATCATGGACGCGTTCTTCGGAACGGCGTCCCAGCGGGGGCCGAGGTCGCGTACGCGGCGCGGCCAGGACGCGATGATCCGGCTCGACATCGAGCTGGACGAGGCCGCCTTCGGGACCACCAAGGACATCCAGGTCGACACGGCCGTGGTGTGCGCCACCTGTAGCGGTGAGGGCGCGGCGCCGGGGACCTCGGCCCAGACCTGCGACATGTGTCGCGGGCGCGGTGAGGTCTCCCAGGTGACGCGGTCCTTCCTGGGCCAGGTCATGACCTCGCGGCCCTGCCCGCAGTGCCAGGGGTTCGGGACGGTCGTTCCGACCCCGTGCCCCGAGTGCGCGGGCGACGGGCGGGTGCGGTCGCGTCGGACCCTGACCGTGAAGATCCCCGCAGGTGTCGACAACGGTACGCGGATCCAGCTCGCCGGCGAGGGTGAGGTGGGGCCCGGTGGTGGTCCCGCCGGTGACCTGTACGTCGAGATCCATGAGCTGCCGCACTCGCAGTTCCAGCGGCGCGGGGACGACCTGCACTGCACGGTGACCCTTCCGATGACGGCGGCGTCACTGGGCACGAAGGTGCCGCTGGAGACGCTCGACGGGCTGGAGGAGGTCGACATCCGTCCGGGCACGCAGTCCGGGCAGTCGATTCCGCTGCACGGCCGGGGTGTCACGCACCTGCGGGGCGGGGGACGCGGTGACCTCATCGTCCATGTCGAGGTCATGACCCCTTCGAAGCTTGATCCCGAGCAGGAGCGGTTGCTGCGCGAGCTGGCGCTGCTGCGGGGCGAGGAGCGGCCCACGGGGCAGTTCCAGCCTGGGCAGCAGGGGCTGTTCTCGCGGTTGAAGGACGCCTTCAACGGCCGCTGAGCGAGGGCCGAAGGGCTGATTCGGACTTGTGCGGAGGACGTGACAACATGCCGTCATGTCCTCCGCACTGACCGATCTCTTCCCTCATCCGATCGTGCAGGCGCCCATGGCGGGCGGCGTCTCCGTCCCGCGGCTCGCCAGCGCCGTCGCGGATGCGGGTGGGCTCGGGTTCCTCGCCGCCGGGTACAAGACCGCGGACGGCATGTACAAGGAGATCCAGCAGCTGCGCAAGCTCACCGGACGCCCCTTCGGCGTGAACCTCTTCATGCCGCAGCCGGACTGTGCCGACCCCGCCGCCGTCGAGGTCTACGCCCATCAGCTCGCCGGTGAGGCGACCTGGTACGACACCGAGCTGGGCGACCCGGACAGCGGACGTGACGACGGCTACGACGCCAAGCTCGCGGTGCTTCTCGACAACCCGGTCCCGGTCGTCTCCTTCCACTTCGGGGTGCCCAGCAGCGACGTACTGGAATCCCTGCGGCGAGCGGGCACCCTCACCCTGGTCACCGCGACCACCGCCGAAGAGGCCCTTGCCGTGCAGCGGGCCGGGGCCGACGCGGTGATCGTGCAGGGCGTCGAGGCCGGTGGCCATCAGGGCACCCATCGTGACAACCCCGAGGCGGACGGGTCCGCTGTCGGGCTGCTCGCCCTCATCGCCCTGGTCCGCGAGACCGTCGACCTCCCCCTCGTCGCCGCCGGCGGGCTCATGCGAGGCAGCCAGATCACCGCCGTCCTCGCCGCGGGCGCGAGCGCCGCCCAGCTCGGCACCGCCTTCCTCGCCACCCCGGAGTCCGGCGCCCACGCCCTGCACAAACAGGCGCTGACCAACCCGCTCTTCGTCCGTACGGAGCTCACGCGCGCGTTCTCCGGCAGGCCCGCCCGGGGCCTG
This sequence comes from Streptomyces sp. AK08-02, assembly GCF_033795085.1. NCBI lineage: Bacteria > Bacillati > Actinomycetota > Actinomycetes > Kitasatosporales > Streptomycetaceae > Streptomyces > Streptomyces sp. AK08-02. Next base: position 61,165 of record NZ_JARAZV010000031.1, read on the forward strand.
GTGAACCGTTTCCTGCGCGAGCACGGCCCGTACGCGCCGGCCGCCTATCCCGAGGTCCACCACCTCACCTCGCCGCTCCGCAAGAAGGCCGCCGAGGCCGACGACGCGCAGGGCATGGCGCTGTGGGCGGGACAGGGGCACCGGATGGCCCGTGACCTTCCGGCCGGGGAACTGGTGCGGGTGCTGGTGGACGAGATCGAGTCCGCGCGGGACGCGCTGCTGAGCGGGGGCGAGCGTTCGTGACCGCTCCCGTGTTCGTCGTCGAGCGGTTGCCCGATGTCCGCCAGTACGTTCTTGACGGGCCCGAAGGGCGCCACGCCGTCTCCGTGAAGCGGCTGCGGGCCGGTGAGACCGTCGTCCTCACCGACGGCGCCGGGCGCTGGGCCGAGGGCGAGGTCGTCGCCGCCGAGGGCAAGGACCAACTGGTGCTGCGGCTCGGGCCGGTCGTCGAGGAAGCCGTCCAGTCTCCTCGTATCACCGTCGTCCAGGCTCTTCCCAAGGGTGACCGGGGCGAGTTGGCCGTCGAGACGATGACCGAGACCGGCGTCGACGCCATCGTGCCCTGGGCCGCCTCGCGGTGCGTCACCCAGTGGCGGGGGGACCGTGGGCTGAAGGCGCTCGCCAAGTGGCGGGCCACCGCCCGGGAATCCGGCAAGCAGTCGCGCCGGGTGCGGTTCCCGGAGGTCGCGGACGCCGCGTCGAGCAAACAGGTTGCCGCGCTTCTCGCCAAAGCAGACTTCGCCGCCGTACTGCACGAGGACCGCGAGTACGGCAGCGCGGCGCTCGCGACCGCCGAACTCCCCTCCACCGGCGACATCGTGCTGGTCGTCGGGCCCGAAGGCGGCGTCTCCCCCGAGGAGTTGGCCCTCTTCGAGGAGGCGGGGGCGAAGGCGTACCGGCTCGGGGCCAGTGTGCTGCGTACCTCCACCGCCGGTACGGCGGCCACGGCGCTGCTGCTCGGCCGCACCGGGCGCTGGTCCTAGCGTCTGGCTCCCGGCGTCTCTCTCCTGCCTACTGTGGCTCCTGTCCGGTTAACGACCTTCCCCGTGGGGCGGGGCGGTGGCAGGCTGCCCTTCATGGGGGCTCTGAGGCGGATTTGGCATCGGCCACACAGGCGCCGCACGGTGGTCGCGGCGGCCGGACTCGTGGTGGCCGCCGTGGGCGGTGTCGTCGCCTGTGATCCCGGTGGACTCGGATCGGCGACCGTGGCCTTCACCACCGACCAGACCGCGACCAACGAACTGGAGCGGCGCGACGTCGACGTCCAGTGGCTCAGCTGCACGGCCTCGGTCAACGGCGGCAACAGCAACGGCAAGGGCAACAAGGCGTCCGGGTCCGGGAGTTCACCGTCGCCGAGTGCGAACGCCGTCGCGAGCGTCGACTGCCGGGGCAAGACCGGGGACGGCAAGGACATCACCGTCACCGGCAAGGTGACACGGGCGGTCAACGGCAGATGCGTACGCGGGGACCTCACCGCCAAGGTCGGTGGCAAGCAGCGTTTCCGGGTCAGCGGCCTCGGCAACTGCGACGCACCCAGCACGCCGACCCGTACCCCGTCGGCGACCTGGCGCCCGCCGGACAACGGGCGGCCCGCGCCGACCGTCACTGTCACCGTGACGAGGACCATCTGGTGCCAGAAGGACCCGAGCTGCCTGCCCGTCGAGGGCAAGTAGCGCTCCCGCGTGGGCAAGGAAGTGATCAAACCCCTGTCCGGGGGCCTGATCGTTGCTTAGGGTGATCGGGTGACTCAGCCCTCTTCGCCTGCGTATCTCCGGTTTCCGCATCTGCACGGCGACTCGGTCGCCTTCACCGCCGAGGACGACGTCTGGGTCGCCCCGCTCGACGGCGGCCGGGCCTGGCGCGTCAGCGCCGACAACGTGCCGGTGAACCATCCCCGTATCTCCCCGGACGGCACCCGCCTCGCCTGGACCTCCACCCGCGACGGCGCACCCGAGGTGCATGTCGCCCCGATCGACGGCGGATCCAGCAGACGGCTGACCTACTGGGGCAGTTGGCGGACCCAGGTGCGCGGCTGGACCCCGGACGGGCGGGTCCTCGCCATCAGCACCCAGGGACAGGCCAGCCTGCGCCGCTCCTGGGCGCGGGCCGTGCCGCTCGACGGCGGACCGGCAACCGTGCTGCCGTACGGGCCCGTCGGTGATGTCGCCCAGGGGCCGGCGACCGTTCTCCTCTCCGCTCCCATGGGACGCGAGGCCGCCTGGTGGAAGCGCTACCGGGGCGGTACGGCAGGCAAGCTGTGGATCGACGGGGATGGCCAAGAGGGCGAAGGCGCGGGGGAGTTCGTCCGGCTCCATGCCGACCTGGACGGCAACCTGGAGTACCCGGTGTGGGTGGGCGAGCGCATCGCGTTCCTCTCCGACCACGAAGGTGTCGGGGCGCTGTACTCCTCCCTGGCCGACGGCTCCGACCTGCGACGGCACACTCCGATCGACAGTTTCTACGCCCGGCACGCCGCGAGCGACGGCAGCCGTGTCGTCTACTCCTCCGCAGGTGAACTGTGGCTCCTCGACGACCTGGACGGATCCGAGCCGCGACGACTCGACATCCGGCTCGGCGGGCAGCGCGCCGATCTCCAGCCCCGTCCCGTGAGCGCCTCGCGCTGGTTCGGGTCCGGAGCGCCCGACCACACCGGGCGCGGCAGCGCCATCGGCGTGCGCGGCTCCGTGCACTGGGTCACCCACCGGTCCGGTCCGGCCCGGGTGCTCGCCTCGGGGCACGGCGTACGGGCCCGGCTGCCCCGCGCCTTCCGCGTGGACGGCGAGGAGTGGGCCGTGTGGGTGACGGACGCGGAGGGCGACGACGCACTGGAGTTCGCCCCGGCGACCGGCACCGCACCGGGGGCCACACCGCGCCGGCTCGCCGCCGGGCAGCTCGGCCGGGTCCTCGGCCTGGCCATGGCGCCCGACGGCAGCCGGGCCGCCGTCGCCTCCCACGACGGGCGCGTCCTGCTCGTCGAGCGCGAGTCGGGGGAGGTGCGCGAGGTCGACAGCAGTGGCGACGGTGATGCGTCCGGGCTCGTCTTCTCGCCCGACTCCGCCTGGCTCGCCTGGTCCCACCCCGGGCCGAGTCCGCTGCGTCAGCTCAAGCTCGCCAACACCACCGACCTGTCGGTGACCGAGGCGACCCCGCTGCGGTTCCGGGACTACTCACCCGCGTTCACCGCCGACGGCAAGCACCTGGTGTTCCTGTCGGCGCGGTCCTTCGACCCCGTCTACGACGAGCACGTGTTCGACCTGGCCTTCGTCGGCGGTTCGCGCCCGCACCTCATCACCCTCGCCGCGACCACGCCCTCGCCCTTCGGGCCGCAGCGGCACGGGCGGCCCTTCGAGGCGCCGGACAAGGACGAGACGCCCGACAGCGAGGGAGCCCCGGCGACCCGTATCGACCTCGACGGGCTGGCCGACCGTATCGTTCCGTTCCCGGTCGAGGCGGCCCGCTACTCCAACCTCCGGGCCGCCAAGGACGGTGTGCTGTGGCTGCGCCACCCCGTGCGGGGGGTTCTGGGCTCCTCCCGGGCCACCCCGGACGACCCCGACCCGAAGACCGAGCTCGAGCGGTACGACCTCGCCCAGAAGCGCATCGAACACCTTGCCGGGGACGCCGACCACTTCGCCGTCAGCGGCGACGGCAAACGCGTTCTGCTGTGGACCGACGGCAAGCTGAAGGTCGTACCCAGCGACCGGCGTGCCTCGAACGACGACGAGAGCGACACCAACATCACCGTCGACCTTTCGCGCGTACGGCAGAGCGTCGACCCGGTCGTCGAATGGCGGCAGATGTACGCCGAGAACGGCCGCATCATGCGCGACAACTTCTGGCGCGCGGACATGAACGGCACCGACTGGGACGGCGTCCTCGACCGCTACCGGCCCCTCCTCGAACGCGTCGCCACCCATGACGACCTCGTCGACCTGCTCTGGGAGGTCCAGGGCGAGTTGGGCACCTCGCACGCCTACGTCACCCCGAGAGGCGGGTATGGCAGCGGCGAGCGGCAGGGGCTCCTCGGCGCCGACATCTCCCGTCACACGGACGGCCCCCAGGACACCCCGCTCTGGCGCGTCGACCGCATCCTGCCCGCCGAGACCTCCGACCCCGACGGCGTGTCCCCGCTCGCCGCACCCGGCGTCGCCGTGCGCCCGGGCGACGCGATCCTGGCGGTCGCCGGACAGCCCGTCGACCCGGTGACCGGCCCCGGCCCCCTGCTCGTCGGTACGGCGGGCAAGCCCATCGAGCTGACCGTCTCGCCGTCCGGCGGCGGCGACGCGCGGCACGTGGTCGTCGTACCGCTGGCCGACGAGGAGCCGCTGCGCTACCACGCGTGGGTCAACGACCGACGGGCGTACGTCACCGAGAAGTCCGGCGGCCGGCTCGGCTATCTGCACGTTCCCGACATGCAGGCGCCCGGCTGGGCCCAGATCCACCGCGACCTGCGGATCGAGGTCGCGAAGGAGGGCCTGATCGTCGACGTCCGCGAGAACCGGGGCGGCCACACGTCCCAGCTGATCGTCGAGAAGCTGGCGCGCCGGATCGCCGGCTGGAACCTGCCGCGCGGGCTACGGCCGTACAGCTACCCGGAGGACGCGCCGCGCGGGCCCGTCGTCGCCGTCGCCAACGAGTTCTCCGGCTCGGACGGGGACATCGTGAACGCGGCGATCAAGGCGCTGGGCATCGGCCCCGTGGTCGGTACGCGGACGTGGGGCGGCGTCATCGGCATCGACAACCGCTACCAGCTCGTCGACGGGACACGGGTCACGCAGCCCAAGTACGCCTTCTGGCTGGAGGGTTACGGCTGGGACGTCGAGAACCACGGCGTCGATCCGGACGTCGAGGTCGTACAGACCCCGCAGGACTACGCGGCGGGACGGGATGTCCAGCTGGACGAGGCGATCCGGCTGGCGCTGGAGTCGCTGGAGGAGCGGCCGGCGAAGACGGCGCCGTCGCTGCCGGAGCTGTAGGCGCCGGAGCTCGTCTCGCCCCCTCCCAGGGGCGGGACGGGCAAGTGCGGCGGGGGCGGAACCACCTCGTTACGATGCCCCATGTACGGGATCAACCATCGGCGAGGAGGCATCCCATGGCAGGGGAACCGCAGGACGACTGTCTGTTCTGCAAGATTGTCGCGAAGCTCATCCCGGCGACGATCGTCCGGGAGACGGACACCACCGTCGCCTTCCGGGACATCAACCCCCAGGCGCCGACGCACATCCTGGTGATTCCCAAGGTCCACCACCCCGACGCGGCCTCCCTCGCCGCCGCCGAACCCGGTGTCGCGGCCGACGTGTTGCGCGATGCGGGGGAGATCGCCGCTGAGGAGAAGCTGGACAGCTACCGCATCGTCTTCAACACGGGCAGCGGTGCCGGTCAGACCGTCTTCCACGCCCACGCCCACATCCTCGGCGGGCGTGGCCTGCAGTGGCCGCCCGGGTAACAGGCCATGTCCGCACGTGAACTGGTGGTCCTCGGCACCGCCAGCCAGGTACCCACCCGGCACCGCAACCACAACGGCTACCTCCTCCACTGGGACGGCGAGGGGCTTCTCTTCGACCCCGGCGAGGGCACGCAGCGTCAGATGCTGCGGGCCGGGGTCGCCGCCCACGACATCAACCGGATCTGCGTCACGCACTTCCACGGGGACCACTCGCTCGGGCTCGCCGGGGTCGTCCAGCGCATCAACCTCGACCGCGTCCCGCACGAGGTGACCGCGCACTACCCGCGCTCCGGCCAGAAGTTCTTCGACCGGCTGCGGTACGCCACCGCCTATCGCGAGACCGTCCAGATCGGGCAGGTGCCGGTGTCGGGGGAGGGGGGAGTGCTGGCGACCACGGGCAGTTACCGGCTCGAAGCCCGGAAGCTCTCCCACCCCGTCGAGTCCTACGGCTATCTCCTCGTCGAGCCCGACGGGCGCCGCATGCTGCCCGAGCTGCTCGCCGAGCACGGGATCAAGGGGCCGGACGTCGGACGGCTGCAGCGGGAGGGCTCCCTCGGTTCCGTCACCCTCGACGACGTCAGTGAGGTGCGGCACGGACAGCGGTTCGCGTTCGTCATGGACACCCGGTTGTGCGAGGGGGTGCACGCGCTCGCCGAGGGGTGCGACCTGCTCGTCATCGAGTCGACCTTCCTCGACGAGGATCAGCGACTCGCCGCCGACCACGGGCACTTGACCGCAGGGCAGGCGGGGGCCGTAGCCCGGGACGCCGGAGTGCGGCATCTCGTCCTCACCCACTTCAGCCAGCGCTACCCCGATCCCGCCGAGTTCGAGCGGCAGGCGCGGGCGGCGGGGTTCGAGGGGGAGCTGACCGTCGCCTACGACCTGCTGAGGGTGCCGGTTCCGAAACGGCGGTAAACCGGTCGTACGATTCTTTGATGTCCCTCCCCAAAGCCGAACTCCACCTCCACATCGAAGGCACCCTCGAACCCGAGCTGGCCTTCGCGCTCGCCGCGCGCAATGGCGTGTCGCTGCCGTACGCCGACACCGAGGAGCTGCGGAAGGCGTATCTCTTCGACGACCTGCAGTCCTTCCTGAACCTGTACTACGAGCTCATGGCCGTCCTGCGGACTGAAAAGGACTTCGCGGACCTCGCCGACGCCTATCTCGCGCGGGCCGCCGCGCAGGGTGTACGGCACGCGGAGATCTTCTTCGATCCGCAGGCCCACCTCGCCCGTGGTGTGGACATGGGGACCGTGGTCGACGGGCTGTGGCGGGCGCTCGGCGACAGTGAGGCGGTGCACGGCATCTCCACGCAGCTCATCATGTGCTTCCTGCGCGACGAGTCCGCCGAGTCCGCCATGGAGACGCTGGAGGCGGCGAAGCCGTACCTCGACCGGATCGCCGGAGTCGGGCTCGACTCCGCCGAGGTCGGGCATCCGCCGGTCAAGTTCCGCGAGGTGTACGAGGCCGCAGCCGGCCTGGGGCTGCGGCGCGTCGCGCACGCGGGAGAGGAGGGGCCGCCCGAGTACATCACCGAGGCCCTCGACATCCTCGGCGTCGAGCGGATCGACCACGGGCTGCGCTGCATGGAGGACCCGGAGCTGGTGGAGCGGCTGGTACGGGAGCGGGTGCCGCTGACCCTGTGCCCGCTGTCCAACGTACGGCTGCGGGCTGTCGACGTACTGGCCGAGCACCCGCTGTCCGCCATGCTCGACGCCGGTCTTCTCTGCACCGTCAACTCCGACGACCCCGCCTACTTCGGCGGATACGTCGGCGACAACTTCGGGGCGGTACGGGAGGCCCTGGGGCTGAGCGAGGAGCGGCTGCGGGAGCTGGCGCGCAACTCGTTCCTCGCGTCGTTCCTGGACCACGACGAGGAGCGGCGGGCCCGGTATCTCGCCGAGGTGGAGGCGTACGAGTTCGCCCGGTGACCCGAGGTCCGGCCCGAGGTTCCGGAGGCGTACCCGGAGTGGAGTGACGGCCCGATGTCAGTGGTGTGGTGCAGACTGGCCTGAATCCGCACCATCGTCAGGGAGCGCACAGTGATCGCGTCCACCACGTCCACCGGAGAGGGATCGTCCGACCGTCAGGCCCAGGTCGATCCCCTGGCCGCCCTGCGCGCGCCCGACGAACCTCCGTGGGACGTGTATCTGACGGGCACCGTCTTCCTCGACATCATCTTCACCGGCCTCGACACCGCCCCGGTGCGCGGCACGGAGTCCTGGGCGCGCGGGATGGGTTCCAGCCCCGGCGGGGTCGCCAACATGGCCACCGCGCTCGCCCGGCTCGGCCTGCGGACCTCCCTCGCCGCCGCGTTCGGCGACGACCACTACGGCGAGTACTGCTGGGACGCCCTCGAACAGGGCGAGCACATCGACCTGTCCACGTCACGCACGGTCCCCGGCTGGCACTCCCCGGTCACCGTCTCGATGGCGTACGAGGGCGAGCGCACGATGGTCTCCCACGGCCACGAGCCGCCCCCGGAGGAACCGGCCCCCGAGTGCCCGCCGCATGCCCGGGCCGCCGTCGCCTCTCTCACCCCGGGCGTCCGCGCCCCCTGGATCGCCCAGGCCGCCCGCAAGGGTGCCCGTATCTTCGGTGACGTCGGCTGGGACGACACCGGCCGCTGGGACCTCGCCGGCCTCGCCGACCTGGAGCACTGCGAGGCCTTCCTGCCCAACGCCGAGGAGGCGATGCGCTACACGCGCACCGACTGCCCCCGCGAAGCCGCCCACGCCCTCACCGACCACGTACCGCTCGCCGTCGTCACCCTCGGCGCGCAGGGCGCGTACGCGGTGGACGGGCGTACGGGAGAGACCGCCGAGGTGCCGGCCATCGCCGTCGAGGCCCTCGATCCCACGGGCGCCGGCGACGTCTTCGTGGCGGGCTTCGTCACCGGGACCCTCGCGAACTGGCCGCTCGCCGACCGCCTCGCCTTCGCCGGCCTCACCGCCGCCCTCTCCGTCCAGGACTTCGGCGGCTCCCTCTCCGCCCCCGGCTGGTCCGAGATCGGCGCATGGTGGCGCGAGATCCAGTCGTACGAGCACCAGGACCCGGCGGCCCTTCGGCGGTACGCGTTCCTGGCGGACATGGTGCCCAGGAGCGCCAGACCGCGCCCGTGGCCGCTGCGACGGGCCGTCCCGACGATCGGTTTCCGCAGATCCGCCTGAGCGCGTACGGCGGGCCCTGAGGTACGTACACCGGACCGTGAGCTAAAAGCCCTACGGCGTTGTCAGTGCACCGTCGTAGGCTGGGAGTGGAAGGCTACCCACGTGGTTAGCGTGCCTCATTGAGGAGGTCGTGCAGGCCTACAGGGCCGGCCCATGACTCAGACACCCACAGCTCAGCCCCCTGCGCGGGGGCAGGCACGAGCGCAGTTCACCGTCCCGGCCGCGCACCCCATGGTGACCGTGCTGGGTTCCAGCGACAGTCTGCTGCGCGCGATCGAGAAGGCCTTCCCGGCGGTCGACATCCATGTCCGGGGCAATGAAGTCAGCGCCGTGGGCGAAGCGGTCGAGGTCGCCCTCGTCCAGCGCCTGTTCGACGAGATGATGCTGGTGCTCCGCACCGGACAGCCGATGACGGAGGACGCAGTGGAACGCTCGATCGCCATGCTCAGAGCGAGCGGGAACGGGGAGGGTGACGGTCAGGAGACCCCGGCCGAGGTCCTCACGCAGAACATCCTGTCCTCGCGGGGCCGCACCATCCGTCCCAAGACCCTCAACCAGAAGCGCTACGTCGACGCCATCGACAAGAACACCATCGTCTTCGGCATCGGCCCGGCCGGTACCGGCAAGACGTATCTCGCCATGGCGAAGGCCGTCCAGGCCCTCCAGTCCAAGCAGGTCAGCCGGATCATCCTGACCCGTCCGGCGGTGGAGGCGGGCGAGCGGCTCGGCTTCCTCCCGGGCACGCTGTACGAGAAGATCGACCCGTATCTGCGCCCGCTGTACGACGCGCTGCACGACATGCTCGACCCCGACTCGATCCCGAAGCTGATGGCCTCGGGCACGATCGAGGTGGCGCCGCTGGCGTACATGCGTGGTCGTACGCTCAACGACGCCTTCATCATCCTGGACGAGGCGCAGAACACCAGCGCCGAGCAGATGAAGATGTTCCTCACCCGTCTCGGCTTCGAGTCGAAGATCGTGATCACGGGTGACGTGACGCAGGTCGACCTCCCGTCCGGGACGAAGTCCGGCCTGCGGCAGGTGCAGGACATCCTCGAAGGCATCGAAGACGTCCACTTCTCGCGGCTCACCTCCCACGATGTCGTCCGGCACAAGCTGGTCGGCCGTATCGTCGACGCGTACGAGAAGTACGACAACGAGAACGGCACGGAGAACGGCACCCACAAGGGTGTCCGGGACAGCCGCAACAAACGGAAGTAGACAGACCAGCACCATGTCGATCGACGTCAACAACGAGTCCGGAACCGAGGTCGACGAGCAGGCGATCCTCGACATCGCCCGCTACGCGCTCGCGCGGATGCGCATCCACCCGCTCTCCGAGCTCTCGGTGATCGTCGTGGACGCCGACGCCATGGAGCAACTGCACATCCAGTGGATGGACCTGCCCGGTCCGACCGACGTCATGTCCTTCCCCATGGACGAGCTGCGCCCCCCGTCGAAGGACGACACCGAGCCGCCGCAGGGGCTTCTCGGTGACATCGTGCTCTGCCCCGAGGTCGCCGAGAAGCAGGGCAAGGAGGCCGAGACGCAGCACTCCATGGACGAGGAACTCCAACTCCTCACCGTCCACGGCGTGTTGCACCTCCTCGGCTACGACCACGAGGAAGCGGACGAGAAGGCCGAGATGTTCGGCCTCCAGGCCGCCATCGTCGACGGCTGGCGCGACGAACAGGGGATGACCGGCCCGTCGCCCGCCCCGACGGTGTCATGACCCCCCAACTCGTCACCGGTGCCATAGCGCTGGTCGTCGTCGCCTGGCTCGCCGCCTGCGCGGAGGCGGGCCTCGCGCGGGTCTCCAGCTTCCGCGCCGAGGAGGCCGTCCGCGGCGGTCGGCGCGGCAGCGCCAAGCTCGCGCAGATCGCCGCCGACCCGACCCGCTATCTCAACGTGGCACTGCTGGTGCGCGTGGTCTGCGAGATGGCCGCCGCCGCGCTCGTCACCTACGCCTGCCTGCAGCGGTTCGACAGGACCTGGCAGGCCCTCGCCGTCGCCATCGGCGTGATGGTGCTCGTCTCGTACGTCGCGGTCGGCGTCTCGCCGCGCACGATCGGGCGTCAGCACCCCCTCAACACGGCCACGGCGGCCGCGTACGTCCTGCTGCCGCTGGCCCGTGTCATGGGGCCCATCCCCTCCCTCCTCATCCTCATCGGCAACGCGCTCACGCCCGGAAAGGGCTTCAGGCGCGGCCCGTTCGCCTCCGAGGCGGAGCTGCGGGCGCTGGTCGACCTGGCCGAGAAGGAGTCCCTGATCGAGGACGACGAGCGCCGCATGGTGCACTCCGTCTTCGAACTGGGCGACACCCTCGTACGGGAGGTCATGGTCCCTCGTACGGATCTGGTGGTCATCGAGCGGTACAAGACGATCCGGCAGGCCCTCACCCTCGCGCTGCGCTCCGGGTTCTCGCGCATTCCGGTCACCGGGGAGAGCGAGGACGACGTCGTCGGGATCGTGTATCTGAAGGACCTCGTCCGCAAGACGCACATCAGCCGGGACGCGGAGAGCGAGCTCGTCTCGACGGCGATGCGGGCCGCGGCCTTCGTGCCCGACACGAAGAACGCCGGTGACCTGCTCCGCGAGATGCAGCGCGACCGCAACCACGTCGCCGTCGTCATCGACGAGTACGGCGGCACGGCCGGCATCGTGACCATCGAGGACATCCTTGAGGAGATCGTCGGCGAGATCACCGACGAGTACGACCGTGAACTCCCGCCCGTCGAGGAGCTGGGCGACGAGCGTCACCGGGTCACCGCCCGCCTCGACATCACCGACCTCGGGGAGCTGTACGGCCTGGAGGAGTACGACGACGAGGACGTGGAGACGGTGGGCGGCCTGCTGGCGAAGGCGCTGGGCAGGGTACCGATCGCCGGGGCCTCGGCTGTCGTCGAACTGCCCGACGGACGCGAACTGCGGCTCACGGCGGAGGCCGCGGCCGGACGCCGGAACAAGATCGTGACGGTGCTGGTGGAGCCGACCGACCCCGCCGGGACGGCGGAGGAGGAGAAGCAGGGGAGCGAGTCGTGACTCCGCAGGAACTGCGTGCCCTCTGCCTCTCGTTCAACGCCGCTGTCGAGGACTTCCCGTTCAGTCCGGGAGTCTCCGTCTTCAAGGTGCTGGGCAAGATGTTCGCCCTGTGCTGGCTGGACAACCGGCCCCTGACGGTCAACCTGAAGTGCGACCCGCAGGACGCGATCCGGCTGCGCGCCGATCACCCGGGGCTGATCATCCCCGGGTACCACATGAACAAACGGCACTGGAACACGGTGACGGTGGACGGGGAGTTGCCCGGGCAACTCGTGCGGGAGCTGGTCGAGGACTCGTACGACCTGGTGGTGGCCGGTCTGCCGCGCGCGGAGCGGTTGCGGCTGGACCGGCCCTGACAGGTACGGCGAGCAGGTGCTTGATACAGGTGCCGCGTGCAGGCCTCAGTACGGCAGGATGCGGCCCGACGGGGTCCTGCGGTCGATGGGGAGGTCGCGGGGCGAAGGAGCGCTGGGCCGACGGATGACGCGGATGCGGGTCTGGCGGTTCATAACGCCTCCTCATGGCTCGCGGTTCCTGGGTCATGCCCTGATCGCCCGCACCTGATACCTGTTCTTGTGTGACTTCCTTGTGTCATGAAGCCTCAGGTGCCCTCAGCAGGGGACAAACCGCGTAAGTATGCTCTTGGCATGACCGACAGTAACGCGCTCGACCTCGATCCCGAGGACCGCAAGATCGTCACCCTGGCCCGCTCCGCCCGGGCCCGCAACGGGGTTCCCGAGGGGGCGGCGGTACGGGACGAGACGGGACGTACGTATGTCGCCGGCACGGTCTCCCTCGACTCGCTGAAACTGAGCGCGCTGCGAACGGCGGTGGCCATGGCGGTGGCGTCGGGCGCGACGTCGCTGGAGGCGGCGGCGGTCGTGACCGGAGCGGAGACGGTACCCGAGGCCGACCTGGCGGCCGTACGGGATCTGGGCGGGCCCGCGACCCCGGTGCACCTGGCCGCGCCGGACGGGGTGGTCCGGCTGACGGTGTCCGCCGGATGAGGTGAGACCGGGAGGCCGGACGAGGTGGACCGAGGAGCCCTCACGAGGGTTGGTCTTCGGCCACTTTGGCGGTCACCCGGAAGATTTCGCCATGTGTCCCTTGTAATCGCGAGCAACCCACGCATCAATGGAACCGCTCTTCCGACGGACCGTCAGATTCCCCCGCGCGGCGCCCCGCACCCGCCCCGCGGCTGACCGCACCCGGCCGCCGTACCCCCCACATCGCAGTTCCCCACATGGCAATTCCCGTACCAGGGAAGGGAATCTCTCGATGAGAAGCACGTCAGTACGCCTGCCTGCGAGCAGGCGGCTTGGTATCGGTGCGGTATTCGCGGCGGGCACGCTCGCCGTCACCGGTCTGGCCTTCGCGCCGGCCGCTGCGGCCGTCGCCCCCACCAGCGCGACAGTCACGTACAACTGCGGTCTGTTCGGCGGAGGTTCGACCGTACTCTCCGCCACGCAGTCCGGCACCTCGGCCACCATCACCGTCACCTCGAACATCAACGCCCCCCTGGCCCTCGCCGCCGACTCGATAGCCTCCACACTGACCATGAGCAAGGCCGGCGGCGGGACCACCGCCTTCACCGGCACCAAGAACCCGGCCACGGCCAGTGGAACCCCGGTCGTCGTCGGTCCGTTGACCGGCACCGTCGCCTCCGGTGACAGCCTCGACGCGGGCGGTGGCACCCTCAAGATGGTGCTCTTCGGCATCACCGTGACCTGTACGCCGACCGGAAACCAGTCCCCGGGACCGTTCGTCTACGCGTGACGGTCCGCCTCCCCGCACCCTTCTGAAGTGCGGCCGGCGTCGCTCGCTTCGCAGCGGCGCCGGCCGTTCCCGTCCGGGAAGGCGGGAACCGACGAGAACTGATGGGCCGTCAGTTCACTTTCCGCGAGCCCCCGTTATTTGGTGAGATGGCATTGACTTCTCACACAACCTGCACATCAATGGCCCCCTGTCGGCGCAGACGAGCCGCTGCGCCCGCATCCCTCAGAGGGGGCAACCATGGCCAATTCGGCATCCATGGGTTCGACCAACCGAAGACGGCGCTGGGCCGCGCTGCTCGGGGCGACCGCGCTGGCGGTCACCACGGGCGGTGCGCTGGCCGTCCCGGCCGGCGCGCTCAGCACGGCGTCCGCCGCCGTGGACTACGCCACGCACTGCGTTCCGCCGCCGATCGCGGGCCTCCCGCCCATCGACGGCACCACCACCGGACAGATCACGGTGGACAACACCGCGCCCAAGGTCGGCGACACCGTCACCGTGACGTACACGGTGGTCAAACCGGCCGCGAGCAATCCCACCGACCTCGCCCTGCCCGCCGACATCATGACGCCCACCGGAAAGGTAACCCTGGGCGGAGCGCAGAACGGCGACATCACCGTCACGGGGCCCAAGAAGAACGACCCCGTGCCCGGCAAGGGCGCTTTCCCGTCGTTCGCGATGACCGGCACCTTCACGGTCACCGCGCCCGGCGCGATCACCCTCTCGCCCAGCGACTACAACATCCACACCAGCTACATCCTTGAGCTGGACACGCCCTGCACGCTCCTCACCCCGCCCGCGCCCGTCTCCGAGACGATCACGGCGACGGACGGGACCCCGGCCAACACCCGTGCCATCACGCTGGGTTCGGCCTCCGGAGCACCAGGGGCCGAGGTCTCCGTGACCGGCGCGAACTTCACCGCCGGTGCCACGGTCACACTCGCCGGCCGGTCCGGGGCCTCCCAGACCGCCGACACCGCGACCGTGACCGCCAACTCCCAGGGTGGCTTCAGCGGCACCCTCGCCGTCAGCGACAAGACGACGACCGGGGTCGTGGCGTACGAGGGCAGCGCGTGGAGCGACACCAAGGGGGCCGGTCCGGCCGCCTATGTCGTCATCGACGACACGCCCGTTCCCGACAACAGCCAGAAGATCACCACCACGGTCAAGGCCGGTGATCTGTCGATGACCCAGGCAGGGGACTCCGTCCAGCTGTCGTCCGTCGACTTCGGCAAGGGTGGGGCCTCGAAGGCCCCGCTGCAGACGGTGACCGTCAAGGACTTCCGCGGCGGACCCGCGGGCTGGTCCCTGACGGGCAAGGTCACCGACTTCACCGGGCCGGGCGCCAAGATCGGTGCCGACAAGCTCAGTTGGACTCCGGCCTGCACCACCAAGGCCGGCAGCCCCAGCACCTGCCGACCCGGGTCCCCCGGTGTGGTGGGCGGGACGGGGGCCACCCTGGCCTCCACACCCGACGGAACGGTCACCGGCGGCGAGTTCACCGTCGACGCCGGACTGTCGCTGGACGTACCGGCGTTCACCCCGCCGGGCACCTACGCCGGCGTACTCACCCTCACCCTCACCTGAGCGACGTCCACCCGGACCATGCTCAGCCGATCAAAGAGCACCTGAACCACCCGCACCTGAACGGCCGTTCGTCATCCGGTGGCCGGGCGCGCACCCGCCCGCCACCTACCTCGTCCGTGGGGGTCCGCACCCATGCGTAAGCCGTACGTCCTTCTCGCGCTCCCCATGTTCCTGCTGGCAGCGCTCGGCACGTCACTCCTGACGTCCGCCCCCGCCCGGGCCGCCGACAACGGCAGCTGGTCGGTCTTCCCCGTCGCCTCCGCGGTGGCGCAGCGCCCGTACTTCTACCTCTCCGCCGATCCCGGTACGTCCGTCACGGACAAAGTGGCGGTCACCAACAAGACCGGCGAGCCGCTCACCTTCCGGCTGTACGCGGCCGACGCCTACAACACCGTCCGCGACGGCGGTTTCGCGGTACGCACCCTCACCGAGAAGCAGCGCGGCGTCGGCGCCTGGGCGCGGCCCGTGAAGTCCCGGGTCACCGTGCCCCCGCACAGGTCGGTCACTGTGCCCTTCACCCTCAAGGTGCCCGAAGGCGCCGAACCCGGAGACCACGTGGGCGCGTTGGTCGCCCTCGACGAGCGGATCGACACCGGCGACGGTTCCCTCGCACTCGGGGTGCAGCGGGCGGTCGGGGCGCGTATCTACCTGCGGGTGAACGGGCCGGCCGTCTCCGCCATCGCCGTCGAGGGCGTCAGCATCAGCCACCACCAGCCCCTCGTACCTGGCATCGGCGACAGCACCGCCACCATCTCCTACACCCTCCACAACACCGGGAACGTCACCCTCGACCCCCGGGTGGAGGTGCGGGCACAGGGCCTGTTCGGCCGTACGCTGCTCGCCCGCGACCTCGCCGGAGTCCCCTCCGAGCTGCTGCCCGGCCAACGCGTCAGGCTTTCCGAACCCTGGCACGACGCCCCCCAACTCGACTGGGGCGACGTCACGTTGACGGCGTCGGCCAAGGACACCCGCGAGTCGGCGAGCGTGTCCTTCTTCGCGCTGCCGTGGCTGATGGCGCTGGTCGTGGTGGTGTTCGGCGCGGTGGGGTCGGTGCTGGGGGCCAGATGGTTCAGAGCGCGTCGGGACCGCGCTCGCCCGTCCGAACCCGGACCACCGTCTCCACCGGAAGAGCCCACACCTTCCCGTCCCCGATCTTCCCCGTTCGCGCGGCCTTGACGATGGCGTCCATCGCGGCGTCGGCGTCCGCGTCGTCGACGACGACCTCGATACGGACCTTCGGGACCAGGTCGACCTGGTACTCGGCGCCGCGGTACACCTCGGTGTGGCCGCGCTGACGGCCGTAGCCGCTGGCCTCGGTCACGGTCAGACCCTGTACGCCGAGTTCCTGGAGCGCGGTCTTGACCTCGTCGAGGCGGTACGGCTTGACGATCGCGGTGATGAGCTTCATTCCTGGCTATTGACCTTCTGCGCGGAGGAGTGGGAGGAGTGTGCGGCGGACGAGACCGGGGCGCCGTGGCCCAGGACGCCGTGATCGTATGCCGTCTCGGCGTGCACCGTAAGGTCGAGACCGGTGTGCTCCTCGTCCTCGCTCGCCCGGAACCCCATGATCTTGTCGATCGCCTTCCCGATGCCGTACGTGACGGCGAAGGCGTACGCCCCCACGGTGACCACGGCGACGGCCTGCCTGCCCAACTGCCCGAGCCCGCCCCCGTACAGCAGCCCCTCGGCCCCGCCGGTCATGGACGCGGTGGCGAACACGCCGATCAGCAGCGTGCCGATGACTCCGCCGACCAGGTGCACGCCGACGACGTCGAGCGAGTCGTCGTAGTTCAGCCGGAACTTCCATCCGACGGCGTACGAGCAGACGACACCGGCGGCCAGCCCGACGACCAGCGCGCCGAGGAGCGAGACCGACCCGCAGGACGGCGTGATGGCCACCAGACCGGCGACCGCGCCGGAGGCCGCGCCCAGGGTCGTGGGGTGACCGTCACGGCGCTGTTCGACGAGGAGCCAGCCGAGGAGGCCGGTGCAGCCGGCGGTGAGGGTGTTGAGGAAGACGGCGGCGGCCAGCCCGTTGGCGCCGAGCGCGGAACCCGCGTTGAACCCGAACCAGCCGAACCAGAGCAGACCGGCGCCCAGCATGACCATGGGCAGGTTGTGCGGCCGCATGGCGTCTCGCTTGAAGCCGAGGCGCGGGCCGAGGACCAGGCAGAGGGCGAGACCGGAGGCGCCGGAGGTGATCTCGACGGGCAGACCGCCGGCGAAGTCGAGGGCGCCGAGACGGTCGAGAATCCAGCCGCCCGGGCCCCACACCCAGTGCGCGACGGGAACGTATACGAGCAGCGCCCACACGGGTACGAAGACCAGCCACGCCCCGAACTTCGCCCGGTCGGCGACCGCGCCGCTCACCAGGGCGGCGGTGATGATCGCGAAGGTGAGCTGGAAGGTGGCGAAGAGGAGGGTGGGCACGGTGCCCTGCACGCTGTCGGGCCCGAGCCCGGCCATCCCGGCGTGCTTCAGCCCGCCGATCAGCCCGCCGCCGACGTCGTCCCCGAAGGCGAGGGAGTAACCGGCGGCCAGCCACACCACTGTGACCAGGGCGATCGACACGAAACTCATCATCAGCATGTTGAGGACGCTCTTCGTGCGGACCATGCCGCCGTAGAACAGCGCCAGGCCCGGGGTCATGAGGAGTACGAGGGCGGTGGCGGCGAGCAGCCAGGCGGTGTCGCCGGTGTCGATCCGGGCGGCGGCCAGGGTCACGGTCGTCACGGTGTCTCCGGTCTCTCCAACGGGGGCAGGGGCTCGTCAGAGGGTCACCGGTGTGCGTTTCGGGTTCCGTACGGGGGTGTTTCCGGCGCGTTTCGTGTTGCGCGGGCATTTCCGGAAGCTCACCGGTCACTCCGGCGGAGCGGCCCGCGGGTGCCCTGGAGGTGCCCCAGGGGTGCCCGGAGGGCCTCGGCGTGCGGTGGGTCTCCGTGGATCAGGGACAATGGGCGCCATGAGTGTCCGTACCCCGTCATCCGAGCCGTCCGAGCAGTCCGGCGCGTCGCAGTCCTCTGCCGCGCACCGCGCCGGTTTCGCCTGCTTCGTGGGCCGCCCCAACGCGGGCAAGTCCACCCTCACGAACGCTCTGGTCGGCCAGAAGGTGGCGATCACCGCGGACCAGCCGCAGACCACGCGGCACACGGTACGGGGCATCGTGCACCGGCCGGACGCGCAGCTGATCCTGGTCGACACCCCGGGGCTGCACAAGCCGCGCACACTGCTGGGCGAGCGCCTGAACGACGTGGTGCGGACGACGTGGGCCGAGGTCGACGTCATCGGCTTCTGCCTCCCGGCGAACGAGAAGCTCGGCCCCGGTGACCGGTTCATCGCGAAGGAACTGGCGGCGATCAAGAAGACGCCGAAGATCGCGATCGTGACGAAGACCGACCTGGTCGAGGGCAAGGCGCTGGCCGAGCAGCTCATCGCGATCGACCAGCTCGGCCGTGAGCTGGGGTTCGAGTGGGCGGAGATCGTGCCGGTCTCGGCGGTCGCCGACAAGCAGGTGGACCTGCTGGCCGACCTGCTCGTCCCGCTGCTGCCCGAGGGGCCGGCGCTCTATCCGGAGGGTGACCTCACGGACGAGCCGGAGCAGATCATGATCGCGGAGCTGATCCGGGAGGCGGCGCTGGAGGGCGTACGCGACGAGCTTCCCCACTCGATCGCGGTCGTGGTCGAGGAGATGATCCCCCGCGAGGACCGCCCCGCCGACAAGCCGCTGCTCGACATCCACGCGTTCGTCTACATCGAGCGGCCGAGCCAGAAGGGCATCATCATCGGCCCGAAGGGCAAGCGGCTCAAGGACGTCGGCATCAAGAGCCGCAAGCAGATCGAGGCGTTGCTGGGTACGCCGGTCTTCCTGGACCTTCATGTGAAGGTCGCGAAGGACTGGCAGCGGGATCCGCGTCAGCTGCGGAAGCTGGGGTTTTGAGGGCGGGGGCTATCTGGTCCGGCGTTTTCTGGGTGCCGTTGCGGAATTCGTCCGTCGGTCAGTCGGCCGTCGGTCAGTCGACCCCCCTGATCCGCCCCACCAGCACCGCCCCCGCCAGCCCGATCACCGCGGACACCAGATACAGCACCGGGTAGCCGCCCAGATAGGTCACGATCGGCGCCGCGAGGACCGGTGCCGCCACCTGGGGCAGGGCGTTGGCCACGTTGATGACGCCCAGGTCCTTGCCCCGGTCCACGGCCTTCGGCAGCACGTCCGTCATCAGGGCGAAGTCGACCGACGTGAAGACGCCGAACCCGATGCCGAGCACCGCCGACGCGACGATCGCCCCCGGCCAGGTCTGCCACACCGCCAGCGCGGCCGTCGCCACCGCCATCAGCACCCCCGACCAGATCACGAACGGCTTGCGCCGGCCCACCCGGTCCGACCAGACCCCGCCGACGACCACCGTGGCGACCAGCGTCACGCTGTTGACCGCCGTCAGGATCAGGACACCGCCCTCGGGGTCGGCGTAGTCGAGGCGGTCGCGCAGGTAGTACAGCAGGTACAGCAGCACCAGCGCGTTGCTCAGATTGATCAGGAAACGGGTCAGCCAGGCCCAGGCCAGGTCCGGATACCGGCGCGGGCTCAGCCAGAATCCGGCCAGGAAGGTCCGCCAGGACCACGTCGGCAGATCCCCGGCCGTGATCCGTAGATCCTTGTGCCGCAGTACGTACGGCGCCACCCCCAGCAGCGTGAACGCCGCGCACGCCACGTATCCCGCGCCCACCCCGCCCGCCGCCGTCGCCAGTCCCGTACCGCCGACCACACCGAGAATCTGTGCGACGCCCAACCAGCCGCCGACAGAGCCCCGTTGAAGCCTGGGAACGCGGTCGGGCACGGCCGCCGTGACGGCGGCGAAAGCCGCGTTCAGGGTCAGCTGGACCAGGCACCACCCCGCCACCATCGTCCACAGCCCGCTCGCCCCCGCCAGCAGCAGCAACGACAGCGCACCGCCCGCCGCGCCGGCCACGATCCACGGCGTACGGCGCCCCCACCGGGACGTCGTACGGTCCGACAGCGCGCCGAAGAACGGGTTCGCCACCAGCGACACCAGGGCGCCCGCGCCCGCCACCCAGGCCAGCAGGGTCTCCTTCGACATCCCGGTGCCGGGCGCGAAGTCCTCGGCCTGGGAGGCGAGCAGGATCTGCAGCGGCCCGAACCAGCCCACCCAGATCGCCCCGTTGGCGAGCGAGAGCGAGGCGGTCCACCCCCGCCCGACCCGCTCCACGGGCTCGGCGAGCGCCCCCGCCGACCCCGGGGCCTCCTCCGCCCCTTCGGTCGTCGTCATTCCTGAGTCACCGCCCCGCCCGCTCTTCGCTCCTCCTGCTGCGCGCCGAGAAGATCCCTGAACCAGGCGTACGAAGCCTTGGGTGTCCGGGTCAGCGCGGCCGGGTCGTCGAAGTCCACGTGGACCAGCCCGAACCGCCGCGCGTACCCCTCCGCCCACTCGAAGTTGTCCAGCAGCGACCACACGAAGTAGCCGCGAACGTCCACACCCGCCTCCACCGCCCGGTGCAGCGCCCGGACATGACCGTCCAGGTAGACGATCCGGTCCTGGTCGTCGAGCCCCTCGTACGAGCAGCCGTTCTCGGTGATGACGACGGGCGGCAGCCGGTCGCCGTAACGGTCACGGAAGGTGGTGAGCAGCTCCGTGAGGCCCTCCGGTACGACGGGCCAGCCGAAGTCCGTCACCGGCACGCCCTCGATCTCCTGGACGGAGAAGGGGAGTTCGGCCGGGATCGTCAGTCCGCCGAACTCGATGTCGGCACCCTGCGGCGCGCCCACCTTCGTCGGGGAGTAGTAGTTGACGCCGTAGAAGTCGAGCGGCTCGCCGATCACCTTCAGGTCGGCCTCCACGTCGCCCGGCATCAACTCGCCGAGCCCGTCGGGGTATTCGCCCAGGAGGATCGGGTCGGCGAACAGCCGGTTGAGGAGGAGGTCGTAGAACCCGGCGGCCTCCAGGTCTGCCGGCTCCTGAGTCGCCGGCCAGGTCGGTCCGTGGGAGTTGGCGATCCCGATGTCCGTGGCGCCGGCGGCGCGCAGTGCCCGTACGGCCAGTCCGTGGCCGAGGAGTTGGTGGTGGGCGGCCGGGAGCGCGTCGAACATCAGCTGCTTCCCCGGGGCGTGTGCGCCCAACGCATGCCCGAACAGGGTGTGTTCGGCGGGCTCGTTGAGCGTGATCCACTTCTGTACGCGGTCGCCGAGCCGCTCGGCCACGACGGACACGTACTCGGCGAACCGGGACGCGGTGTCCCGCTCCAGCCAGCCGCCCTTCTCCTGGAGACGGGCCGGCAGGTCCCAGTGGAAGAGGGTCGGGACTGGACGTACGCCCGCCGAGCACAGCTCGTCCACCAGCCGGTCGTAGAAGTCGAGGCCGCCGGGGGAGTTCACGCGGGGCCAGGAGACGGAGAAGCGGTACGCGTCGACGCCGAGGCCGGCCAGCAGGGCCACGTCCTCGGGGTAGCGGTGGAAGTGGTCGCAGGCCACCTCGGCCGTCGAGCCGTCCTTCACGCGCCCGGGCTCGGCCGTGAAGGTGTCCCACACGGACGGTTCGCGCTGGTCCGCCGCGCCCTCGATCTGGTGCGCGGAGGTGGACACGCCCCACAGGAAGCCGGCCGGGAACTGGGGTATCGGGTTGGTCGCCATGCGCCGGATCATGGGTACCGGGGGTAACGGGTGTCAACGGCCGGGAGTGAACAACCCGTTACGCGCCCTTTGTCGACACCCGCGACACCCGTTTCGCGTTTTACGCTCCCTCTTTCAACACCCTTGAGATCAGTCTCCGTTGCTCGTCGGTGAGCCGGGGATCGGCGCAGTACACCGTCTTCCCGTCCACCGTGATCTCGTAGCCGAAGCCGTCCGGAACCCCGTCCGGAGGGGTGCTCTGGCCGCCGGCCACCGCCTGGTCGGCCAGGGCGTGCCACCCGGGGGCATCGGGCCGCCCCGAGGTGTCCACCTCGGCGTGCCGCTCGATGCCCGCGAATCCGCCCGTACGTGTCACCTGAATACGCATGGGTCCCTGTCTAGTACGAGAACGGCTCGAGTACGAGCGATCAGTGACGGGTGTCGAGTGCGGCCAGTGGCGCCGCCGGTACCGCTACAGGCGGGGCCGGGGTGTGATGGGCACTCCGACACGCTCCCACGCCTTCAGTACGGCCTGGAGTTCCTCGCCGTCGCCGTAGCGCTCGCTCGCTACGGCGACGGTCAGCTGGGCGAAGTCGTCGAAGAACGCCTTCTCCTTCAGGTCGCCGCCGGTCAGCACGTCGTACCAGATCTGCCCGGCCCGCTCCCACGCGTTGCCGCCGAGGGCGGTGGCGACGAGGTAGAAGGCGTGGTTGGGGATGCCGCTGTTGATGTGGACGCCGCCGTTGTCGCGGCCGGTGCGGACATAGCCGTCCATGGTCGCGGGCTGCGGGTCCTTGCCGAGCACGTCGTCGTCGTACGCGCTGCCCGGTTCCTTCATGGAGCGCAGGGCGGAGCCGGTGACGTTCGGGGCGAGCAGGCCCGCGCCGATCAGCCAGTCGGCCTCGGCGGCGGTCTGGCCGAGCGAGTACTGCTTGATGAGCGAGCCGAAGACGTCCGACATCGACTCGTTGAGCGCGCCCGGCTGGCCGAAGTAGGTGAGGTTCGCGGTGTGCTGGGTGACGCCGTGGGTGAGCTCGTGGCCGATGACGTCGACGGAGTTGGTGAAGTCGACGAAGATCTCGCCGTCACCGTCGCCGAACACCATCTGCCTGCCGTCCCAGAAGGCGTTGTTGTAGCCCTCGTCGTAGTGGACGCTCGCGTCGAGGGGCAGGCCGTCGCCGTCGATCGAGTGGCGCTGGTAGGCCTTGAGGTAGAGGTCGAACGTGGCGCCGAGGCCGGCGTAGGCGCGGTTGACGGTGGCGTCCCGGCCGGGTTCCGAGCCCTCGGCGCGCACCTTCGTGCCGGGCAGCGTGGTGCGGTGCTCGGCGTCGTAGATCGTGCGCAGCGGCTGGTCGGAGGGCGCCTTCACGGCCGCGGCGCCGGCCAGGCGGAACTCGGAGGTGAGGCGGCGCTCGGTTCGCTTCTGGGCGTCGAGCAGCAGCGTGTGCAGTGCGGGGCCGGAGACGGCCGGGTCCTCGTGGCGGGCGAGCGTGTTGAGGATGTGCGGTGGGACGATCGTGCAGAAGACGGGCTCAAAGCCCCCGTTTGTCGTCATGCCCGGCACCCTTGCACCGAGTCATACGACTGTCACCACCCGCAACCATGATTGGTGAAATACCGGGACAAGGGCCCCCTCGCTCGGTGACTGAGTGGTATGAGCTGGGTTACGCCGAGTGGGATGGCGCACTTTTTGCCCCTTTTGCTCTCCCCCTCCCGCATACTGATGGTCCCGCATAGTGATACAGACCCGCGCGTCCGGCGCGGCTCGGCTACAGTGCGGAGCATCATGCGTATCGGGCTGCTCCTCCTTAGCTGCCGCGGCGAGGGCCTGTAAGTAGAGGCCGACCCCCTCCCCGCGGAGTCTGGCGTTGCGCCGTCGGCCGTCCTTCAGGACACCACGAGGAGCCCACGCATCATGGCCCACAGCGCCAATCGCCAGCAGCCCAGTTCCATGCCGATCCACAAGTACGGCCGTTACGAGCAGGTCGACATCCCCGACCGCACCTGGCCCGGAAACCGGATCACCGTCGCCCCCCGCTGGCTCTCCACCGACCTGCGTGACGGCAACCAGTCCCTGATCGACCCCATGTCACCCGCCCGCAAGCGCGCGATGTTCGACCTGCTGGTGAAGATGGGCTACAAGGAGATCGAGGTCGGTTTCCCGGCCTCCGGGCAGACGGACTTCGACTTCGTCCGCTCGATCGTCGAGGAGCCGGGCGCGATCCCGGACGACGTCACCATCTCCGTACTGACCCAGGCCCGCGAGGACCTGATCGAGCGGACCGTGGAGTCCCTGAAGGGCGCCAAGCACGCCACGGTCCATCTGTACAACGCCACCGCGCCGGTCTTCCGCCGGGTGGTCTTCCGCGGCTCCAAGGACCAGATCAAGCAGATCGCCGTCGACGGCACCCGGCTGGTCATGGAGTACGCCGAGAAGCACCTGGGCCCGGAGACGGACTTCGGCTACCAGTACAGCCCGGAGATCTTCACCGACACCGAGCTGGACTTCGCGCTGGAGGTCTGCGAGGCGGTCATGGACGTCTGGCAGCCCGGCCCGGGCCGCGAGATCGTCCTCAACCTGCCCGCCACGGTGGAGCGTTCGACCCCGTCGACGCACGCGGACCGCTTCGAGTGGATGGGCCGCAACCTGACCCGCCGCGAGCACGTCGTCCTCTCCATCCACCCCCACAACGACCGCGGCACGGCCGTCGCCGCCGCCGAACTGGCGCTGATGGCAGGCGCCGACCGCGTCGAGGGCTGTCTGTTCGGCCAGGGCGAGCGCACCGGCAACGTCGACCTGGTCACCCTGGGCATGAACCTGTTCTCGCAGGGCGTCGACCCCCAGATCGACTTCTCCGACATCGACGAGATCCGTCGTACGTGGGAGTACTGCAACCAGATGGAGGTCCACCCGCGCCACCCGTACGTGGGCGACCTGGTCTACACGTCCTTCTCCGGCTCCCACCAGGACGCCATCAAGAAGGGCTTCGACGCCATGGAGGCCGACGCGAAGGCCAAGGGCGTCACCGTCGACGACATCGAGTGGGCGGTTCCCTATCTGCCGATCGACCCGAAGGACGTCGGCCGGTCCTACGAGGCCGTCATCCGGGTCAACTCCCAGTCGGGCAAGGGCGGTATCGCGTACGTCCTGAAGAACGACCACAAACTGGACCTGCCGCGCCGGATGCAGATCGAGTTCTCCAAGCTGATCCAGGCGAAGACCGACGCCGAGGGCGGCGAGGTCACCCCGAAGGACATCTGGGCGGCCTTCCGGGACGAGTACCTGCCGAACCCCGAGAACCCCTGGGGCCGGATCCAGCTGAGGACCGGCCAGTCGACCACCGACAAGGACGGCGTGGACACCCTCACCGTCGAGGCCGAGGTCGACGGCGTCGAGACCACCCTGGTCGGCTCCGGCAACGGCCCGATCTCGGCCTTCTTCCAGGCCCTGCAGGGCCTGGACATCGACGCCCGTCTCCTGGACTACACCGAGCACACGATGAGCGAGGGTGCCTCCGCGCAGGCCGCCTCGTACATCGAGGTCGCCATCGGTGACAAGGTCCTGTGGGGCATCGGCATCGACGCCAACACCACCCGCGCCTCCCTGAAGGCGGTCGTCTCCGCCGTCAACCGCGCGGCCCGCTGACTCACCCGACCGACTGGTTTCACGCCCCGTCCGCCCTCTGTGGCGGACGGGGCGGCCGTCGTTTACCGGCCAAACCAAGGTCCGGTCACAGGCAGGTCTGGTCCTGGGTACTGACTCCGCATCAACAATGTGGCTAACATCACGCCAGCGCGGCAGTGTTGCCGGTGGGGGTAACTCTCGCGCCCTGCAACAGGCAGTGGGGGAGTTACCGGAGGTGCTACGTGCTCTCAGGACAGGGGCGAGACAGCCGAGACGGCCGAGTCGTGCGCGGAGGCCGGACGGCACGCGTCCTGGGCTCCCGTACGGTCTGGGCCGGGGTCGGTGACGGCGAGTTCTTCTGCCCGAGCTGTGGCGGAGACCGCAACTACCAGCGCCTGACGGGCCGTCGCCGCTTCACCTTTCTCGGCGTACCGATTCTGCCGCGCGGCGAGACCGGCCCGGTCGTCGAATGCGCGGCCTGCCAGAGCCACTTCGGCATGGACGTCCTCGACCACCCCACCACCACCCGCTTCTCCGCGATGCTCCGCGACGCGGTCCACACGGTCGCCCTCGCGGTCCTCGCCGCCGGCGGCACCCACGCCCGCCTCACCCTGGAGACGGCGGCGACCGGCGTCCGCGCGGCCGGCTTCGACGACTGTACGGAGGACCAGCTGGAGGCCCTGGTGGAGGCCCTGGCCGCCGACACGGGCCGTCTCTTCGGCCCTCCGTGCGGCCCAGGCCTCGCCATAGAGCTCCACGAGGCCCTGGACCCGCTGGCCCCCCACCTCGCCGCCCCCGGCCGCGAATCGATCCTGCTCCAGGGCGCCCGTATCGCGCTGGCCGACGGCCCGTACACACCGGCGGAACGCGATGTGCTCGCGACGGTCGGCGCGGCGCTGACGATCTGCGGGGACGACGTGACCCGGCTGATGGCGGCGGCGCGAGCGCATTCCTAGCCCGCCCCCCCGCATCCTGTCCGTACTCCCCGGGGAGTAGTCCGGCCCCCGGGCCACCCCCGGGAGTAACCCCGAACTCGCCCTCCCGCGCGACGAATTCGCCCCCGCACGACGGAATTCTGGTGAGCGTCATCCATCCACCAGACATCCGGACGAGGGGAGGGCCTCAGCATGGAGGCCAAGGGGGCCGAAGGGGCCGACAGGTCCAAGGGGGCCGAGAGGCCGGCGGCGGGCGTACGGCGTCGCAGACGAGCCGTGCCCTGGCTCGTGCTCGGGCTGTGGGTCGGGGTGCTCGCGATCGTGGGACCGTTCGCGGCGAAGCTCTCCGAGGTCCAGCACGACCGGATCACCGACTATCTGCCCGCGAACGCCGACTCGACCCAAGTAGCCAAAATCCAGGACGAGTTGCCGGGCGGCGAGACCACCCAGCTGGTCCTCGTCTACCACCGCGACAGCGGACTCACCGCGGCCGACAAGGCGACGGCGGCCGACCAGGTCGACCGGATCGCCGGCGAGCACGTCCTGACCGCCGCCCCGCGGGGCGTGCCGTCCGCCGACGGCGCCACGCTCATGTACCCGGTGACCAGCAACGAGCCCGGCACCGACGAGAAGAAACGGGACGCCCTCGTCCTCGACGTGCGTGAAGTCGCCCACAGCGAGGGCGGGTTGAGTGTCGAGGTCGGCGGCCCGGCAGCGCTGGCCACCGACGCCGGCGAGGTCTACGACTCACTCGGCGGCCCGCTGCTCTACACCACCGTCGCCGTGGTCGCCCTGCTCCTGATCCTCATCTACCGCAGCCCGGTGCTGTGGCTGGTCCCGCTGGTCGTCGCGGGTATCGCCGACTTCCTGTCGATGGGCGTCGCCTACGGCCTCAACCAGGCCTTCGGCACGACGGTCTCGGGCCAGAGCTCGGGCATCATGACGATCCTCGTCTTCGGTGCGGGCACGGACTACGCCCTCCTCCTCGTCTCCCGCTACCGCGAGGAACTACGGCGCGTGGAACGGCCGTACGACGCCATGGTGGCCGCCCTGCGCGGCTGCGGGCCCGCCGTCCTCGCCTCCTCCGGCACGGTCGCCGTCGGTGTGCTGTGCCTGCTCGCCGCCGACCTCAACTCCAGTCGCAGCATGGGCCCGTTGGGCGCGGTGGGCGTGCTGTGCGCGCTGGTCGCCATGCTGACCCTGCTCCCCGCGATCCTGGTACTGCTGGGCCGCCGGGTGTTCTGGCCGCTGGTCCCCGCGTACGGCAGCTCGCCCAAGGTGCGCAGGATGTCGCTGTTCGCCGCGATGGGCAGCTCCGCCGGACGTCGGCCCCTGGTGGTCCTCGCGAGCGGCGCGGTCCTGCTCGGCGCGCTCGCCCTGGGCATGCTGAACCTGCCAGGGCCGGGCAAGCAGGAGGACTCCTTCGTCGACAAGCCGGAGTCCGTCGTCGCGATGCAGACCCTCGCCAAGGCCTATCCCGACCGGGGCAGCCAGCCCATCAGCGTCATCACCCCGGCCGGGCAGGCCGACAGGACCCTGACCACGATCCGGGGCGCCGACGGGATCAGCGACGCGCGGAAGGAACGTACGGGGGGCGGCTGGACCGAGATCACCGTCTTCGCGAAGGACGCGCCCCAGTCGGCGGCCGAGACCACGACCATCGAGAAGTTGAGGAAGGGCCTGAAGGGCTCCTACGTCGGCGGGCCGAGCGCCCAGCAGATCGACCTCGTCGACACCAACGCGCGGGACGTGTGGGTCGTCGTCCCGATCGTGCTCCTCTCCGTGCTGCTGATCCTGGTCGCGCTGCTGCGCTCGCTGGTCGCACCGCTGATGCTGGTGGTCGCGGTGGTCGCGGTGTGGGGGGCCTCGCTGGGCATCGGCGGACTGTTGTTCGGCCCGCTGTTCGGCTTCGAGGGCACGGACCCCGGACTCGGCCTGCTGTCCTTCGTGTTCCTGGTCGCGCTCGGCGTCGACTACGGCATCTTCCTCATGCACCGGATGCGCGAGGAGGCGCTCCGGGGCGCGGAACCTGTGGCGGCGGCTCTCACGGCGCTGCGGACCACGGGCGGTGTCATCGCCTCCGCCGGGCTTGTCCTCGCCGCGACCTTCGCGGTGCTGACGAACATGGGCCTCGTCCAACTCGTCGAACTGGGCTTCGTGATCGCGGTCGGCGTGCTCCTGGACACCTTCCTCGTCCGGACGTACCTGGTGACGAGCGCGAGCGTGGCGCTGGGCCGGCGGGTGTGGTGGCCGGGCGCGCTGTCCCGCAGGCCCGACCCGGACGCCGTACGACCGGAACGGCAGCCGGAAACCGTATGACATCCGTCGTACGAACCAGCGTGCGCCCTGCCCTGACGGCGGGGCGCCCGCAGGCGGAGGATGACCCCGTGCAGCCAACCACCGGAAGAGAGACCCCCGTCGGGTGGGGCGAGCGGATCATGGCGGCGATCACCCGCGACCCGCGCGGCGCCCCGCACGCGTTCCGCAACGACGTGCTGCTGGCGCTCGTCGGCGCGCTGATCGGCGCGCTTCTCGCCCTGCTCACCGGCGAGGGAAGCACCCACCCGGACGTGCTCGACGAGGGCGGCCGTCCCGGCGCGCTCGGCTGGGTGCTGCTGCTCGGCGCGTACGTGCCGATCGTGTGGCGGCGGCGCCGTCCGATGCTGGTGCTCATGGTTGTGGTCGCGCTCCTCGTGCCGTACCACGCGCTCGACTACAACCACAGCGCGCCGACCCCGGCCGCGTACATCGCGCTGTACACGGTCGCCGTCACCGGCCGCCCGCTGCGCACGATCGTGACCGGGGTCGTGGTCCTCGGGATCGCCCTGAGCGTGATGCTCACCGTGAGCATGCACCAGGCCGCCGAACTGCTGCAGACCTCCGGCTGGATCGTCGCGGTGCTCTTCTGCGGCATCGACGTCCGCGTCTACCGCCAGTACGTGTCGGCCATCGTCGAACGCGCCGAACGGGCCGAACGTACGCGCGAGGAGGAGGCCCGCCGCCGCGTCGCCGAGGAACGGCTGCGCGTCGCCCGAGACCTGCACGACCTGCTGGCCCACACCATCACCCTCGTCGGCGTCCAGACCTCCGTGGCCGCACACGTCCTGGCCGCCGACCCGGACCGTCTGGACCGCGCGGCGGTGGCCAGGTCCCTGGACGACATCGCCGACACCTGCCGCACGGCACGCGCCGAACTGCGTACGACGCTGGAGGTGCTGCGGGAGGGCCAGGGCGGCGCCGAGGGACGGGGCCCGCTCCCCGGCATCGTCGGCCTGCCCGACCTCGCGGAGACCGCGCGGGCGGCGGGCGCCGAGGTCGAACTGGAGGTACGGGCGGACGAGGTGCCACCGGCCGTGGGCGCGGCGGCCTACCGGATCGTCCAGGAGGCGCTCACGAACGCCGTACGGCACGGGGGACGGCAGAATCTGACGGTACGGGTGCTGCTGTACGGGGGTGAGGGCGCGTTGCGCGTCGAGGTGACGGACGACGGGGTGGGGAAGGCCGGGGACCCGCCCGAGGACTGCGGCTTCGGGCTGGTGGGGATGCGGGAACGGGCGCGCAGCGTGGGCGGCACACTGGACGCCGGGCCGGGAGAGGACGGGGGCTTCACGGTGAGTGCGGTACTTCCACTGCCGGTGAACCGGGCGAGGGAGAGCGAGCGGGAGGTGACCGGATGACCGCCATACGCGTACTGCTCGCCGACGACCAGACGCTCGTACGGGCGGCTTTCGCGATGCTCGTCGAGTCGGCGCCGGGCATGGAGGTCGTGGGGCAGGCGGGTACGGGCCGGCAGGCCGTCGAGCTGGCCCGCAGCGCCCGTGCCGACCTGGTCGTCATGGACCTGCGGATGCCCGACCTCGACGGCATCGAGGCCACCCGGCTGATCGCCGCCGACGAGGATCTGGCGGGCGTGAAGGTGCTGGTCCTGACGACGTACGACACGGACGAGCACGTGGTGGAGGCGCTGCGCGCGGGCGCCTCGGCCTTCCTGGTCAAGGACACGAGGCCCGCGGAACTCCTGGACGCGATCCGCACGGTGGCGGCAGGCGAGGCCCTGCTGTCGCCCGGCCCGACGGCCCGCCTGATCGCCCGTCTGCTGCGCAGCGCCGAGGCGCCGACGACGACGGGCGGGCCCGAGTGCCTGTCGGAACGGGAGCGCGGGGTGCTGAGGCTGGTCGCGCGGGGCCTCAACAACACGGAGATCGCGGAGACGCTGGGCCTGAGCCCGCTGACCGCGAAGACCCACGTCAGCCGGATCATGGGGAAGCTGGGGGCGCGGGACCGGGCGCAACTGGTGATCGTGGCGTACGAGTCGGGGATGGTGACGCCGGGGGCCGGGTGAGGAGCCGAGGGCGAGTGGCGCAAAGGGGATGGGTGGGCGTGCGGGCACGTATGTTCCGTACGCGCCACGCGTGGTGACGGTCCGTCAGCGGAGCTACTGTCGCTCCTGTCGCTGTAGTACCGGCACCCCGGCACCCGCACACACGGACCCCACTCCGCAAGGGAGAGCCATGACGCCCCTGAGCCGTACCCTGCTCGCCGCGACCACCGGCGCGGCCCTGATCACCGGCACCGGAATCGGCACCGACCTCACCGCGACGGAGGCCCGGGCGGCCACCCGGGCCTCCTGCACCTCGTCCGTCCCGTACGTCGCGGGCCGGGGCGGCTACGACACCTACCGCATCCCCGCCACCGTCACCACCGGCAAGGGCACCCTCCTTGCCTTCGCCGAGGGCAGACACAACGGCGCCGGTGACAGCGGCAACATCGACGTGGTCCTGCGCCGCTCCACGGACGGCGGCTGCACCTGGGGCCCGCTGTCGGTGGTCGCGGCCGGGAACGGTGACACGCGGGGCAATCCGGCGCCGGTGGTGGACGGGACGACGGGCCGCATCGTGCTGGTGACGTCGTACAACTCCGGCGCGGTGACCGAGGCCCAGATCATGCGCGGCGAGGCGACACCGCAACAGAGCCGCAGGGTCTTCGTCCAGAGCAGCTCCGGCACGAACGACGGCCGCAGCTTCACGGCCCCGCGCGACATCACGGCCCAGGTGAAACTGCCGAACTGGCGCTGGTACGCGACGGGTCCGGGGCATGCCGTCCAGCTGTCGGAGGGTCCGCACGCGGGCAGGCTCGTCATCCCGGCCAACCACTCGGCGGCCCCGCCCGCGGGGTCACCGGACACCGGCCAGGAGTCCAGGTACTACGGCGGCCACGCGATCTACAGCGACAACGGCGGCGGCACCTGGCAGCTGGGCTTCGTGGACGACTCGTACGACGGCATCGAGAACGCCAACGAGACGAGCGCGGCCCAACTCCCGGACGGCAGGCTGTACTTCTCGTCCAGGGACCAGAACGGCCTGATGACGGGCAACCGCCTGGACTCGTACTCAAGTGACGGCGCGGAGTCCCTGGACCGCCCGTACTCCGTCCAGCCGACGCTGAACGAGGTCCCGGTCGTACAGGGAAGCGTGCTCCAACTGGCGGGCGACTCGGACCACTTGGGCGCCCTGCTGTTCTCGGGGCCGTCGGAGCCGACGGTACGGCGTTCGATGGCCGTCTGGAGAAGCGAGGACGCTGGGGAAACCTTCGAGAAGGTGCTGACGCTGTCCAACCGGAGGGCGGCCTACTCGGACCTGGTACGGGTGGACGCGGAGACGGTGGGGCTGCTGTACGAGACGGGGACCGCCGGGACCTACGAGTCGATCGAGTTCCGGCGGATGCCGGTGGACGGGGTGGGCTGAGACGGGGGTGAGCCCCCGGCGGCCGGCGGCCGCCGGGAGCTCGTGTGCCGGCGCGTTGTCTGTCAGCCCAACTGCTTCACGGTGCTGTAGCCGCTGGTGCGGAGTGTGCCGGCACTGCCGAGGTCGGTGGCGCCCCCGCGGTACAGCAACAGGGCCCCGGCGCTGTTCGTCGCCCAGATGTCGGGGATGCCGTCACCGGTGTTGTCCGGGCCGCCGTAAAGCAGCGGGAACGCGGTGGGCGTCATACCGGTGGCGTAGACGTCGTCGCCGTCCAGACTGGCCCCGGACGTACCCAGGCTGGTGAGGACGGTGCCGCTGTCGCCGTCAGGGATGCCCTTACGGAGGTAGAGGGTGCCGTTCGCGATCCGGTAGATCATGTCGGCGGCCTTGTCGCCGTTGAAGTCGGCGATCGTGACGAAGTCCCGGGTGCCCCAGTCGGCGGTGGTCATCCGGGTAGCGATGGTGAAGTAGCCGCCGCTGTACCCGGAGAAGACCCACAGCTCGGCCCCGCCCGCACCACCGGCGACGAAGAGTTCGGGCTGGCCGTCGCCGGTGATGTCGCCCGCTGCCTTGATCTCGGTGAAGGTGGCGGGGGAGGGCGCGTTCACCGGAAGCCGTACCTCGATGCGCCGGGAGACGTCGAGGCCGCCGTAGCCGTCGCCGGGGTAGATGAAGAGTCCGCCGTCGGGGGTGCGGAT
Source organism: Streptomyces sp. AK08-02 (assembly GCF_033795085.1). NCBI lineage: Bacteria > Bacillati > Actinomycetota > Actinomycetes > Kitasatosporales > Streptomycetaceae > Streptomyces > Streptomyces sp. AK08-02. Next base: position 93,807 of record NZ_JARAZV010000031.1, read on the forward strand.
CACCCAGTCGGTCGCGCCGTCGGCGGGGGCGAAGTCGCCGTTGTGTGTGATCAGGGAGTACTGGGGGTTGGTGGAGGCGCCGTCCCAGAGGTGGGGGGCGGTTCTGCCGTCCAGCAGCAGGTCCCGGTTGTCGTGGATGCCCCAGAAGCCGGAGATCCAGGTACCGCTCCGGGACACCGCGGTGATCAGCAGGTTTCCGGCGGCGGAGAGGGAGGCGAAGTCAGGGGCTCCGTCGCCGCTGAGGTCGCCTGCGGCGTCCGCCTTGGTGCGTGGGGTGACGTAGAAGCTGTACTTGCGCTCGGGGGATATGTTGCCCGCCGCGTCCACGGCCTTGACGTAGAGGAGGTTGGGACCGGCGGAAGGGGGCTTGATGCCCGTGACGGTGAGCGAGGTGACGGGGGTGCTTGTGGCGCTGCAGGACTTCGTCAGCCCGTCCGTGGTGCCGTTCGTGCCGTTGGCGCAGATCCAACTGGCGGTGTTCGTCGAGTTGATGGAGTAGACGAACTTGACGATGTCCTTCTCCTTGGGATCACCCACCTTGAAGGTGAAAGCGCCGGCGGTTCCGAACGGGTCTTTGGACCAGACCTCGCTGTCACCGTTGATGTCTACGTCCTCGGGGAAGTCCGCCGAGCTGACCTCGGGTGAGGAGGGAAGAGTCGTGTCGTAGGTGAACCGGCACCACTTGGTGCCTCCGCCGGGCCCCCAGCTGCTGCTGGACTGTTCGTCCCAGGCACGTACCCGCCACTGGTAGGTGACGCCGTTGACCAGGCTGGAGAGGCTGGTCGAGCCGGTCTCACCGTTGCTGATCGTGCTGAAGGCGCTCCTCTTGGTGTTGTTGTAGTTGTCGGCGTCGTCCGTTCCGTCCCTGCCGATCTCGAACTCCAGCTTGGTGAGGACACCGTCGGGGTCCGTCGCCTTGGCGCTGATGTACGGCGTGGTCTTGCCGAGACGGATGTAGGGCTTGGTGCTGGTGTCGCAGGAGCCGGGCTGCATGGTGACCGAGGTCGGGGTGTTGGGCCTGCGGTTGTAGTCGATGTACAGCTCGGGGGAGCCGTCACCCTCCGCCTGGAACTTCTTCCAGGAGTAGGCGTCAGTCTCCAGGCCGGTCGCGTTGGAGGTCGGGGCGGCGGAGGAGTTGGAAGCCACCAGGCCCAGGTTGAGCGTGCTCCAGCCGTTGTTGGCGGCCTCTTGGGTCAACGAGGTAAGAGTGAAGTTGACGTTGGTGTCGGGGCAGGCGCTGTTCGACTTCCAGCCGTAGGCGAAGGACTTGGACGTGATCTTCCGGCTCCATGTGGGCTGCTTGTTCCAGGTGGTGCCGGAGGAGAACGGGCCGGTGTGCCACACCTGCATCGTGCGCTTGGCGCACGACCAGGAGTGGGTTTCCAGGATCTCCAGCCTGGCGTTGGTGACGCTTGCGCCGGTGATGTTCTTCTGGAACTTCAGCTTGAAGAGGGACCGGGCGGTGCCCCAGGTGTCCCGCTCGAAGCCGACCCGGGCCTCTTTGGTGTCCTCGTTGTAGTTGGCGCCGTCGTAGAAGCTGGAGTTGGGGTACTTCTTGTAGACAGTCGTCCAGTTCGCACGTATTCCGACGGTGGAAGGGTCCAGGAACACCGGGTAGACCGGGGTCTCGTCACCGGTGAGGTAACCGCTGGGCGGGGCGATGGTCAGGACACCGTTGTTGTTCAGGGCGGCTGCGGCGGTGATGGCGTGTGCGCCCTCGCCGGGGCCGTGCACGGAGGGCAGCGCCAGCGTCGGGTTGGCGTCGGCGGCTGCGGGGACGGCGTACGCGGCAGGGTCGGCGTCACCGGCGGCGGGGGCGTTGTTCCAGGGGGCCATGGGGTCGTCGGTCCCCCCGTCCTCTGATGAAGCGCCGCTGTCCGAACTGCCTTCGTCCCCGGTCCACTCCTCGACGACCTCGGGATTCTCGTTGGTGCCGGTCGCGGCATCCGGGTCGGCGGCCGGGGTGTCGGTGCCGTGCGCACCTGCGGAATCCCACATGAAGGGCGTCGGGGAGACGGTTATCTCGTCGCCCGCGCTGTCTGTGCCGCGCATGACGTCGGTGGCCGGGTCGAGGGAGAAGGTGAGCGTGGGTGAGGTGAAGCGGTAGCGGGGCGGGTCCGCGGCCAGGGCGGCGGCCGCCTCGGGGGTGTGGATGACCAGGACGTGGGTGTAGCCGGTGTCCCGTGCGGTCAGCATCAGGTCGACGTCCGGCAACACGCCTTCGTACAGCGCCTTGTTGTCCTCGATCACCGGTTCGGGCAGCGGGCCGGGCCACTCGACCTGGACCTCGTGCCCCTCGGCGGTCATGGTCAGGAGCGGGGTCCAGGAGGTCTCGGCCTCATCGGCGGCCTGTACGGCAGTGTGGGTGGAGGTGCGATTGGTCGTGCGGTACGACGCCGTACGGATACCGGTGCTGTCGGAGCTTCCGCCGCTCGCCCGGGACTTGGCACCCGGGACACGGTCGGGGTCGCCGGTTGCGAAAGTGACGGGGTAAAGGCTGTTTACGGTGGCCCAGCCGTCCTTCTGCTTCCGCAGCGAGGTGTCGATCGGGGCCCACTTCCCCTTGGTGTTTTTCGCCCGCTGGGCTTGCGCGGAAACCTTGTAGGTGAAGGTGCCGTCGGGGTTGGCGAAGGTCTGTGAGAACTCGTCGGCGAGTGAGGCGACTTCGGTCTTCCTGCCGGTCTTGCGGGCCTTCTGCTGGGCCGCGTCCTCGTAGCTGAGTTTGCTGGCGCGCTTGGTGTCGGCGTCTGCCTCGGACTGCGCTTCGGTGCCACTGTCGTCGCGTAGGGCCAGGACGGTGGCACCACCGGCGAGCAGGGTCAGCGCGAGAGTCACGGCAAGGGCGACATGTCCGCGCCGTCTGCCGGACGTAGCTTGCGGGGACGTCGCTTCGGGGGCCGCCTCGCTCGGTTCGGCGGCACTGTCGAGGTCGCTCAAGGGGCCCTTCTCCAACACGGGATGGGCCGCGTCACGGCACTGTCGCTGCGGCGCGGCTTTCGGGGTTGCCCTCGGGCCTGGTGACAGACCGTGTGAACGCGCGACGCGCTGTGCTCGGGCGGTTGGAGTATGGGCAGGCAGCCCCTACGAGATCAACACCCTTGTGGAGAGGGATAACTGGTGAGGTGGGGGCACTGAAGGCTTTGCACGTTTTTTTGCCGATCTTTGTTCAGATTTATACAGTGACTTAACTAACACATACTTATTTTTCCTTGACGACGATCTTCACAAAGTTTCAAATTTCATCCTCATCGTTGATCGCCATGTGCCAACGGTCTGAGCGTCTCTGATGGTTGTGGTTCGGGCTGGGGGAAGGTCGGTTGACCGTGGGTGGGGGCATGTCGTGGTGCGGTAGAGGTTCGCTGGCGAACAACTCGTCTCGTGAACGCCTGATACGCCGAAGAGCTCGACTCGCCGTCGTCGCCGCGGTGTTTCTCGCCCTCAACATCACCGCACTGCCAAGCGCGTTGGCGCTGGGCCCCGACAACAACACCCGTACGACCGAGGTCGAACTCGACGACCTCCAGCAGACTGACGCGGTCCCCCTCGACGAGACCAGGACCGACGAACTCGAGAAACTGGATGGCGTCCCCTCGACCAAGCCGGCCAGTGCCTATGACCCGCCGGCGGTGGCGGCGGTCCCGGCGGCCGTCGACCTGGCCGCGCCGGTCGCCGACGTGACCGCGGGCGGCGCCCCCAAGCAGGTCGCCGCCTCCGCCGACGGCACGCTGACCGTCGGCGTCACCGCGCCCGCGGGCGCGACGCAGGCCCAGGCCGACTCTCTTGAGGGCGCGTGGAACGTCACCGTCGAGCCCGAGGCCGATGCCGTGGCCACGGGTGCGCAGGGCCTCCTGCTGGAGGTCGATGCCCCCGACACCGCCACCGGTGACGCGGTCGTCCAGATCGACGCGACCCGTTTCGCCGACACGTACAGCGCGCAGTGGCTGGACCGGCTGTCCTTCGCCCTGATGCCCGCCTGTTATGCCACCACCCCCGACGACGAGGGGTGCTCGACGGGTATCCCCGTGTCCACCGAGGTCGAGCGCACCGCCAACGAGGTGATCGTGCCGGTGGGTGACACTGGCGACTCCTCCGGTTCGGAGCCGGACCCGGGCGACGACACTGCCCCCGACGAAGCTGCCGAGGGCGCCAAGACCGCCCAGCCGGCGCAGGTGACCTTCCTCAACCTGACGATGGACACGGCCGACCTGAAGTTGGTGGCGAGTGCCACGGCCACCGGGGCGAGCACTGCCGCGAGCACCGGCGAGGGATCGTCGGTGAGTTCGGCCGTGTGGCGTGGGGACAAGCAGGCCGGGAGCGTGCGGCAGGCCGCCGACTCCTCCGGCGGCGCGTTGCTGATGGGTGTCTCCCACGGCGCGGGCTCCGGCGGCGACTTCGGCGCGACTCCGTTGTCATCGGCCGGTTCCTGGTCGCAGGGTGGTTCATCAGGCGCGTTCACGTACGCGTACACGATGGCGGGCCCGGAGGTTCCCTCCGGCCCGTCGCCGAACGTGACGCTGAGCTACAACTCGCAGTCCTCGGACGGCCGTACGTCGGCGACGAACAATCAGGTCTCGTGGATCGGGGAGGGCTGGGACTACAACCCCGGCGCGATCACCCGCACGTTCGTGGGCTGCGCGGCCGACACGGCCAACGCCAACAACGCGAAGCACTTCACCGGCGACCAGTGCTGGGGCTCGAACAACGCGGTGTTGACGCTCAACGGCACCACCACCGAGCTGGTGCGCAGCGACGCCGACGGGATCTGGAAGACCTCCCGTGGCGACAACACCCGCGTGGAGCTGCTGACTTCGGCCGATTACACCCGTATCACCGGCATCTCCAGCTCCAACAACGGTGACAACAACGGGGAGTTCTGGCGGGTCACCACCAGCGACGGCACCCAGTACTATTTCGGCCTCAACCGCCTGCCGGGCTGGTCCTCCGGCAAGGAGGAGACCAAGTCGGTCCTGAAGGTGCCGGTCGCCGGCAACCACAGCGACGACCCGTGCCACGCCACCAAGTTCGAGGACTCCTTCTGCGACCAGGGCTGGCGCTTCCAGCTCGACTACGTCGTCGACCTCAACGGCAACGCCATGTCGCTGTGGTGGGGCAAGGAGACCAACGCCTACGCCAAGAACAACAAGGTAGGGAGCGCGGTTGCCTACGACCGGGCCGGCTACCTGACCCGCATCGACTACGGCCAGCGCTCGAACACGCTCTTCTCCGCCGAGCCGCTGGGCCGGATGAAGTTCACGGCCGGGGAACGCTGCTTCGAAGAGCCCGGTGACAAGACGCCGGACTGCACCGAGGGCAACTTCGACTCCAAGCAGTCCTACCTCACCCGGGCCTGGTACGACACTCCGGCCGACCTCGCCTGCGAGGCGGGCGCCAAGTGCTCGACGTACGCTCCCACGTTCTGGTCGCGCAAGCGCCTGGCAACAGTCACCGCGTGCACTCAGCGCGAGCAGGGTGTCAAGCTCACCGAGTACAACCCGACAACTGATTCGGGTTCCCGGAACGCATGCGGCATCGACGGCGACGAGGTCTTCGGCACAACCCTCCTCTCGAAGGTGGACTCCTGGAGCCTTGCCCAGTCCTTCCCCTGGGGCTTGACCGGCAACTACACCGCGCTCTGGCTGGAGTCCATCACCCGTACCGGGTACGCCGTGGAGGGCGACACCACGCAGCTCAGCCCGGTCCGCTTCGGCCACAATGACAAGCCGTTGCCGAACCGGGTCAAGAAGGGGGCGAGTGACACCGATCCGCTGTTCGGCCGGCTACGCATCCAGACGGTGGTCTCCGAGTACGGCGGCAGCACGCGAGTCACGTACAAGGCACCCGAGGGTGCATGTCTCACCGGCACGAACTTCCCTCCGGTCGACCAGAACACGCTGCGCTGCTACCCGGTCTACTGGCACGCCGACGGTGAGCTGACCGACAAGCGGATCTCCTAGTTCCACAAGTACGTGGTGGGATCGATCACCGAGGACGCGCAGTTGGTGGACGCGTCGGATGTGACGACGACGTACCAGTACGAGACCGAGACCAACGCGGCCGACCGGACGGTCGGCGCCCTGTGGGCCAAGAACCAGGCGGAGTTCTCCCGTCCCAAGACCCGCACCTGGGACGACTGGCGGGGCTACCCGGTCATCACCACGCTCACCGGTCCCACCGTGACCTCTGTGGGCAACCCCGCCTCCAAGTCGGTCACCCGCTACTTCCGGGGCATGAGCGACGACGTCCTCGTGGACCCCGAGACGCCCGACATACCCGACGACGACACCAAACGTTCCTTCAAGGTCAAGGACGTCACGGGCGCGGACATCGCCGACGACCGCAAGGCGTACGCGGGCATGGTCGCGGAGTCCCTGGCCTACCCCGACTCCGGTGCCGGCGCCACCGACTGGATCTCCCGTACGGTCAACTACCCCGACACTCCGGTACGGTTGGCCACCCGCAACCGCACCGACGGCCCGGACGTGGTCTCCGAACGCGTCACTCTCGGCAAGGTCAGGACTATCACCAAGTCGTCGGGCTCCCGCCCCGGCGACTCGGCGACCCTGCGCACGGTGGAGACGCAGACCGACTACGACTCGTACGGCCTGCCGACCGAAGTCCGTGAATACGGCGACAAGGCCGCCGCGAAGACCACCGACGACTCCTGCACCCGCACGTCGTACGTGCACAACACCGATGCCTACCTGATCGGGCTGGTCAATCAGACGATCACGACGACCGGTACCACCACCTGCTCCACCGAACTGTCTGCCGCGACCGAGAAGACGCTGATATCCGGCTCGCGTGTGTTCTACGACGACGCCACCTCGCTGACCGCCACACCCACCAAGGGACAGGCGACCAGGACGGTGACGCCGCTCGGTGACGGCACGGGCTGGAACTCGGCCGCTCCCGAGTCGCGCACGGAGTACGACGAGTTCGGCAGGGTGACCAAGGTCGCCGACGCCACGAACCTGGCGAACACGACGACCTATATGCCGGGCTCAGGCCAGGTCTACGAGATCAAGACAGTGCAGGGCACCAAGGTCGAGGGCAGTGTGGAACTCGGCCTCACCACGATCACTACCGTGGAGCCCGGCCGTGGCGCGACGCTGACCTCGAAGGACGCCAACAACCGGGCCACGTCGTACACGTACGACCCGCTCGGCCGCACCACGGCCGCCTGGGACGCGACCCAGCTCGCCACGGACGATCCCACCGTGCGCTACACGTACAACACGATCGCGGACAAGCCGGTTTCCGTGGTCACCGAGTCGCTGGAGAGGAACCCCAGCAAGGCGGCCGGCGACGCCACCTACACGGACTCCACCACGATCTACGACGCCCTGGGCCGTGAACGGCAGTCCCAGACCCCGGCGGTGGGCGGCGGCAAGCTGGTCACCGACACCTTCCACAACGCCTCGGGGCAGGTCAACAAGACCCGCAACGCCTACTACATGGCCGGTGACCCCGGCACCGACCTAATCGTCCCGGCCTCGGACTCGCTCGTCCCCAACGAGACCAGATACACGTACGACGGCCTGGGTCGTGTGCTGACCGTCACGCCCTTCCACAACTCGTACGCGCAGGACGGCGTGACCCACAGCAACGGCGGGACGGCGGTGCCGAGCAAGGACCGCCGCACCCGCTACGAGTACGGCCTCGACTACACGATCGTCCGCCAGCCCGTCGGCACTCCGGACTCCCGGGTATGGACGGACGCGCTGGGCCGCACGGTCCAGCAGGACACGTACAGCGACACGGCACTCACCGATGCCGACGCGATCTCCACCACGTACGACTACGACCTGCGCGGCGACATGACCACGTCCACGGACGAGGTCGGCCACACCCGCACCTGGAAGTACGACGCGCTCGGCCGGGTCACCGACACCACCGACCCCGACACGGGCGCCACGCACACCGTCTACGACGGGTACGGCCGGGTGGACACGGCGACCGACGGCCTCGGGCAGAAGCTCTCCTACTCCTACGAGCGCTTCCACCGCGTGAACGAGATCAAGTTCACCGGGGCGGGCGCGGCTTCGGGCACGACGGTCCAGTCGTACGTGTACGACTCGTCGCCAGGCGGCAAGGGGCAGTTGGCCTCGGCGACCCGCTATAACGACGGCGGCAAGTCGTACACGACTTCGATCGGTGGCTACACCGCCGACTACCAGCCGATGTCGATGACGCTGAAGATGCCCGACGGCACGACGTCGGGGACAACGGTGGACGGCTTCAAGAACAGCTTCACGTACGACTACACGTACAACGAAGACGGCCAGCTGGAGAAGTACACCACCCCCGAGGTCGGCGGCCTGACCGCCGAGTCCGTGATCACCCGCTACAACGAGGCCGGCCTCCCGGTCACCGTCTCCGGCAACGACTGGTACGTCACCGAGACCGACTACTCGCCCTACGGCCAGGTGTTGCGCTCCACGGTGGGTGAGATCGGCCACCGCCTGTGGCAGGACAACTCCTTCGACGAGTCGACCGGTGAACTGCTGACCAGCAAGCTGCTGCGGGAGAACAAGACGGACACGTCCGTCGTTCCCGAGCATGAGGTGAGCCAGCGTGCCTACGCGTACGACCCGTCTGGCAACATTCTGTCCGTCGCGGACAAGATCGGTACGAAGCCCACCGACAGGCAGTGCTTCACGTACGACACGCTGGGACAGCTGAGGCAGGCGTGGACGACGCCGAGCGGCGGGGGCTGCACGGCCGCCGGCAAGTCGACGGCCGAGCCGGTGTACGCGGACGGCAAGGTCAACGTCTCGTCGAACAACGACGGTTACTGGCAGACGTATTCCTACGACGTGCTGGGCAACCGCGAGACGAAGTCGGTTCTCAAGGCCGACCCGACCTTCACCACGGCGGGTGCGCGGGACACGAAGAACGACGTCGTCACGGACTACGCCTACGGCAAGAGCGACACGGCCCTCAACGACCAGCCGCACACGCTGACTTCGTACACGACGAAGTCCACGACTCCGGCCGGTGCCGAGGTCAAGACCCTCTCCACGCAGAAGTACAACGAGGCTGGCAGCCTGGACAGCCGCACGACGGGTGGTGACACGGCGCAGGGCCTGACCTGGACGTGGGACGGCCAGGTCGAGTCGGTGACGGGCTTCGGCCCGGAGGGTTCCGGCGCGTGGGTGGGCGCATCGGAGATGTGCCTGGACCTCACCAGTTCCAGCACCGCTGCGGGCACGGCCCTCCAGCTGTACGTGTGCAACGGCACCAAGGCGCAGAACTTCCGCCTCAAGGCCATCGACGCCGACAACAACGGCACGGTGGAGAACGCGGCCGTCGGGCAGTTCGTGGTGGGCGGGAGCTGCGCGCAGCCGAACGGTACGGCGGCGGGCGCGGCGGTGCAGGTCCAGGCATGCGACAAGGGGGTGACGGCGCAGCGCTGGCAGACCCTGGACACGGGCCTGGTCAAGCACGTGGACAGCCAACTGTGCATGTCTGCACCGTCGTTGACGAACGGCACCGACCTGGTCCTGGCGGCCTGTTCGGCATCTGCTCCGGGCCAGGTGTTCAAGCCGGCGTCGAAGACGACGTATGTGTACGACGGAATGGGCAACCGCCTGCTGGAGCGTTCGAATGCGGGTGCGGTGCTGCACCTGCCGGACACGACCGTCGCGGCAACAGCCACGGGCAAGTTGCGCTCTGCGGAGCGTTCCTACGGTCACGACGGTGCCCCCACGGTGACGCGCTACCGCGAGGCGTCCTCCACGTCCGGTGCGGACGAGCAGGTCTTCGCCAACGCGGTCGACCACAACGGCACTCCGCTGGCCGAGGTGCGGTTGGACGGCGACCAGTCGGTGCGTGTGACGAAGAAGGACCCGTGGGGCCAGGACCGTACGTCGAGTGTGGCGTCGCGCTCGCGCACGGCGTACGCGACAGGTGATGACGACGCGGGTTCGGGTCTGGTGCATCTGGGGGCGCGTGAGTACGACCCTGCCACCGGCCGGTTCGTGTCGGCGGACCCGGTCCTGGACCAGAGCGACCCGCTCCAGGCGAACGGTTACTCGTACGCGAACAACAACCCGGTCACGCACTCCGACCCGTCGGGTCTGACGTCATCGGCGTCGAGTTTCGACGCGTCGATGGCGGCGCTGGACGCGCAGATCGCGGCGTACCAGAAGACGTTGTCCCGCTCGATCGGTGATGTGATCCTGTCGGTCGGCTGGGCGGTGTTCAAGGAGTTCGTCGGCTGGGACGACATCGTGGGCTGCTTCTCCCAGGGCGACCTGTGGGCGTGCGGCAGCCTGCTGATGGACGCGATTCCGTGGTCGAGCGTCTTCTCCAAGGGCAAGAAGATGTGGAAGGCCTTCAAGTCCACCATGGGCGCGGTGAAGGCCTGGCGTGCGGCGAAGGTGGTTGCGGAAGCGGGCCTGAAGGCGGCCAAGGCGGCGAAGGCGGCGCTGGTCAGGGCGAAGAAGGCGGCGGAGGCGGCTGCGGCCGAGGCGAAACGCAAGGCGAGGGAAGCGGCCAAGGCTGCGGCGGAGGCCGCGAAGAAGAAGGCCCACACGGGGTCGAAGGGCGCCCGGGGTAACGCTCCGCAGGTCCAGGCCCGCAAGTCTTCCCAGTCGAAGGGCTCGGACGGTGGCGGGAAGGCGGAGTCCAAGTCGGGGGGCTCACGCGGGGGGTCGGGGCGGGACGACGCGGACTCGGGCGGCGGGTCTGGCGGTGACTCTGGCGGAGGGGAAGGTGGCAGCTGCCCGATCGCCCCGCCCAACAGCTTCACGCCGGAGACCCGGGTCCTGATGGCCGACGGCTCGACCAAGGCGATCAGGGACGTCAAGGTCGGCGACGAGGTCATGGCCACCGACCCGGAAACGGGCGAGACCAAGGTCGAGACGGTCACCGCCGAGATCAAGGGCGAGGGCCTCAAACACCTGGTCAACGTCACCATCGATACCGACGGGACGAAGGGCTCGAATACGGCAGAAGTCACCGCGACCGACGGTCACCCCTTCTGGGTCCCCGAACTCGGCGAGTGGATCGACGCCACCGACCTCCAGACGGGTCAGTGGCTCCGGACAGGAGCTGGCACCCTCGTTCAGATCACCGCCATCCAGCGCTGGACGGCACAGGACGCCACCGTCCACAACCTGACTGTCAGCAACCTGCACACGTACTATGTGCTGGCAGAGGACACACCGGTTCTTGTCCATAACTGCAACAGAGCTGGTTTGGACTTCACTGATGCTGAGAGGCAGAAGG
>NZ_JARAZV010000032.1:0-38702 GCF_033795085.1 Streptomyces sp. AK08-02
GAGCGGCCGCGGCGGGCCTGGGCGCGGCCGCGGGGGCCGGTGCGGGCACCGTCGGGGCCACGGGAGCCGCGGGGGCGGCCTGGGGGGTCGGGATGGTCTCTGCGGCCCCCGCGGCCGCAGTACCCGCCGTAGCCGTGGGGACGGCGGCCGCCCCGGGCTTGTAGTCGGCGAAGAAGTCCCACCAGGCACGGTCTACGGAATTCGGGTCCTGGAGGTACTGCTGATAGATCTCGTCGACGAGCCACTCGTTCGGTCCGAACGCGGCCGCAGGGTTACCTGGGGCCTCGTCGGTCGAGATGCTCGATGAGTTACTGGGGGACTGTGGCGACACGGCGGCAACCGCCCTCTTCCGCTTCACATGGTGGCTTCACAAGGTGATGGACAGCGGGAATCAAGGCTACGCCCCCGTGGCCGAAAGGTCAGTCCGGGCCCGTTCAACGTCGCGTAAGTCACATCAAGAATCGGGTTTCGGGGGGTGAAATGGCGGGAAACAAGCGGGGTTCCGGTCCGAAAGGGACACGTGAGGGAAACGCAAATAGTCGCCAGTGCGCACGAAATGCGCGGGCCTGTGAGTAATCACACGTGTCCACGCGCGTCCCTCAGCGGGGATGTCAGGTGGATCTTGTGGCTCCGCTTCGAACTTTACGTCAACTTGGGACGGACGGCTCTCCCGGAAGGGTGACCAAAATCCGGCAACCTCGCTCGGATTCGGCCACACCGATCCGGCCGCCGTGCAGATCGACCGCCCAGCGGGCGATCGCCAGCCCCAGCCCCGTACCGCCGTCGCTGCCCGGCCCGTGCGGTGAGCTGACGCCGCCGCGGTTGAACCGCTCGAAGACGCGGTGCCACTCCGAGCGCGGAATGCCCGGACCCTCGTCCAGGATCTCCAGCTCCAGGGACTCGACCGGCGTCCCGCGCCGCGCCCTCACCGTGACCCGGCCGTGCGGGGGGCTGTGCTTGACCGCGTTGTCGATCAGGTTGGCGACGACCTGGTGGAGCCGCTCCGGGTCGGCGTGCGCGACCAGCTCGGGCGGGGTGACGTCGAGGTGCAGATGAACGTCGTTACGGGTGTGACCGCCGGAGCCGGACGCGATGCCCGCGCGCGTGGAGGCCAGCATGTTGGCCTCCTTGAGCACACCGGAGAGATACGGCCAGACCTCGAACCGCCGCTTGCGCAGCGGGACGACCCCGTTGTCGAGCCGGGAGAGGTCCAGCAGGGTCTCCACCAGCCGGCCGAGGCGCTCGGTCTGTTTGAGCGCCGTACGCATGGTCTCCGGATCGGCGGCCGAGACCCCGTCCACCACGTTCTCCAGCACCGCGCGGAGACCCGCGATGGGGGTGCGCAGCTCGTGCGAGACGTTTGCCACCAGCTCCTTGCGCTGACGGTCCTGGGCCTCCAGCTCGTCCGCCATGACGTTGATCGTCTGGGCCAGGTCGCCCAGTTCGTCCCAGCGGTTCTCGCGCACCCGGCGCGTGTAGTCGCCCTGCGAGATGGAGCGGGCCACCGCGTTCATGTCGTCGAGCGGCGCGGTGAGCGAATGCGCCACGAACTGCGTTATCAACAGTGTGGCGATCATCGAGAAGACCGTGATGAAGCGGAGCTCCGTCTTGGTGTGCACCGCGATCATCGACAGACCTGTGGTGATCAGCACCGAGACGACGACCAGTGCGCCCAGCTTGGTCTTGATCGAGAACGGGCGTACGCCGCCCCAGGGTTCCCCGGGGCTTCTCCGCGCGGCCGGCCGCCCCAGGTTCATGGCGTCGGTGTCTCCAGTGCGTAGCCGACCCCGTGCACCGTACGGATCCGCTCGGCGCCGATCTTCCGGCGCAGCGCCTTGATGTGGCTGTCGACGGTCCGGGTGCCCGAGGCGTCCGCCCAGTCCCAGACCTCGGCGAGCAGCTGCTCGCGCGAGAGAACGGCGCGGGGCGTGTTGGCGAGACAGACGAGCAGGTCGAACTCGGTGGGTGTGAGATGCACGTCCTCCGAGCGCACCCGTACCCGCCGCTGCGCGTGGTCGATCTCCAGCTCGCCGAGGCGCAGGATGCCGGAGCGCGGCGTCGACGCGGCGATGGCGGCCCGCTCGACGCGGCGCAGCAGCACATGCACCCGCGCGGCCAGTTCACGCATGGAGAAGGGCTTCGTCATGTAGTCGTCGGCGCCGACCCCGAGCCCGACCAGCATGTCCGTCTCGTCGTCGCGCGCGGTGAGCATCATGACGGGCACGGCCCGCTGGGCCTGCACCCGCCTGCATACTTCGAGCCCGTCGAAGCCGGGCAGCATGATGTCGAGGATCAGCAGATCGGGCTGCCAGGCCTCGGCGGTGTCGACGGCGGCCGGTCCGTCACCGGCGGTCTGCACGAGAAATCCCTCGGCGCGCAGACGGGCCGCGATGGCGTCGACGATCGTCGGATCGTCCTCGACCACGAGTACCCGGCGCTGGGCGCCAGGAGTCGCCGTCGCGCCGTTCTGGGAGGTGTGTGTCTGCTCCATCGCCCGTCCCTGAAGTGTGCTTTCCGGAACCAGTGGGGTGGTTCCTTGGCTGCGCTTGTCCGCGCATGACTGCGGTTGACGCACGACTGATCGGATGAGTGATCGGCGTCAGGGGTGCAGCGTACGGGCAGTCACCACGAAGGGTCTATCCAGGCCCAACGGCGAGGTGGACGACGTCAGGGACTCCTCGGGCAACGGGGATCTCTTCGGTGCGTACCGACCGGAACCCGGCATTCCGTAGAGTTTGCTCGAATTCCCGAGAGGGTTGCGCGGACCACACCGCGAGCACCCCGTCCGGCCTCAACACCCTTGCGCAGCTTGCCAGTCCGGCCTGCGAATACAGGCTCTGGTTGTCCTCCGTGACGGTCCAGTCGGGGCCGTTGTCGATGTCGAGACACAGGGCGTCGAATGTGGCGGACGTCTCATTGACGTATCTCACCAGGTCAGCTGCGACGATCTCGGTGCGTGGATCGGAGAGGGCGCGGGCCGAGAACTCCGACAGCGGCCCGTCGCGATGCCATCCGATGATCGCCGGTTCACGTTCGACGACGGTGATTCCGCCGCAGCGGGGGTCGGCCGCGGCATGCGCGAGCGAGAACCCGACGCCGAGACCTCCGATGAGGACGTGCGGCAAGGCGGCCCGGGAGCCGGGGGCGAGCGCGTCGAGGGCGGCGTCGACCAGCAGGCGCTCGGACCGGCCGTCCGAAGTGTCCATCAGGAAGCACCCGTTGGCGATGATCTGCAGTAACTCTCCGTGCCGCCGCAGCACGACTTCGCCGTACGGCCCCTCCTGCCGGTCGAGGACTTCGGGGGCGCCGTAGGAAGCGGTCGGGAGGGTCATGGAGGCATCTTGGCGCAGTGCGGCCCGGATGAGCGCGGCCTTTACGCGCCCTGTCGGCTTGCTGTGAATCGGCCGTGGCGTGGCGCGGGTCACAGACAACCGCGCGGGTGGAGGCGAAGGGTGGGGCGAAGCGGAAGGAGCGCCTCACTGTGGAACGGGTCGATGCGAAGGGCGACGTGACGTCGGTTTCACCGGCGCCCTCGGGCGCGCCCGTCGCGGAGGGTGTGCGGCTGCTGGACGGGGTGCCGAGGCAGCGGGGGGCGGCGGAAGCCGTGTCCGCGCGGCCGGCGGTCCCGGCGGACACTGTCCCCAGGGGGCGGCGGGTTTTCCGCCCCTGGCACCTTCTCCCCACGCCCACGGGTACTCCGTTCACCTTCACGTACGCGGCCGTCCTCCTGGTCACGGCATACGTGGCCGAACACGCGGACCCCGCCCTCGTGCACGCCCTCCATCAGGGCACCAGTACGGATGTCGCCCACCTCCTGCGGGCACCCGTGCTCGTGCTGGTCACCAGCGCGCTGTGGGTCGTGGGAGGCGTGACCTCGCCGTACGGCGTTCTCTTCCTCCTTGTTCTTACGGCGCTGGAGCGGCGGATCGGCGGTCTCCGTGCCGTCTGGGTGTTCGCGCTCGGGCATGTGCTGGCCACTCTCGCGACCGAGGTGCCGGTGGGGCTCGGGGTGCTGGTGGGGTGGCTGCCCGAGAGTTCGCTGCATCGGCTCGACTACGGGATCAGTTTCGGGGTCGCGGCGAGTGTGGGGGCCTTGGCGGGCTTGCTGCGGCCCTGGCTGGGGTGGCCGCTGCTGGTGGTGTTCGGCGGGACGCTGGTGCAGGACCTCGTCGCCTACGCCGATCCGATGACCAACTGGGGGCATGTGACGGCGCTGGCCATCGGGGTCGCCACCTGGCCCTGGGTGCGCCGGTGGCGGAGGCTCTAGGGTCCGTCGACGGCCGCCCCCATGAACGTCGCGCTCGTCAGGGGCGCCTCCACGCGCCAGCCCAGCGACTCGTACAGCGCCCGCCCCTCCGGTGTTCCGGCCAGTACGCCTCTCTCCGCGCCCTGTGCGGACGCCTCCCGCAGGAGTGTTCGCATCACGAAGGCGCCGAGGCCCCGGCGGCGGTGCGCGGGGGAGGTCTCCACCTGGTCGACGACCGCGGTCCGGCCCGTGGGGGCGATCTGGCCGCGGGCCGCCCAGGAGCCGTCGGCCCCCGCGAGCATCACGCGCGTGACGCCGCCGCGCGTCCAGGTGCGGACCCGGTAGCCGTCGGGGGCGGCCGGCGCCTCCGAGGCGGTCAGCGGGACGGACATCAGGTAGCCCGGCTCCGGGGCGACCGACCATCCTTCGCCGAGCCACCCGCCGACCGTCTCCGGGTCCTCGAACACCTTGAGCCACACGCCCGCCCCGGTCACGGCGTCGGCCACCTTCCGGACGGTCCGCTCCTCGACGCCGTCGTTCACCGCGCCCAGGACGTGCCGGGTGACGGCTCGGGACGTGCCCACGTCGATCGTGTATCCCCAGGGCTCGACCAGCGGCGGCGACGCCCCGCGTGAGACCACCCAGCCGTCGACCCAGGCCCGCACGGTTCCGTCCACCCGAACTCCTTGAGTAATGGTTGATATGTGATTACGAGTGTTACGTGGGCGACTGTATGCGGGCGTTGGGCCGCTGCGGCAGGGGTGATCGCTCACGGCGAACACGCTCCGGGGAACATTCGGCTCCCGTCAAGCATTGAGTCGGCATAGCTCAACTTGAGTGCTGAAGGGGAGATCATGGCTACTGAGTCCACGGCGTTCACACCGCTCACACTGCCCGTGCTGCCGCTCGACGACGAGGTCGTGCTGCCCGGCATGGTTGTTCCGCTGGACCTGAACGACGCCGATGTGCGGGCCGCCGTGGAGGCTGCCCAGGCCGCCGCGAGCACCGGGCCCGGCAAGCCCAGGGTGCTGCTGGTGCCACGTATCGACGGGGCGTACGCGAGTACCGGTGTCCTCGGCACCGTCGAGCAGGTCGGCCGGCTGGCCGACGGGGATCCCGGCGCCCTCATCCGGGCCCGGGGGCGCGTGCGGATCGGCGCCGGGACCACCGGCCCGGGGGCCGCGCTGTGGGTGGAGGGCACGCGCATCGACGACGCGGTGCCGGACCCCGTACCCGGTCATGTCACCGAACTCGCCAAGGAGTACAAGGCTCTCGCCACCGCCTGGCTGCGCAAGCGCGGCGCCTGGCAGGTTGTCGACCGCGTACAGGCGATCGACGACGTCTCCACCCTTGCCGACAACTCCGGTTACTCACCCTTCCTCAGCATCGAGCAGAAGATCGAGCTCCTGGAGACCACCGACCCGGTGGCCCGGCTGAAGCTCGCCACCCAGCAGCTGCGCGACCACCTCGCCGAGCAGGACGTCGCCGAGACCATCGCGAAGGACGTCCAGGAGGGCGTCGACAAGCAGCAGCGGGAGTTCCTGCTGCGCAAGCAGCTGGAAGCCGTCCGCAAGGAACTGCGCGAGATCAACGGTGAGAAGGACGGCGAGGAGTCCGACGACTACCGGGCCCGTGTCGAGGCCGCCGATCTCCCGGAGAACGTGCGCGAGGCGGCTCTCAAGGAGGTCGACAAGCTGGAGCGGTCCTCCGAGCAGTCGCCCGAGGGCGGCTGGATCAGGACCTGGCTCGACACCGTCCTCGAACTCCCCTGGAACGAGCGGACCGAGGACGCCTACGACATCCAGGGCGCGCAGACCGTGCTCGACGCCGAGCACGCGGGCCTCCATGACGTGAAGGAGCGCATCACCGAGTACCTCGCCGTGCGCAAACGGCGTGCCGAGCGCGGCCTCGGGGTCGTCGGCGGGCGTCGCGGTGGCGCCGTACTCGCCCTCGTCGGGCCGCCCGGCGTCGGCAAGACCAGTCTCGGTGAGTCCGTCGCGCACGCCATGGGGCGGAAGTTCGTCCGGGTGGCGCTGGGCGGGGTCAGGGACGAGGCCGAGATCCGCGGGCACCGGCGTACGTACGTCGGCGCGCTGCCCGGGCGTATCGTGCGGGCCATCAAGGAGGCCGGGTCGATGAACCCCGTCGTTCTCCTCGACGAGATCGACAAGGTCGGCTCCGACTTCCGGGGCGACCCGGCCGCCGCGCTGCTCGAAGTCCTCGACCCGGCGCAGAACCACACCTTCCGCGACCACTACCTCGAAGTCGAACTCGACCTCAGCGACGTGGTGTTCCTCGCGACCGCCAACGTCCTGGAATCCATTCCCGAGGCCTTGCTCGACCGGATGGAACTCGTCCGGCTGGACGGGTACACGGAGGACGAGAAGGTCGTCATCGCCCGGGACCACCTGCTGCCACGGCAGTTGGAGCGGGCCGGCCTGGAGAGCCCCGAAGTCACCCTCGACGAGGGCGCGTTGCGCAAGCTCGCCGGGGAGTACACCCGGGAGGCCGGCGTCCGCAACCTGGAGCGGTCCATCGCGCGACTGCTGCGCAAGGTCGCCGCACAGCACGAACTCGGTGAGCGGAAGCTGCCGTTCACCGTCACGGACGCTGATCTGCGCGCGCTCATCGGGCGGCCCCACCATGTGCCCGAGTCCGCCACCGACCCGGCCGAGCGGCGGACCGCCGTCCCCGGTGTGGCGACCGGGCTCGCGGTCACCGGGGCCGGGGGTGACGTCCTCTATGTCGAGGCCTCGCTCGCCGACCCGGAGACCGGGGCGGCGGGGCTCACGCTCACCGGGCAGCTGGGTGACGTGATGAAGGAGTCCGCGCAGATCGCGCTCTCCTTCCTCCGCTCGCACGGCGCCGAACTGGAACTGCCCGTGGGCGACCTGAAGGACCGGGGCGTGCACATCCACTTCCCGGCGGGTGCCGTGCCCAAGGACGGTCCGAGCGCGGGCGTCACCATGACGACCGCCCTCGCCTCGCTGCTCAGCGGACGGCTCGTCCGCACGGACGTCGCCATGACCGGCGAGGTCTCGCTGACCGGGCGGGTGCTGCCCATCGGCGGTGTGAAGCAGAAGCTGCTCGCCGCGCACCGGGCCGGTGTCACCACCGTGATCATCCCGAAGCGCAACGAGGCCGACCTGGACGACGTCCCGGCCGAGGTCCTGGAGAAGCTCGACGTCCACGCCGTCACGGACGTCCGCCAGGTCCTCGAACTGGCGCTCACCCCGGCGGAGAACGCGGCGGAGGCACAGGTTCCGGCAGCGGCGTGACGGACGTTGCCGGTTGGGTAGGGCCCGGGTCCCGGAAGGGGGCCCGGGCCTTCCCGTGTGTGCGGCTCCGGGGTTGACGGGGACCTGGATGACACCGTCTCCCCGGTCCTGCGAAATACTGTCCGAGCTGCGGCGATGGCCGTGCTCGACGGAGACTTTCCGAGCGGTGAGACCGGATCAGGGGTGCTGACGTGCACGAGGACGGCAACGGCGGGGAACGCCCGGACGGGAGTGGGGTCGAGCGGGAGTTCCTCGCCCTGGAGCGGGAGTTGACGGTGTTCCTGCGGCGCGCCCGGGCCAACTCCGGGGAGATGGCCCGCCAGGTCCACCCCGACCTGGAGTCGTCGGCGTACGGGCTGCTGGTGCGGCTCGACGAGTGCGGGCGGCAGCGTGCCACCGAGCTCGCGGCCTACATCGGCGTCGGCAAGGCCACCATGTCCCGCCAGCTGCGCGCCCTGGAGGAGCTGGGCCTCGTCGCCCGCGAACCGGACCCGGCCGACGGACGCGCCTGGCTCGTCCACCTCACGGACGAGGGCCGTGCCCGCTTCCGTACCGTCCGGGAGGCGCGGCGGGCACGGTACGTGCGTGAGCTGGCTGCCTGGGATCGCGTCGAGGTGGCCGAACTGGCCCGGCTGCTGCATCAGCTCAACCTCGGGATGGAGAAGTAGGCCCCACAGGTTCAGCCGGTTCGGCCTGTTCGTCCGCCCCCGGCGTCACAGTTCGACGTACACGACCGTCGCGTCGTCGTGTGTCTTGCTGCGGCGCAGGCGCGGCCGGCCCGCGTCCACGTCCGCCCGCTCCAGCTCCCGTACGCGGTGCACCAGCGCCCCCGCGCCCTCCTTGCGGACGGTGGTGAAGCAGGCCGTCCAGTCGCCCTCGGCGAACTTCTCGACCCAGCGGGTCGCCCCGTCCGTCAGTGCGGCCAGGGCGCGCACCTCGGCGCGCGGGGTCGTGCCCGTGACCGCGCGGGAGGCCACCGACGGATCGGCCGCCGCCGTGAAGAAGCCGCCCTCCTTGTTGCGTACCGTCGCGTCGGCGATCGCGTCCGTGGCCAGCGAGGACCGGGGGACGCGGGCCAGCCGGTCGTCCAGGTGAGCCGTGACCGTGCCGTCCGGGGACTCGGTCAGCAGGGCCGAGTCGGACAGGACCAGGTGCTCGACGGTCTCCGGTGACCAGCGGGCGAGAACCACGGTCGCCTGGGGCGTACGCGGGTGAGAAAGGTCACAGGTTTGTGCGTGGGCCCCGGCGGTACGAGCGAGGGCGGCGGCCAGTACCTCGGTGAGGGGCATATCCCGTTGTGAAACAGACAGTTCGGTCAGCGCGCCGCCGAGCCGGGCCGTGAACCAGGGGACGGAATGCAGACAACCCGTCCCGGTCCCGGGTGGAGTCACCCCGTCCAGGAGGACGAGCGAACCGCCCTGCCCGGAGGCGGGAAGCCCGATCGCCGCGAAGTCCTCATTGGGGCGGCCCGGATCGCCGGGTTCCGTGACGAGTTCAGTGCGCATCCGGCCAGTCTGCACGAGCCCTTCACAAGCTTCCCAAAAGGCTGGCAAGGATTGCCGAAACAGCGTGTAGCCGCTGGTCAGACGCCTGGTTTGGGAGGTAATGATCTACTCCGTGAAGACGTCGCTGCGGATAATGTCAAAGCCCGCCGCCCACGTCCAACCGGCCCGCCACCCTGGGCGGGGGCACAGGCCGGAGGAACTTGCCGCCAACTCCCCGTCGATGTTGACTCCTTGATGTTCACTCCTTCGAGTGGCGGGTCAGGTGACGCGCGCTCCCTGCCCACCGGCATGGGAGGGTCGGGAACCGGACCGTGCCGGAGCACCGGAACCGTACCGGGTGAGCGGCAGGCCAGAACCATCCGGGCGGCCACGCAGTTGACGGAACGTCATCCGGGTCCCGACGGATCGTCACCCGGGCCCATGGGCACACGAGTCAGGAATGCGAGCACCGGTGCAGAAGACGCGGCCTCGGCGCACAGGCAGGCAGACAGCTCCCGCAGGGGGCGCTACCGGTGACGCCCCGACCGATCCCGCGGGCCGGGGGCGCCCCGGCCACGTCCGCAACCGGCTCATCGTGGCCGTCGCCGTCGTGGCCGCCGCGATCGCCGGGGCCGGCGCCCCGTCCGTCATCGCCGCCTCGTCCCAGCTCCACGACTCCCAGGACCTGGTGACGCTCGCGACGCAGACCCAGGACGCCCTGACCCTCGCCCACTCGCTCGCCGACGAACGCGACGAGGTCACCGTCTACATCGCCGCCGGCCGCCCCAAGGCGAAGGCGCCCTCCGACCAGCGCGCCGCCCGCGTCGACCGCGAGGTCGGCGACCTGCGCGCGAACCCGGACACCCCGGCCGCGCTCCGGGCGGACCTCGACGACATCGCGACGCTGCGCCGGGAGGCGCTCACCGGCAAGAGCACCGCTCTCCAGTCGCACGAGACGTACTCCGCCGCCATCGCCGGGCTGCATCGCCTCGCCGAGCGGCTGGCCGAGCGGCAGCCGCCCCGGGCAGGCGCCGGCGCGTACGCCCTGGCCGAACTCGACTCCGCCGTCCAGCAGGCCGCTGCCGCCCGGGGGCTCCTCCTCGCCGCGCTCAGCGTGCCGACGTCCACCGAGAGCGTGTACGACCCGGTCACCGGGCTGTCGTCCGAGCAGGCCGTGACCTCACCGGCCGACGCGAAGACGCGGAACGCGCTCAGCGCCGCCGCCCAGCAGGCCCGGCTGCGCTCGGACGCGGCCATCGCCGACTTCCGCGAGACGGCCCCCGAGGCCGCCGTCGGCAGCTACGACTCCACGGTCACCGGACCCGAGGTCGACACCGCCGACAAGTACCTCGCCTCGCTCACCGACCAGGCCACGCTGTCCACGAGCGAACTCGCCACCAGCCTCAGCGGTGTGGACGCGGCGGTCTCCGCCCGCGTCGAACTGATGCGCGGCGTCGAGTCCTCCCTCTACGACCGGCGCACCAAGGCCCTCGCCCGACTACGGGACGACGACGTCACCGAGCTGGAGATCCGGATCGCCGTCCTCGGCGCGCTCCTCCTGGTCGCCGTCGGTATCGCCACCGCCATGGCCCGCACCCTCACCCGTCCGCTGTCCGTGCTGCGCCGGGGCACCGCCAGGCT
This sequence comes from Streptomyces sp. AK08-02, assembly GCF_033795085.1. Classification (NCBI taxonomy): domain Bacteria; kingdom Bacillati; phylum Actinomycetota; class Actinomycetes; order Kitasatosporales; family Streptomycetaceae; genus Streptomyces; species Streptomyces sp. AK08-02. The sequence continues at coordinate 10,650 of NZ_JARAZV010000032.1, forward strand.
CGCCGAGGCCGCCGACCCGCTCGCCGAGGAACCCGTCAAGTTCACCGGCCGCAACGACGAGTTCGCCCAGGTCGTACGCTCCGTCAACGCCCTGCACGCCCGCGCTCTCGCCGTCCACGACCGCATCGCCACCCTGGAGTCCGACCGCAAGCACCTGGTCGGCCAGCGCCAGAAGATGGCCGACGCCCGCGAGGAACTGCGCACCGAACTCGCCGACGCCGCAGCTCAGTTGACGCGTACCCGGCACAGCATCCACGGCACCTTCGTGAACCTCGCGCTGCGCACCCTCGGCCTTGTCGAGCGTCAACTCGCGGTCATCGAGGGCCTGGAGGAGCGTGAGCAGGACCCGGACCGGCTCGCCACCCTCTTCAAGCTCGACCACTTCGCCACCGTCATGCGTCGGCACAGCGAGAACCTCCTCGTCCTCGCCGGCGCCGAACACGGCCACCAGCACGCGGGTCCCGTCCCGCTCGTCGACGTCGTCCGCGCCGCGGTGAGCGAGATCGAGCGGTACGAGCGGGTGCGTATCTCCGCGCTGCCGCCGCACACGCATCTCGCCGGGTTCGCCGCCGACGACGTCAGCCACCTGCTGGCCGAACTCCTGGAGAACGCCACCTCGTTCACCCCGCCCGAGCTGCCGGTGGAGATCTCCGGCTGGCTGCTTGAGAGCGGCGAGGTCATGCTCTCCGTCCAGGACGAGGGCATCGGTATGACCGCCGAACGCCTGGTCCGGCTCAACTCCCGCCTCGCCGAATTCGACCCGGACACCCCGCACGACGCCTACGAGACGGGTGGCGGCACCGGGAAGGACGACGGCGACGGGATCGGGCTCGGCCTGTACGTCGTCGCGCGGCTCGCCCATCGGCACGGAGTACGGGTGCAGTTGCGGGAGCAGAGGGAGGGTGGGGTCGCGGCTGTCGTCGTCCTGCCCAAGACGCTGCTGGCCCCGGACCCGGCCGCCGTGCCGCCGTCGGTCGCCTCGACGCCCGGTGGCGCCCCGGCGCTCTCGTTCCCGGGCGCCGATGCGGAGGTCAACTCCAATGTCCTGCAGGGCCGTTCGGAGGCCGAGGAGCCGGGCGTCGAGCCGCCCGGTGAGCCGGGTGAGGCACCGGCCGACACCCCGATCCCGGCCGACGCGCCCGACCCGATGATCGCCCTGGCGGAACGGGCCGTACGCGACGCGGAGGCCGACGACGAGGCAGGCCCGGCGACGGACACGGGCACGGACGCGGACCCGGATGTGTCGGTGCCCGAGCCCGCGCCCCTTCCCGCGTCCGAGCTCACCATGGAGCTGCTGCTGCCGGCGCCCCCGGCCGAGGACACCACCGAGCCGACCGTCCCCCCGGCTCCCGACACCGACGCCCCGTTCGCGCCCGCGACCGGAACCACCGCCCCGGACCCCTACGCCATCGGCCCCGACACGCATGAGCGCGTCGAGGAGGAACCGGTCACGGACAAGGGACTGCCCAAGCGGACCCCGAAGATCACCACGCCCGCCGAACCGCCGAGACCGCGCACCGCTTCCGTCGACGCCGAGGCACTGCGCCGCCGGCTCGGCGGATTCCAGCGCGGCGCGCGCGACGGACACCGTGACGTGGAGGCGGAGATCGCGCAGCGTACGGGACAGACGGCACGTACGGCAGAGCCGGCACGTGCCGAAGAAACCACGGGGGAAACTGTCGAGGAGGCAAGCAGTTGACCGCGCCCAGTACCTTCGGCCTGAGTAGTGAAGCCCGCAACCTGCACTGGCTGCTGAGCAATCTCGTCGAGGAGGTGCCGGGACTGACGTCGGTCGCGGTGGTCTCCTCGGACGGTCTGCTCCTGCTCTCGTCAGACCCAGACAGGAACGCGGAACGCCGGCCCGACCGGCCGACCGGCCCCAGAGGCTCCGCCGCCGACCTCGCCACCATCGTCTCCGGCATCGGCAGCCTCACCATCGGCGCCGCCAAGCTGATGGACTACGGCGGCGTCAAGCAGACCATGGTCGCGATGGAGGACGGCACCCTCTTCGTGATGTCGATCAGCGACGGCTCGCTGCTCGGTGTGCACGGCTCCCCGGACTGCGACATGAGCGTGGTGGCGTACCACATGGCGCTCTTCGTGGGCCGCGCCGGGCACGTCCTGACCCCCGAACTCCGCAGTGAGCTGCGGGAGTCGATCGAACGCGGCGCACCGGCCGACGAACCGGCGGCGGTCGGTCCGATGGCCGTCCGGCCAGGACGGGGCCGTTCGGCGGAGGGTGCCAAGTGAGTACGCCGGGCACGCCCAAGCTTCCGGTCCGGGGCGGCGACCGCAAACCGGCCCGGGTACGCCCGTACTCGCTGACCGGCGGCCGGACCCGCTTCGGCCATGTCCTCCTCGTCGAGACGTTCGTCGCCGCGATCGAAGCGCCCGAGGAGCGCAAGGAGTTGGAGAATGGTTCCCTCAGCACCCGGATCATGCCGGAGCTGCGGGCCATCGTCGAACTGTGCCGCCGGATGCGTACGGTGGCCGAGATCGCCGCGCTGCTGAAGATGCCGCTGGGCGTGGTCCGCGTGCTTCTCAGCGACCTCGCGGACCAGGGCAGGATCCGTGTGTACGGAACGGGCCACGGGCCGGGGCAGCCGGACCGCGCGCTGCTGGAAAGGGTGTTGAGTGGACTCCGTCGTCTCTGACGTCGCCCGTGGTGTCTCCCCGCTTCTCCACCTTCCGCCGGAAGGACGACGGCCCCTCGAGGACGAGGAGTTGCGGCCGTGGCAGGAGGACCGCACCCGTGCGCCCATCGCCACGAAGATCGTGATCGCGGGCGGCTTCGGCGTCGGCAAGACCACGATGGTCGGCACCATCTCGGAGATCGAGCCCCTCCAGACCGAGGCGCTCATGACCGAGGCGAGCGAGGGCACCGACGACCTCACCGCGACCCCGGAGAAGCGCACGACCACCGTGGCCATGGACTACGGCCGCGTCACGCTCGACGACGACCTGGTCCTCTACCTCTTCGGCACGCCGGGCCAGCAGCGGTTCTGGTTCATGTGGGACGACCTGGTGCGCGGTGCGATCGGCGCGGTCGTGCTGGCCGACACCCGGCGGCTGAAGGAGTGCTTCCCGGCGCTCGACTACTTCGAGAGCTGCGGGCTGCCGTACGTCGTGGCCGTCAACCACTTCGACGGCAGTGCCGAGTTCGACGCGGAGGACGTGCGGGAGGCGCTCACGGTGCCCGCGCACATACCTGTCATGATCATGGATGCGCGGCGCCGCCTCCCGGTGATCGAGACCCTGCTCGCCCTGGTGGGCCACGCGCTGGACGTCAGTCCCGAGTAGTTCCGGGTAGTCCCGAGTACTGACACGACATGGGGAGAGACCAGACCGTATGCGGAAGATACTCGTCGTCGGAGCCGGTCAGGCCGGACTCCAGATAGCCCTCGGACTCCAGTCGCACGGGTACGAGGTCACCCTGATGTCCAACCGGACCTCCGACGAGATCCGGTCCGGCCGGGTCATGTCCACGCAGTGCATGTTCCACACGGCCCTCCAGCACGAGCGCGATCTCCAGCTGAACTTCTGGGAGTCCCAGGCCCCGAAGATCGAAGGACTCGGTGTCTCGGTGGCCGCCCCCGGCTCGCACGACCCGGGCCCGACCCAGCGCGCGATCGACTGGGTCGGCAGGCTCGACGGGTACGCCCAGTCGGTCGACCAGCGGGTGAAGATGGCCGGCTGGATGGAGACGTTCGCCCAGCGCGGCGGCCAACTGGTCATCCACGGCGCTGCGGTCGGCGACCTCGACTACTTCTCCCGTACGTACGACCTGGTCCTGGTCGCCGCGGGCAAGGGCGAACTGGTGTCGATGTTCGCCCGCGACCCCGAGCGCTCTCCGCACCGCGAGCCGCAGCGCGCGCTGGCCGTCGCCTACGTCCACGGCCTGGGCCCGCGCCCCGAGCACCCCGACTACGACGCCGTACGCTGCAACCTGGTCCCGGGCGTCGGCGAGCTGTTCGTGATGCCGACGTTCACCACCTCGGGCCGCGCCGACATCCTGTTCTGGGAGGGCATACCCGGCGGCCCCCTCGACGTCTTCAACGGCGTCCGCGACCCCGCCGAGCACCTCTCCCTGACCCTGGAACTCATGGAGCGGTTCACTCCGTGGGAGTACGCGCGGGCCACCAAGGCCGAACTCACCGACGCCGGCGCCACGTTGGCCGGCCGTTACGCCCCCACCGTCCGTAACCCGGTCGGCCGCCTCCCCGGCGGCGGCCTGGTCCTCGGCGTGGCCGACGTGGTCGTGGCCAACGACCCGATCACCGGCCAGGGCTCCAACTCGGCCTCGAAATGCGCGGCTTCGTATCTCACCTCGATCCTCGACCAGGGCGAGAAGGAGTTCGACGAGACCTGGATGCGGGCCACCTTCGACCGCTACTGGGACACCGCCCAGCACGTCACCAAGTGGACCAACGCGATGCTCGGCCCGCCGCCGGAGCACATCATCAACCTCCTCGGTGCGGCAGGTCAGTTGCCTCCGGTCGCCGACCGCTTCGCCAACGCCTTCGACGACCCGTCGGACTTCGAGAACTTCTTCTACGAGCCCGAGAGGACGGCCGCCTACCTGGGCTCGGTCACGGGAGCGGGCGCCTGGGAACCGGGCCCGGTGACGGAGTCGTAGCCTTCGTCCGGGCCCGCCGTCGCGTCGGCGGGGAGCCTCGGCGGTGTGTACCGCCGCAGCGGCTCCCCGTCCGGGTCCGGCCGTACGGCGCCCAGCACCGGGTTGGCCGAGAGCGGCGACACCTTCACCCTCGCACCCGGACGCGGCGCCTGGACGACCAGGCCGTCCCCGAGGTAGAGCGCCACGTGGGTCGCCTCGGGGAAGTAGACGACCAGGTCACCGGGGCGCAGCTCGGCCAGCGGGATGTGCGGCAACCGCGCCCACTGCTCCTGGCTGGTCCGGGGGATGGGCCGGCCCGCCGTCTCCCAGGCCTGCGAGGTCAGCCCCGAGCAGTCGAACGAGGCCGGCCCCTCGGCCCCCCACTCGTACGGCTTCCCGAGCTGCGCCACCGCCTGCCGCAGTGCCCGCTCACCTTCCCCGGACGGCTTCCGACCGGCGCTGAGGGCGCCCGAGGTGATGAACTCCCGCTCTTTCCCGGCCACTTCACCCTTGTCCAACGCGCCCTTCTCCAACTCGGCCAGCCCGGCGAGCTGTTCGGTGCTGAGGGTGGCGAGCAGCTCCTCGACCCGCCTCAGCCGCTCCCGTACGACGTCCCGGTCCCGCTTCTGCTGTTCGGCGAGGGTGAGTTGCCGGTCCAGGGCGGCACGGGCCGCGCGCGCCAGACTGTCGGTGCGCCGCTCGCCGCCGACCAGCCGGCCCACCGTCTGGGCCCGTTCCAGCGCCAACTGCCGGATCACATGGCCCTGTTCGAGCGCGTGCTGCGGATCGCGGGCCAGCAGCAGCTGGACGTACGGGGAGATGCCGCTGCTGCTCTGGTACTGCTGGCGGGCGAGCCTGCCGAGGGCGCCGCGCCGCTCGTGCAGGGAGAGCCGGGCGCGCACGAGCTGTCCGTCCAGCCGCCGGACCTCGGCGCGCTGCCCCTTCAGCCGTTCGGCGGTGGCGCCGTAGGTCTCGGTGGCCTGCTCGGCCTCGCGGTACAGCCGCTGAAGGTCAGTCAGAAGGGCGGAGACGGAGGGCTGTTCCTCCGTGGCGGGCTCGCCGGGGGACTGTGTCGCCGAGGGGGCCGGGTCCGGTGCGGCCAGGGCGGGGACGGGTGCGAGGAGTGTGCCGGCGGCCATCGCCGCCGTACAGACCAGACGCAGTAGCCTTCCTGACACGTCATCACCTCCGGTGCGGGGCAGCCCGTCCGCTCCGCACCGCGAGCCTGTGACGTGGGCGCGAGGTCCGCGCGCCGAGCGTGCGCGGTTCGGCCCAACCTCGTCACCCGTCGGTGTCGTCCGGCTTGCCCTGCGGCGTGGCGCCTGGTCCGGTGGCCGGTTTCGACCACGGCCAGCGGAGCCTGCCGTCGTCGCCCCGGTCGCCCTCGGGGTCGTAGGCGTACTTCCAGCCCGGGTGCAGGCCCAGTTTTCCCGGCGGACCCTTGGGCGCGCGGCGGTAGACCAGCACGGTCGGCGGGCCGCCGGCCGCGTCCGGTACCGGGACCCTGTACGTCTTCGGCGGTTGCCCGGTCGGGCCGAGCAGGATGGGCAGCACGCGGCCGTCCAGGGGGCCGCCCTCGAAGGCGGTGTCTTGGCTCTTCACGGGATCAGTTTCCGGTACGGGGCGGTCGGGGCAGGTGGGGGCAGGCGGGGCGGTGCGTCAGGTCGGCGTCGTCGAGCCGAGCGCGTCGCGCACGACGGCCGCGGTCTGCGGGTCGCGGCCGGCGGTCACGGTGAGAACCGCCAGGAACTGCTCGACCAGCCAGTCCCGCAGCTCGTCGACCGGCGGATCCTTGCCCTCGTCCAGCCAGATCAGCGAGGCCGCCTCGACCGAGGTGATCCACATCCGTACGGTCATCCGCAGCCGGGAGCCCGGTTCCTCGACCCCGAGATGGCTGAGGATGTGCTCGGCGGCGGTACGGCGCACCCGGTCCACTATGGCCGTCGTACGGGACGTCTCGACGACGCTGCCGCCCTGGAGGAGGGCGCTGAAACCGGCGTCGTGCTCGTCGACGAAGGTGAGATAGCGGTCGAGGGCGCGGGCGAGGCGCTGGGGGAGCGGGCCCTCGGGGGGTTCGTCGAAGCAGAGTTCGAGTTCCTCGGCGGCGGAGCGGAGCGCGGCCTCGTACAGCTGCTGCTTGCCGCCGGGGAAGTAGCGGTACACGAGGGGGCGGGAGACGCCGGCGGCCTCGGCGACGTCGTCGAGCGAGACGTCCTCCGGGGGGCGGTGGGCGAAGAGGGAGAGGGCGGCGTCGAGGAGCTGGCTGCGCCGCTCCTCGACGCTCAGGCGGCGGTAGGCGGGGGCGGCGGGGGGCATGTGTGCAGGGTAGTCGGGGTGGGTGTGGGGGTATGTGCGGGTGCGTCGTGGCTGGTCGCGCAGTTCCCCGCGCCCCTGAAAAGCCGGGGCTGCGCCCCGTGCTTTTCGGGCCGCAGTCGTCGGGCCGCACCTTGCATTCAAGCCAGTAGCCCCGACGCCTTCCACAGCCGTCGGCCGACACCCCGCAGTACCCCGATGTCGTCCAGGAAGTCCGTGAGCCGCCGTGCCCCGGTCTGCATGACCTCCCGCCGGTGCGCGCTCGCCCGGACCTGAGCCATCGCCTCCGCCTTGTCCAGCCCCACGTTCGCGTAGACGTCGGGGTTGACGAACGCGACCGAGAAGATCCGCGCGAACTCGCCGGAGCTGACGCGGGTGTACTCCTGGGACCATCTCGGCGCCGTCACCATCTGGCGGCGGAGTTCCTCCCGGGCGTACCGGACGTGCCGGGCCTCCTCCACCACATGGATTCTCGTCACGCCCCTGATCAGCGGCTGGACGCGCTCGTCCGGGAACGTGAGGCGCTGCATCCAGTCGAGGACCTCCTCGCCGAGCAGGGTCGCCGTGAAGGAACCGGGGGTGGTCGACACCGTCTTGAAGAAGCGGCCGAGGTTCTGGTGCGCCCGGCTGACCGGGTAGTACGGGGTGCCGCCGCGGCTGATCAGACGGGCGAACATCTTCGAGTGACGGCACTCGTCCTCGATCTCCGTCAGGGCGTAGCGGACGTGCGCGCTCGTCGCCGCCTTGTCGTAGATGTGCCGTACGAGGAGCTGCATCAGGATGATCTCGAACCAGATGCCGAGCGAGGCGAGCGCCGCCGCCTCATGGCGGGAGAGCAGGATGCGCTGCTCCTCGCTCATCCGTTTCCACAGCGGAGTGCCGTACAGGGAGACCAGCTCGGGCGGCCAGAACCACTTGCCGTCCTCGAAGGGGGCGTCCCAGTCCAGTTCCCTGTCGGGGTCGAAGGAGTGCTTCGCGGACGCGTCGAGGAGCCGTTCGGCCACCTGCTCGCGGTCCTTGAGCACCCCGAGGGCGTCGCGGAGTGTCTCGGCTTCCGTCACTGTCGTCACATTCTTATGAGACCGCTTGTCAGCAAGTGGGTCAATCCCCCGGGAGCTACTTACGCGTAGCTCTGTACGTGGCCTTATCCGGGGCTTATGAAGTCACCCGAGTGCAGTAGCGTGCGTGGCGTGTCCACGACTCCGCCGCCCCAGCCGCCCGACAACCCCTTCGGCCCGCCCCCGACTTCGGGGCCCTACGGCCAGCAGCCGCCTCCGCCGCCGTACCAGGCCCCGCAGCCCGGTCCGTACGGCGGCCAGCAGCCGCCGGGCCCGCCCCCTTACGGGCAGCAGCCCTACGGCGCGCCCGCACCCGCTCCCTGGGGTGCGTCGGTGCAGCCGCCCAAGAAGAGCCGGCTCGGTCTGATCCTCGGCATCATCGGCGGTGTGGTCGCGCTGGTCGTGGTGGGTGTGGCCGTGCTCGTCTGGTTCGTGACGAAGTCCGACAGCGGCTTTCCCGAGGCCGAGTACAAGCTGACGCTGCCCCAGAAGGTCCTCGACGAGAAGTACGAGCTCGCCGGCGATCTCTCCGGCGCCGAGGGCAAGACCATCGAGGACGAGGCCGACGGTGCCTGGGACGCCCGGGACACCAAGGCGGTGGTCGGTCAGTACAGCCTCGGCGGCGACCAGGCGCAGGGCACGCTGGTGATCTCCGGCATGTACGGACGGTTCAAGAACACCGGCCTGGCCCGCGACAACATGATGGAGGGCGCGGCGGGCGGTGAGGGTGCCAAGGTCGCCGTCAAGCCCAGGGACTTCAAGCCGGCCGGCTCCGACGTCACCGTCACCTGCGAGGTGCTCGTCCAGACCCAGCTCGGTACGAAGATCACCATCCCCGTCTGCGGCTGGGTGGACGGCAACACCGGTGCTTCCATCGCCGAGATCACCGCCGACACGGTCACGAAGGATCCCGCCCAGGTGGACCTCGCGGCGGCGGCCGAGACCGCAGTCAAGATCCGCGAGGAGATCAGGAAACCGATCGGCTGAGTCCTGACTCCGTCGGCCGGCCGGAGTGCCTGACTGCGGCCGGGTGGGGGCTTGTCGCGCAGTTCCTCGCGCCCCTGAAGGCCGTCGTCGGCCGGCCCGGTTGCCTGGCTGCGGCCCCGCCCAGCTGCGGGCATGCGTGCCGCCAGGGGCGGCACCCGTCCCACCGAGAGCGGCACCCCGTACAGCGCCGGGCCGCGCGACCCACCAGCACCGGGCGCCACCCCGCCGACGGCACCTCTGCCCACCTCGGCCCCGGACGTGCCTCAGCTGCCGAGCACCGCCTCCATCACCGCCCGGGCGATCGGAGCCGCCGTCCCGCCCCCGCTGATGTCCGTACGGTCGGCGGAGGCGTCCTCGACCACCACCGCGACGGCCACCGTCGGCTCGACGTCCCGTCCGCCCTGCCCCCAGGAGACGAACCAGGCGTACGGCGTACCGGAGTTGCCGATGCCGTGCTGGGCGGTGCCGGTCTTGCCGCCGACGATCGCCCCGGGGATCGCCGCGTTGGTACCGGTGCCCCGCTCCACGACGTCCCGCATCAGCTCCCGCATCCGTACGGCCGTCGACGGACTCATCGCCCGGAGCCGACTCCGTACCCCCGGAGTGGCAACTGTCGTACCGTGCACGGTGGTTGTCCGCTCCACCAGGTAAGGGGAAGGCACCTGACCGCCGTTGGCGACCGCCGCCGCGACCAGGGCCATCTGCAACGGCGTGGCCCGCGTGTTGTACTGGCCGATCGCGGACAGCGCCAACTGCGCCCTGTCGACGTGGCGGTCGAAGGTGCTGCGCGCGACCGAGAAGGGGATACGCAGCCCCGAGTCGTTGAAGCCGAAGCCGTTCGCCGTGGTCGCCAGGCCGGCGACACCCACGTCCACGCCCAGCTTGGCGAAGACGGTGTTGCACGACCAGGTGAACGCGTCCCGCAGCGAGGCGTCCGCACAGCCAGCGCCCTCGTTCGTCAGCGCCGTGGACGTACCGGGGAGACGGTACGGATCGGGGGAGCGGGTCGGCTCGTCCAGATCGGTGATCACCCCGGCGTCGAGGGCCGCCGCCGCCGTGACCACCTTGAACGTCGAACCCGGTGGATACGTCTGCCGCGCCGCCCGGTTGAGCATCGGCTTGTCGGGATCGCCGTTCAGCCGCCGCCAACTCCGTTCCACGGAACGCCTGTTGCCGGACAGGACGGAGGGGTCGTACGAGGGCGCGGAGACCAGGGCGAGGATGCGGCCCGTCGACGGTTCCACGGCCGCCACCGCGCCCTTGCGCCCGGCGAGCCCCTCGAAGGCGGCCCGCTGGGCGGCCGGGTCGATGGTCGTCACCACCCTGCCGCCGGGATTCCGCGCCCGCGTCACGTCGTTCCACAGCGGGAACGGGGAGAGCAGCGGATCGGTGCCCGACAGGACGCCGTCCTCCGCGTGCTCCAGGAACGTCGTCCCGTACACCTGGGAGGCGAAGCCGGTGACCGGGGCGTACAACGGGCCGTTCTTGTACGTCCGTTCGTAGCGGAGCTGCTCCCCGGTGTCGGCTGACCCGGTGACCGGCCTGCCGCCGACCAGGATGGTCCCGCGCGGCTGGCCGTAACGGGCGATCACCTGGCGGCGGTTGGCCGGGTTGTCGTCGTAGCGCTGGGCCTGGACGACCTGTACACGGGTGACGTTGACGAGAAGGGCGAGGAGCAGCAGGGCGCAGAAGAGTGCGGCGTGTTTGATGCAACGCGTCATCTGCCGTGATTTTCTGGCCCGTTCGGGCTGCCTTGTCATGGTGTGGGCCGCCCGTCGTCGTCGTTGTGCCCACGGCGGGCCGAGTCACTGATCCGGATCAGCAGCGCCACGATGATCCAGTTGGTGACGACGGACGAGCCTCCCTGCGCCAGGAACGGCATCGCCATACCGGTGAGCGGGATGAGGCCCGACACCCCGCCCGCGATCACGAACACCTGGAGCGCCACGATCGAGGCGAGGCCGACCGCGAGCAACCGGCCGAAGGGGTCGCGCAACGACAGGCCCGCCCGGTAACCGCGTTCCACCAGCAGGGCGTACAGGATGACGATCGCGGCGAGGCCGGCCAGCCCCAGTTCCTCGCCCGCGGTCGCCAGGATGAAGTCCGACTTGGCGGCGAAGCCGATCAGGATCGAGTGGCCGCGGCCCAGCCCGGTGCCGAGCGTGCCGCCCGCCGCGAACGCGAACAGCGACTGGGAGAGCTGGTTGGGCCCCTGCCCCGCCTCGATCGTCGCGAACGGGTGCAGCCAGTCCTCGACCCGGCTGTGGACGTGCGGTTCGAGGGTGCCGACGGCGAAGGCGCCCAGCGCGGCCAGCAGCAGACCGACCGCGATCCAGCCGGTGCGGCCCGTGGCCACGTACAGGAGGACCACGAAGAGGCCGAAGAAGAGGAGCGAGGTGCCGAGATCGCGCTCCAGGACCAGTACGCCGACGCTGATCAGCCAGATCGCCACGATCGGGCCGAGGACCCGCCCGGTGGGAAGCTGCAGTCGGCGCAGCCGCCAGATCTGGCGGCCGGTGTACGCCAGCGCGTTCCGGTTGGCGGCGAGGTACGCGGCGAAGAAGACCGCCAGCAGTACCTTCGCGAACTCGCCGGGCTGGATGGAGAATCCGGCGATCCGGACCCAGATGCGGGCCCCGTTCACCGACGGGAAGAAGATCGGGAGGGTCAGCAGGACCAGGGCGGCGGCCACACAGACGTACGCGTACCGCTGGAGGACCCGGTGGTCGCGCAGCAGGACGACGACCACGATGAACAGCGCCACGCCGACCGTGGACCAGACGAGTTGGGCGGGGGCGGCCCGGTGCCCCGGCGTCTCCAGGTCGAGCCGGTGGATGAGGACCAGACCGAGGCCGTTGAGCAGCACCCCGATGGGCAGCAGCAGCGGGTCGGCGCAGGGGGCGCGCCGCCGCACCGCGACATGGGCGAGGAGAGCGAGCACGCCGAGCCCGGCGCCGTAGCCGGCGGCGCCGGGCGGGACGGTGCCGTTCCTCGCGAGGCCCACATCGCAGTAGCCGTACACGCAGAGGAGGACGGCGACGACGATGAGGGCCAGCTCGATGCCACGGCGCCGGGGGACGCGCGGGGCGGGATCGGAGGGATCGACGGGCTCCGAGAGCCAGGGCTTCGGGGATTCCTCGTACTCCGCCGCCACGGTGGTTCCGGGCTTCGTCATGTCCGGAACCTACCCAAAGTTCACAACTTATTGGCTGATGTGGCCTATGGGGTCACGTCTGGTGTCTGCCGGGTGAGTGAGGCGGCCGGCCGGCCGGCCGACGTGTCAGCAGAAGCGTGGCGCGGCGCCGATGTTGTCGATGTAGCGGGCGGCGCCCCAGGCCCAGGTGCCGTCCGTGAGGAGGTACCAGAGCGAGTTGCCGTCGACGTTCTCACCGCCGACCTTGCAGAAGATGGTGACGATCGAGCCCTTGGGGGCGACCCGGATGATCGCGCTGCCGCGATTCGGCGCGCTGCGCAGCCGCAGTCCGCCGTTGGCGGTGACGATCCCCTTGTAGAGGACGGCGTTGCTGCTGGTGTTGTTGTGCTGGCTCCAGTCGCCGTTGCCGCTCTGGTGGTTGCCGCTCTGGTTGTTCTGGTTGCTCTGGCTGTTCTGGTTCTGATTGTTCGGGTTCTGGTTCTGGTTGTTCTGGTTCGGGTTGTTCGTGTTGCTCTGGTTGTTCGGCGGCGGCTGCTGCTGGTTCCAGCTGCTGCCCCAGTCGTCGTCGGCGGGGCTCGCGAGTGCCGGGGTGACCGCGCCGAGGGAGAGCGCGGTGGCGGCGGCGGTTATGCCGAGGCGGGTCAGGGTGGTCCGCGGTGACATGTGGGCTCCTTTGGCCGTGCAGAGCTGACTAACCGCCACGCTAGGAGCCGGTCGTGTAAGGCGCCCGTCACACTGGGCCGTTGGTGGCGAGCCCCCGCGATTCGGCCAGGCTGAGCGTCGCCAGGGCGCCGCCCCCCGCGCTCTTCGGCACGTTGGTGAAGGTCAGTCGGGCGCCCAGTACCTCCGCCTGGCCCAACGCGATCGTCAGCCCGAGCCCGTGCCCGGTCGCCCCGCCCTCCGTGCGGAACCGCTGCGGCCCGTGCTCCACCACGTAATCCGGGAAACCGTCCCCGTGGTCCCGCACGGTCACGACCGGCCCGTCGATGGTCAGCGTCACGGGCGTACGGCCGTGCCGGTGGGCGTTGGCGACCAGATTGCCGAGCACCCGTTCGAGCCGACGCCGGTCGGTGTCGACTCGGGCGTCACGGACCACGACGATCTCCGTGTCGGGTCCAGGCGCCCCCGGACTCCCGGAGGTGCCCGGCTGCGCCGAGTTCCCCGAGGCCCTTACTACCCGCACGACCCGTTCGGCGAGGGCGCCGAGCGGCTCGGTGTCGACCTCCAGCCGCTCCTTGCCCGTGTCCAGCCGGGAGATTTCGAGCAGGTCCTCGGTGAGCGTACGCAGCGCGGCGACCCGGTCCCTGACCAGCTCGGTCGGCCGCCCGGGCGGCAGCAGTTCGGCCGCCGCGTGCAGCCCGGTGAGCGGGGTGCGCAGCTCGTGGGCCACGTCGGCCGTGAAACGCTGCTCGCTGAGCAGTTTGCGCTGCAGCGAGGCGGCCATCGTGTCGAGCGCGGCGGCGACGGCGGCGACCTCGTCCGGCGAACGGTTCGGATCCTGCGTACGGGCGTCGTCGACGCGGGCGTCCAGGTCGCCGGCGCTGATCCGGCGGGCCACCTGGGCGGTCGCGTGCAGCCGACGGGTCACCCGGGTCACCGCGAACGCGCCGACCAGCAGCGTCGCGCCGATGGCGAGACCCGACGACCACAGGATGGCCCGGTCGAGGCCCTCGATCGTCCGGGCGCTCTGCGAGTAGTCGAGCGCGACGGCGAGCGCGTGCCCGCCGTTCGCCGGACCGGCCGCCCACATCGTCGGCACCCCGTCGTGGTCGGTGACCATCGTGCCGCGTTCCCCGGCCGCCGCGAGCGCCCGCAGCGCCTTCGGCAGCCCCTCGGGATCGATACCGGCGTGCGGCCGGAGGGTGTCACCCGCCTCGTACTCGGCCGTGGCCTCCACCAGCCGGGACAGGGCGCGGTCACGGGCCTGGTCGACGGTCTGATGGGTCACCGAGACATGCACGAGGACGCCGAGCAGCGCGGCGAGCGCGCAGCACATCCCGGTGATGAACAGCGCGGCCTTGGCGGCGAGGGTTCCTGCCCACCCGGGCAGCGCGACCCTCATCGGGCACTCGCGGACGAGGCAGCCGCGGAGGCGGCAGCAGCGGAGGCCGCGGCCGAGGAAGCCGCACGGGGAGCGTGTGTGCGCTTGGGTCGGCCGGTGCGCAGGAACTCGTCCCGGGTGAGCAGCATCGCCTTCTGGTCGGCGTCCCAGGTCCACTGGGTGCGGTACTCGTACCCCGGGATCTGCGACGGCGAACGGATGATCACGGCCCGGCCGGCCAGTTCCACGGCGGTCACGGCGTCGTCGTTGGCCATGATCTGCACCAGCTTGTGCCGCTGGAAGGTGTACACCCGTACGGCCGTCCCGTTGCCCGGCAGCAGCCGGAAACCGAGGGCCATGTCGTCGCGGCCGTCGCCGGTGAGGTCGCGGTAGTAGGCCTTGAGGACGGGACAGACGCCGGTACGGCCCTTCCGGCCGCAGGCGGCCATGCCGGCGCCCGTGCCGGCGTACGGGGCGCCGTCGGCGGTGTACACGTCGGGGTGCGCGGCGATCTCCGCTCGTACGACGGCCACCGGGTCGACCTTGTGGATGTCGTCGCCGGGGGCGGTGATGCCCTTCACGGTCTCGGTCTCGGCCTCGCCGTAGTCGAAGGCGGGGCTGGAGGCGGCGGGCAGGTCGGGCCAGAGCCGGGCGGGACTGACGGCGGTGGCGGTCGGCCCGGCACCACGCAGCCCGCCCGCGTCACCGCAGCCGGAGGCGAGGACGGCAAGGGTCAGGGTGGCGAGAAGGGTGCGTGAGACGCGTGAGACGTGCTGCGGGACACGGGAGGTGCGGCTGGGTTTCACTGCACTCCTGCGGCGGGACGGGCCGGGGCGGGTGTGGCGGGCGGGGTCGCCTCGTCCACGACACCTTATTCGCAGGGGAGCCGCATTTTCCGGGCGGGCCGAACGGGGCCGATCGGGCTGACCGGGGCCGAGCGGGTGGCTCCGGCGGTCCCACCCCCCGCGGGTCCGCCTACTCGGCCAGTTCCTCCAGCAGCCGGGCCGTGGGCAGGCCCGTCCGCAGATACTCGACGAACAGCTGGTTGTGCAGGGCCCAGGGGGAGCGGCGGGATCTGATGAGCCGGATCGCCTCGTCGGTGCTGTGCCCGTCGTGGACGAGGGCGTGCGCGACGACGAGCCCCGACCGGTTGTACCCGCTGTAGCAGCGCACCAGCACACTGCGCCCGTCCTCCAACGCGGTGCACACGGTCTCCGCGAGCCGGATCACACCGGCGAGCTGGGTCCCGTCGAGCGGCCCGTCCGGAATCGACCACACGTGATGCTCGACACCGGGATCCGGCCCGTACCCCGGCAGCCTCAGCAGGGTCACGACCAGGTCGAACTCATCGTGCACGACGGCGAATCGCAGCTCCCCGGGGCGACTCGTGAACTCGTGTCCGCCCATCCACAGCCCGGGCACGATCTCACTCCAAGGCTCGCCAGGAGCCGGTACGTCGGGCTGTTTCCTGCGGGTCCGCAACTACGCCGCCTCCCCACTCGGGCAACCGAATCCGCCCCAACTTCCTCCAAAGGTAGCCGGGTTCTTGCCCCGGCAGCACCCCGCCTGTTCCCATGGCCGTGCGGGGATTGGGGTGATGGTGGATGAGCGGACTGCGCGTCGTACCGGCCTGGCGCCAAGGCCACGAGCGGCTGTACGTGTGTCTGACGGACGGGCGGAACATCGCCTGGTACGACCGTGAGTCGTCCCGGGTCAACCTGCTGAGCGACGACCTCAGAGGGGACGTACTGGAAGCCCTGGGCCCGTTCCTGACGGGCCCGGTGACGGTGGGGCCGCCCCCGGTCCCG
Organism: Streptomyces sp. AK08-02; assembly: GCF_033795085.1. Taxonomy (NCBI): domain Bacteria; kingdom Bacillati; phylum Actinomycetota; class Actinomycetes; order Kitasatosporales; family Streptomycetaceae; genus Streptomyces; species Streptomyces sp. AK08-02. The sequence goes on from NZ_JARAZV010000032.1 coordinate 26,626, forward strand.
ACCCCGGCGGAGTTGGCCCGCCTGTCCCTCCACCCCGACGACGACCTGGCCCCGAACCGCCCCGGCGAGGCCCTCCAGATCGCCCTCGACCGTGACCCGGGCCCACCGCACCGCCTGCGCCCGGACCCCCGAAGGCGTGCCCTGGCGGCGGAACAGGCGGTGGGCGGGGCCCTGGAGGCGCTGGAGGGCGCGGGCTGGCACACCCTGCACTCGATCCTGCTCCCCGGCGGCGACCGGCTCCACCATCTGCTGATCGGCCCGGGTGGTCTGTTCGCGGTCCACACCCTGTACGCCCGTAAGCAGCGGGTCCTGGTGGCCGACCCGATGGTCTCCCTGGGCCGCCGCGATCCCCGTCCCCTCCTCCGCCGGGTCCGCTCGGACGCGGACCGGGCCTCGTACGCCCTGACGGCGGAGGTCCACCCGGTCCTGGCCCTGGCGGGCCCGGCCGACCTGAGGGTGGCGGTGCCGCTGAGAGAGGTCAGGGTCCTCCTGGACACGGACCTGTCCGACCTCGCGAGGTCGGGGGGCGTCCTGAAACCGGCGGACGTGGAGGCACTGCACGCGGTGGCCCGGGACCGGGGGACCTGGGGGCGGGTGTGACGGCGACACCGGCCTGCCCCGACTTCTGGCTCGGAGTCACCTGACCGTCTCCTCTGAGCAGGCCGGCGACCGTCAGGTCGGCCGCGGCGGCACGAGCGGAGCCAGCAGGTCCCCGTACCTGTCCAGCCGGGCCCCGATGTCCCCCGCCCCGAACATGAGTTGGCCCGGTGCCGTGCACCCCGCCACCTCCTCCCACGTCACCGGTGTGGACGCCGTCGGTTCGGCGCGTGCCCGCAGGGTGTACGGGGTCGCCGTCGTCTTTCGGGCCGCGTTCTGGCTGTAGTCGACGAAGACCTTCCCCGGGCGCAGGCTGCGCGTCATGCGGTGGACGACCAGGTGGGGGAGGGCGCGTTCCGCCTCGACCGCCAGTTCCTTCGCGTACGCCGTGATCTCGCCGGACGGGGTGCGGGTCGCCGGCGCCGTAAGGAGGTGCAGGCCCTTCGAGCCGGACGTCTTCGCGTACGCCTCGATCCCGTCCGCCGCCAGCCGCTCCCGTAGCCAGAGCGCCACCTCGCAGCACTCCACGATCGTCGCCGGATGGCCGGGGTCCAGGTCGAGGACCATGCGGTCGGCCTCGCCGGGGGCGTCGATCAGCCACTGCGGGGTGTGGAACTCCGTGACCAGGTTCGCCGCCCACATCAGCGAGGGGAGGTCCTGGATCAGGACCATGCGCGCCGGGCCCTCCGAGCGCGGCACATGAGCCGTCGTGACCCAGTCGGGCGTACCGGGCGGGACGTTCTTGGCGAAGAAGACCTGGCCGTCGGGGCCGTCCGGGTAGCGCAGGAAGGACACCGGGCGGTCGTGGAGGTGGGGGAGGAGCACGTCGGCCGTGGTGGCGTAGTAGTGCAGCAGCTCACCCTTGGTGAAGCCGGTCGCCGGGTGGATCACCTTCTCCAGGTTGGAGAGGGACACCCTTCGCCCGGCCACCTCCGTGATCGGCGTCATACGATGAGAATCCCACGAAAACAGGGCAAAGACGTCACCGAAGGAAGGTTCACCCCGTGCGATCCATATGGAACGGCGCCATCTCCTTCGGGCTGGTCAGCATCCCGATCAAGCTCGTGAACGCCACCGAGAGCCACTCGATCTCCTTCCGGCAGATCCACGTCGAGGACGGCGGTCGCATCCGCTATCGCAAGGTGTGCGAGCTGGAGGACCGCGAGGTCAGAAGCGATGAGATCGGAAAGGCGTACGAGGGTGCAGACGGGGCGATGATCCCGATCACGGACGAGGATCTGGGGTCGCTGCCACTGCCGACCGCCAAGACCATCGAGATCGTCGCCTTCGTGCCCGGTGACCGTATCGATCCACTGCAGATGGACACCGCCTACTACCTCTCCGCGAACGGGGTCCCGGCCGCCAAGCCCTACACCCTGCTGCGGGAGGCGCTGAAGCGCAGCAAGAAGGTCGCCATCGCCAAGTTCGCGCTCCGGGGGCGGGAACGGCTCGGCATGCTGAGGGTCGTCGACGACGTCATCGCGATGCACGGGCTGCTCTGGCCCGACGAGATCCGGGCCACCGACGGTGTCGCGCCGGATGCCGGCGTCACCGTGCGGGACCAGGAACTCGATCTCGCCGACGCCCTCATGGCCACCCTCGGCGAAGTCGATCTCGCCGACCTCCACGACGACTACCGCGAGGCCGTCGAGGAACTCATCGCGGCGAAGGCCTCCGGCGAGGAGGCACCGCACGCCCCGGCGCCGAGCGGTGGCGGCAAGGTGCTCGACCTGATGGCCGCGCTGGAGAAGAGCGTGCGGGAGGCCAAGGAGTCGCGGGGCGAGCGGGTGGTGGTGGAGGAGGCGGACGTCGAGCCCATTCGGGCGCGGGCCACGGCTCGTACGACAGCCCGTACGACCGCCAAGCCGTCGCCGAAGGAGGAGGTCGGCAAGAAGTCGACCTCCACGGCGAAGAAGGCTGCCGCGAAGAAGACCTCCACCGCCAAGAAAGCCACCACCGGCGCCACGAAGTCGACCAGCGCCGCCAAGAAGGCCACGGCCAAGAAAGCCCCCGCCAGGAAGGCCGCCCCTCGTAAGCGTCCGGCGTGACCCCGTCCTCCCTCTCCTCCCTGACCTCGCTCCCAGTCCTATCCCGCCCGTCGCAGCGCCAGCACCGCGTTGTGCCCGCCGAAGCCGAACGAGTTGCTGAGGGCCAGATCGCCGTGGTCGGGCAGCGGGCGGGGCCCGCCCCGCACCACGTCCAGCTCGATCGCCTCGTCCTGCTCACCCTCCGCGCAGCCGATCGTCGGAGGGATCGTGCCGTGGTGCAGGGTCAGGACCGTGGCCACCGCCTCCACCCCGCCCGCTGCGCCCTGGAGATGGCCGAGGTGTCCCTTGAGGGCCGTGACGGGGACGCGAGGCGTGCCCAGTACGCCCAGGACCGCCCGCAGCGCGTTCGCCTCCGCGAGGTCGCCGTCGATCGTGGCCGTGGCGTGGGCGTTGACGTGGATCACGTCGGCGGGGCGGCCTCCGGCGTCGCGCAGGGCGCGGTGCAGGGCCAGGGCCACGCCGGTGCCGGACGGGTCCGGTGCCGCCATGTGGTGGGCATCGGCCGACAGGCCCCAGCCGGCCGCCTCGCAGTAGACGCGGGCGCCCCTCGCCCGGGCGTGCTCCTCGGACTCCAGGAGCAGGAAGCCCGCGCCCTCGCCGTTGACGAAACCGTCCCGGTCCCTGGCGAAGGGGCGGGACGGCAGCTCCCCGGCGGGATGTGTCGACAGGGCACGCATCGCGGCGAACGACGCCATGATCGCCGGTGTGACGACAGCCTCGGCGCCTCCCGCGAGGGCGATGTCGACATGGCCGTACCGGATGCGGTCTATCGCCTGGCCGATCGCCTCCGTGCCCGACGCGCAGGCGCTGGTCACCGTGCGGGCCTCGCCCGTGATGCGCAGGGCCAGCGAGATCTGGGACGCCGCCTGTGACGGCACCGTCATGGGGGTGGTGAGCGGCGAGACCGCGCGGGGGCCCTTGTCGCGGAGTCTGCGGTCGCCGCCGACGAGGACCGACGCGTCGCCCAGGATCGCGCCCACGGACACCCCCACACGCTCGGGGGACAGACCGCTCGCCGCCGTGCCCGAACCGTCGAAGCCCGCGTCCCGCCAGGCCTCCCGCGCCGCCAGTACGCCGAACTGCGCGGCCCGGTTCATCCGGCGGGCCTGGGTGCGGGGGAGCAGCCCGGCCGGGTCCACCGGGACCGTGCCCGCCACCCGGACCGGCAGGCCGCTGAACTCCTCGCCGGTCAACTCCCTTATGCCGCACCGGCCTTCGAGGAGACCGTGCCAGAGGGCGGGGACTCCGACGCCGAGCGGGGTGACAGCGCCCAGGCCGGTGACGACGACCCGGCGCGGGACGGCGTGGTGTGAAGGCCGACGCGTACGGGGGTCCGGCTCGGAGTGCATGACGGGGCTGCCTCCCGAAGTGCGGCGCGGGACGGTCGGCGCACCTCGACCCTGCCCATGGCAGGGGCGATTCATGCCCAGATGGTTCACGCTTCAAGTGTGAACGGGCGTCCACCTCTTGGCGGTTGCTCGTCCCGTCGGCTGCCCGGCCCGGCTGCCCGTCCCGGTGGCGCCGCTCAGTCGCGCGGCCAAGGTCGGCCGTCCAGTCGCTCCACGTCACGGTTGAGGCGGCTCAGATGGGCGGCGAAGTCCGCGACCTCCTCGGCCGTCCAGTCGGCCACCACCTTGGTCAGGCCCTCCCGGTTCCCTTCCCGGTCGGCCGCCAGTCGGCGCTCGCCCTCCTCTGTCATCGCGAACTTGCGCGCGATGCCTCCCTCGGGGTCGGGGATGCGTTCGACGATTCCGGCGCGGACCATCGCGGCGGTCTGCCGGTTGAGCGTGGACACGTCCAGGCCGAACGCGGCGCTGAGCTGGCCGATGGACATCGGCCCCTCCGCCTGGATACGGCTGAGGACGATGTAGGCGCTGCGGTCGAGCCGTCCCACCATGCCCCGCGCCGTCGGCGAGAGCAGGTGCATGTACCGACCGAGCAGCATCATCTCGAACTCGACCAGATCAACGGGTTTGTCCATGCGGCTGCTTCCTTCGGCTCCTGAACGGGCCTTCCCCTCGGCGGGCCCCCTGCCAAGTTAATGCGTTCACCGGCGATATGTATGATGCACCTCTCGTGCATTATGCACATCGAATCATCTACGTCCTCTCCGAGGGAGCGACCCAGTGGACAGTTCCAAGCCCGACGCCGGCTCCGGCAGAGTTGTCGGCATCCTCGCCTTCGCCGGCATCGTGGCCGCGATCACGCAGACCCTCGTGGTCCCGCTGATCGGGGAGCTGCCGACCCTGCTCGACACCTCCGCCTCGAACGCTTCCTGGGTGATCACCGCCACCCTGCTCGCCGCGGCGGTCGTGACCCCGGTCGCCGGCCGACTCGGCGACATGTACGGCAAGAAGCGCATGCTGCTCCTCTCGCTCCTGCCGCTCATCCTGGGTTCCGTCGTCTGCGCGCTGTCCTCCTCCGTGCTCCCGATGATCGCGGGACGGGCGCTGCAGGGCATGGGCATGGGCGTGGTGCCCCTGGGTATCAGCCTGATGCGTGACGTCGTACCGGCGGAGAAGCTCGGTTCGTCCATCGCGATCATGAGCGCGTCCATGGGTGTCGGCGGTGCGCTCGGACTGCCGTTCGCCGCGGCGATCGCCGAGAACGCCAGCTGGCGCGTGCTGTTCTGGGTCGTGGCCGCGCTGTCCCTCGCCGTCGGCACGCTGATCTCCCTCTTCGTGCCCGCGGGGCGCGAGAACACCACCGCCGGGCGCTTCGACGTGCTCGGCGCGATCGGGCTCGGCACCGCGCTGATCTCCCTGCTCCTCGCCGTGTCGAAGGGTGCCGACTGGGGCTGGGGCAGCGGCACCACTCTCGGGCTGTTCGCCGTCGCCGTGGTCTCGCTGCCGGCCTGGGGCTGGTGGGAGCTGCGCAACACCGACCCGCTGGTGGACCTGCGCGTGACCGCCCGGCCGCAGGTGCTGATGACCAACGCGGCCTCGATCCTCGTCGGGTTCGCGATGTACGCGCAGTCCCTGGTCATCCCGCAGCTCATGCAGCTGCCCAAGGAGACCGGCTACGGACTCGGCGAGTCCATGCTCGCCATGGGGCTGTGGATGGCTCCGGCCGGCCTGATGATGATGGTCATGTCGCCGGTCGGCGCCATGCTCTCCGCCAAGTCCGGCCCCAGGATCACGCTCTCCGTCGGCGGCCTGATCATCGCCGTCGGATACGGCGTCTCCCTGCCGCTGATCGGCTCCGCCTCCGTGTGGGGCCTGCTGGCGGTGACCATCGTCTGCGGTACGGGTGTCGGTTTCGCCTACGGCGCCATGCCGGCGCTCATCATGGGCGCGGTCCCGTCGTCCGAGACGGCTTCCGCCAACAGCTTCAACAGCCTGATGCGTTCGATCGGAAGCTCGGTCTCGGCCGCTGTCATCGGCGTCGTGCTGGCCCAGATGACCACCGACTTCGGCGGCTTCGCGCTGCCCTCGGAGGCCGGGTTCCGGGCCGCCATGATGATCGGCTGCGGTGTCGGCCTCGCGGCGTCGGTCGTCGCCTTCCTCATCCCGGTGCGCGCGGCCGAGGCCGACGCGTTGGCCGAGCCGGCTCCGGAGGCCCACGCCCCGGAGGTGTCCGAGGCCAAGGCCTGACCGCCACTCCGGCCCTCGTAGCGAGCCGATCCCCCGGGTTCCTGCCGGGAGGTCGGCTCGTTCTGTCGTGTCAGGCCTCTTGTTCGGACAGGGGGTGTGGAATTAGATGGTCTGTCAGTGTCGCCGGACAGTGGCCTTTGGCCGTGCCGAAGCGACCACTTCGGCATGCCCGGATTCGGCCGTCGCGATGCGTACGCGAGGAATTTACAAGGTTTACATCCCCTGCCCGCCGTGTTTCCGAGGCGTGAGGCGGAAGTGAATTCACCTGGCTGTCTGACGGCTTGCTGACATCCAGAGGTACGCCGCCGGACTGCGGCGACGTCGAAACTGATTGGAATTGGGCGGTTTTTCGGGACTTGGTACGGGTGCACGGTGGTGGCCGAATGGAATCGGCCGCATACGGAATGTTCCACGCCATGTTGACTCGTGAGTAATGTCGGCGCTAGCTTCCCCGTGGTTTCCCTCTCAGGTGAAGTGCTTCCGCGCCACAAAACCCCCACCGTGCAGTTTCACCGAGTATTTCGGAGAATCATGACGTCTGTCGTGCGCGCCGTTGACATGATCATTGGAGTCACCCCCTTCGGTGAGCCCGACGCACGGCTCGCCGCCGCGGTCAGCCGCGCGGGCGGTCTGGGCGTACTCGACCTGGGCCTCGGTGACCGGAGAGCCAGAGACGCGCTGGCCCGAATACGCCACCTCGCGGCCCCCTCCGCCCCCGGCTTCCGCTACGGCGTACGGATCGGGCCCCACTGCCGGCTCACCCCCGCCGACCTGGTCGGCGACGGTGCCCCCGACACCGTGATCCTCGCCCCCGATGCCGCCGACGCGTTCCGGCCGGTCGCCGAGGTCGCCGCCCACCACCGCGTCCTCGTCGAGGTCACCGACCTGCGGGAGGCCCTCGCGGCCGTCCACGCCGGTGCGCATGGGCTGATCGCCCGGGGCAGCGACGGCGGCGGCCGGATCGGCGAGCTCAGCACCTTCGTCCTCCTGCAACGGCTCCTCGCCGAACCCGGCATCGACCTCCCCGTCTGGGCGCGCGGCGGCATCGGCCCCCGTACGGCCGCCGCGGCCGTCGCCGGGGGAGCGGCGGGCGTCGTACTCGACAGCCAACTCGCCCTGCTCGCCGAGTCCGCACTGCCGGAGGCCACGGCGGCGGCGCTCCGCTCGATGGACGGCTCGGAGACCGTCGTCGTGGCCGGCCACCGCGTACTGCACCGGCGCGGTCCCGACGCCCCACCCGTCCCGGCCGGTGATCCGGCCGCGGTGGCGGCGATGCTCGGCGCCCAGGACCCGCGCACCCAGCTCCTCCCGGTCGGCCAGGACGGCTTCCTCGCCGCCCGCTTCGCCGACCACTGGGGCGACACCGCCCGCACGGTCCGCGCCCTCACCGAAGCGGTCCGAGACGTCGTACGGGATGTCGTACGGGACGGTGCGCGAGACGACGTACGGGATGGCGGGCGAGGTGCGGGGCCCGTGCGGGCGTTGCGTGCCGGTTCTCCGATGAGTCGGGCGCTGGGCACCCGACTCCCTCTCGCCCAGGGGCCGATGACCCGCGTCAGTGACCAGGCACGGTTCGCCGCGGCCGTCGCCGGGGGCGGTGCGCTGCCGTTCGTCGCGCTGGCTCTCGCCAGCGGCGAGCAGAGCCGGGCCATGCTGGCCGAGACCCGGGAGGCCGTCGGGGAGGACCGGCCCTGGGGTGTGGGCGTGCTCGGGTTCGCGCCCGAGGAACTGCGAAACGCCCAACTCGAAGCCGTACGGGAGCTGCGGCCCACGCACGCGATCATCGCGGGCGGACGACCCGCCCAGGCCGAGGCGCTGGAGCGGGCCGGGATCAGCACCTTCCTGCACGTGCCCTCGCCGGGCCTGCTGAGGCAGTTCCTGGAGGCCGGGGCACGCCGGTTCGTGTTCGAGGGGTCGGAGTGCGGCGGGCATGTCGGACCGCGCGGCAGCTTTCCGCTCTGGGAGGCCCAACTCGCCGTCATCGAGGACTACTTGGCCGGAGCCGGGGAGGACACTGCCGAGCGGATAGAGGTGTTCTTCGCGGGCGGGATCCATGACGAGCGCTCGGCCGCGATGGTCGCCGCACTCGCCGCCCCGTTGACCGCGCGCGGCGCGTCCGTGGGCGTACTGATGGGCACCGCCTACCTGTTCACCGAGGAGGCGGTGGTCTGCGGAGCGGTCCAGCCGCTCTTCCAGCGGCAGGTCGTCGACGCGACGAGTACAGCGCTGCTGGAGACGGCGCCCGGTCACGCCACCCGATGCGTACCCAGCCCGTTCAGCGACAACTACCGTGAGTTCGAGGCGGAGTTGCGGGCGAGCGGGGTGCCCGAGCGGCAGATCTGGGAGCGGCTGGAGCGGCTCAACGTCGGGCGGCTGCGCATCGCCAGCAAGGGCGTCGAGCGGGACACCGGGGGCGAGTTGGCGGCGGTGGACGAGCAACGGCAGCTCGCCGAGGGCATGTTCATGGCCGGGGAAGTCGCCGTACTGCGCTCGGCGACCACCACCATCGAGGCTCTGCACCACTCCGTGGCCGACGGCGCCGCCGACTTCCTCACCGGGCGGGCGGCCCAGCTGCGGGAGCGGCTCGGTGTGCCGGTGGCCGAGGAGGACACCGAGGCCCCGCCGCCCGCGCCCCTCGACGTCGCCGTGGTGGGCATGGCCTGTATGTTCCCGGACGCCCCCGACCTCGCCGCCTTCTGGGCGAACGTCCTCGGCGGTCACGACGCGGTGGCGGAGGTGCCCACCGACCGCTGGGACCCCGCCGTGCACTACTCGGCACCGGACGGGGAGGGTGGCGTCACGCCCTCGAAGTGGGGCGGCTTCCTGCCTCGCATCCCCTTCGACCCGCTGTCCTACGGCATTCCGCCCACCTCGCTCGGCAGCATCGAGCCCGTCCAGCTGCTGGCCCTCGAAGCCGCACGCCGGGCCCTGGCGCACGCCGGATACGGCGAGCGGGGGCGGGAGTTCGACCGCTCGCGCACCTCGGTCGTCTTCGGCGCGGAGGCGGGCAGCGACCTGTCCAACGCGGGCACGCTGCGGGCCGTACTGCCGTCGTACTACGGCAAGGTGCCGGACGGGCTCGCGGATCAGCTGCCCCGGCTCACCGAGGACTCCTTCCCGGGCATGCTCTCCAACGTGATCTCCGGCCGGATCGCCAACCGCCTCGACCTCGGCGGCGCCAACTACACGGTCGACGCCGCGTGTGCCTCGTCCCTCGCCGCCGTCGACGTGGCCTGCAAGGAACTGGTGGGCGGGACCAGTGACGTCGTGCTGTGCGGCGGCGCCGACCTGCACAACGGCATCAACGACTATGTGCTCTTCTCCTCCGTGCACGCCCTCTCTCCGACGGGGCGTTCGCGCGCCTTCGACAGTTCGGCGGACGGGATCGCGCTGGGGGAGGGCGTCGCGTGCGTCGTACTGAAGCGGCTGTCGGACGCCGAGCGCGACGGCGACCGGATCTACGGGGTCATCAAGGGAGTCGGCAGCTCCAGCGACGGGCGTTCCCTCGGGCTGACGGCTCCCCGGCCCGAGGGCCAGCGGGCCGCGCTGCGGCGGGCCTACCGCAACGCCGGGGTCTCGCCCGCGGAGGTCGGGCTCGTCGAGGCGCACGGCACCGGAACCGTGGTCGGTGACCGCACCGAACTCGCCATCCTGAGCGAGGTGTTCAGCGAGGCCGGAGCCAGGCCGGGTGCTGTCGCCCTCGGTTCGGTGAAGTCACAGATCGGGCACACCAAGTGCGCCGCCGGACTGGCCGGCCTCATCAAGACGGTGCTCGCCCTGCACACCGGGGTGAAGCCGCCCACCCTGCACGTCAGCAAGCCCAACGCGGCCTGGGACGAGACCAGTAGCCCGTTCGCGTTCCACGCACGGACCCGGCCCTGGGCGGCGCCGGCACGCGAACGCCGGGCAGGGCTCAGCGCGTTCGGCTTCGGCGGCACCAACTTCCATGTGGTGCTGGAGGCCTACGCGGACTCCGCCCCGCCCGCGCACACGCTCGACTCCTGGCCCGCCGAACTGCTCACGTTCCGGGCGGCCGATCCGGCCGGGGCGCGGCGAGCGATCGAGGACGTGCTGAAAGCGGCCGAGGACGAGCAGTCCTCCTGGCGGCTGCGCGACCTCGCGCTCGCCGCCTCGCGCCGCTCCGACGCCCGCCACGAGCCCGTACAGGTGGCGGTCGTGGCGACGGACACGGCAGGTCTCGTCGGACAGCTGCGGCGGGCGCTGGCGGGCGAGCACGATCCGCGCGCCGGAGTCCACCTCGCGCAGCACCAGCACCAGCACCAGGAGCGGGAGCAGGAGGAGGGTTCGGGGCAGGCGCCGGGCCAGGTCGCCTTCCTCTTCCCCGGGCAGGGCAGTCAGCGGACCGGGATGCTCGCCGACGTGTTCGTGGCGCTTCCCGAACTCCAGTACTACCTGGAACTGGGCCGCGACCACGCCGACCTCCTCTACCCGCCCACCGCCTTCGACGACTCCAGCCGCGACCGCCAGCACACCGCCCTCACCGACACCCGGACCGCCCAGCCCGCCCTGGGCATCGCCGGCCTCGCCGCCCACGCCCTCCTCACCACGGCAGGCGTACGCCCCGACATGGCCGCCGGACACAGCTACGGCGAACTCGTCGCCCTCAGCGCGGCCGGCGCCCTCGACCCGGAGACCCTTCTCGCCCTGAGCACGGAACGCGCGACCGCGATCCTGTCGGCGGCTACCCAGGCCAACGGCGACGACCCGGGCACCATGGCGGCGGTGTCGGCGGGAGCCGAGGATGTCACGGCGGCCCTGCGCGCGGCGGACGCGCCCGCATCGGTGGTCGTCGCCAACCACAACTCGCCCAAGCAGACGGTGATCTCAGGCCCGACGGAGGCGGTCGACGAGGCCGTACGGGTGCTGCGCGCCGCCGGGCTCGGCGCGAAGCGCATCCCCGTCGCCTGTGCGTTCCACAGCCCGCTGGTCGCCGGGGCGGGCGAGCGATTCGCGACGGCCCTGGCCCAACAGCCCGTCCACGCGCCCGAGTTCACGGTGTGGTCCAACCGGACGGCCGCCCCCTACGGCGCCGACGCCGACGCGGTGCGTGCCGAACTCGCTGCCCAGATCGGTGCCCCGGTCGGTTTCGTCGCCCAGATCGAGGCCATGTACGAGGCGGGCGCCCGCGTCTTCGTCGAGGCCGGGCCCGGCTCCGTACTGACCCGGCTGGTCGGCCAGATCCTCGGCGACCGCCCGCACCGCACGGTCGCCTGCGAACCGCGTCCGGACGCCGGACTGCGCGGCTGGCTGGACGCGCTGGCCCAACTGGCCGTCGCGGGACTGCCGGTACGCACCGGCTGGCTGTTCCACGGGCGCGACGCCGTCGACGCGACCCGGACCAAGGCGCCCAAGCGGCCCGGCTGGACGGTCGACGGCCACCTGGTCCGCACCGCCGCCGGCGAACTCCTCCCCGGTGCCCTCGCACCGGCCCGACGCGTAGTGGAGACGACCACAGTGACCGCGAATGACCAGGACGCCACCCCGGCCGCCGGCCGGGACGCGCTGATCTCCGAGTTCCTGCGCACCAGCCGCGAGATGGTCGCCGCCCAACGGGACGTACTCCTCACCTACTTCGGTGCGGCGCCGGGCCAGTGGATACCCGGGCCGACGGCACCGGAGACCCTGCGGGCGGTCGAGCCCCCGGTCGGGCAGCCGGCGCCGGGGAGCGCGCCCACCTACCCGCCCGCGCTCTACGCCGTACCCGCGCCTGCTCCCGTGTCCGCCGCTGGGGGGTTCACGGAGGCGGGGGTGTTGGGGGTGGTGTTGGAGATCATCAGTGAGCGCACGGGGTATCCGGTGGACATGATCGAGCCGGATC
>NZ_JARAZV010000032.1:38800-104725 GCF_033795085.1 Streptomyces sp. AK08-02
TCGCTGGTGAGTTGGCGCAGCGGTTGGGTGTGGGGGGTGTTGGTGATCTGGCTGTGCTCGGGGACGAGGAGTTGGAGGAGCTGGCCAAGGCCCGTACGGCGGCTGGGGTGACGGCATGGCTGGCGGCGCGGCTCGCGACAGTAGAGCCCCAGCCTCAACTCCAGCCCGTGCCCGGGGCTGTTCCTGCTTCTGTCTCCGCCGCTGGGGGGTTCACGGAGGCGGGGGTGTTGGGGGTGGTGTTGGAGATCATCAGTGAGCGCACGGGGTATCCGGTGGACATGATCGAGCCGGATCTTGATCTGGAAGCCGATTTGAGTATCGACTCGATCAAGCGGGCTGAGATCGCTGGTGAGTTGGCGCAGCGGTTGGGTGTGGGGGGTGTTGGTGATCTGGCTGTGCTCGGGGACGAGGAGTTGGAGGAGCTGGCCAAGGCCCGTACGGCCGCTGCGGTGACGGCATGGCTGGCGCAGCGGCTCACCGGCCCCGGCGAGGTCGAGCAGCAGGGAGCGGCAGGCGCGGCAGCGCAGTCCTTCCCGACGGAGGTGGCCCCCGTGTCCGCCTCCCCGGAGGTCACCGGTGAGGCGCCCAAGCGCTTCCAGTTGCGGCCTGTGCTGCTGGAGCAGCAGGACGGGGACGGGACCCAGGCCAGGGCCAGGGCCGGGGCCGGGAGCGTCGACCCCGCCGCCGTACTGACCGGAAAGCGGTTCGCGATCCTGGGTGACGACGACGCCGGTGCGGTGGCCCGGGAGGTCGTGGCGCGGCTCGCCGGACACGGCGCCGACGCGGTGGTGCTCGACCCCGAGCATCTGCTGACGGGGGCGGACGGACCCGTCGGGCCGGTTGACGGAGTGCTGTACCTCGACCCGCTCGCCTCGTCCCGGCCGCCGGTGCTGCCCGAGGCGTTCCCCGTCTTCAAGGCCGCCCTGGGGCTCGCCCCGCGCTGGCTGTTCGCCGTCCGGGTGACCACGGAAGGCGGCACGGGCGCCGCCGAGTTGAGGTCGGCCGGACTGCACGGGCTCTTCCGGACGGTCGCCCGGGAGTACCCGGAGACGGACGCACGAGTCATCGACCTCGTCGGCGACGACACGGGTGCCGCCGCTGTCGCCGACGCCCTGCTCGGTGAGCTGCTCGCCCCGGACCGCACCCCGGTCGTCCTGCGAACCGCCGCCGGACGCCACGGACTCGAGCTGATCGAAACCCCGCTGGGCGCACTCGGCAGCACCGGCGCCGGACCCGCCGGGGACGGTGCCGCCGAGGCCGCCGCCCTCGGACTGGACCGCGACAGCGTGGTGCTGCTGGTCGGCGGGGCCCGTGGCATCACCGCGAAGTTCGCCGCCGCGCTGGCGTCCGCCTCCCGCTGCCGGATCGAGCTGCTCGGCCGGACCCCCGCACCGGAGGGCCCGGAGGGCGCGGCCACGGCAGCTGCCGGTACCCGGACCGAACTGCGCGCGGCCCTCGCCGCCCGGGGCGGACTGACTCCGGCCGCGCTCAACCGTGAGGCCGAACTCCTGCTCGCCCAGCGGGAGATCACCGCCACGCTCGACGAACTGGCGGCCCTCGGCAGCGAGGCCCGCTACCACTCCGTCGACTTCCGCGAACAGGACGCCGCCCTCCAGGTCGTGAAGGAGATCCACGCCGAACACGGCCGCCTGGACGGCGTCGTCTACGCGGCCGGGGTGATCGAGGACCGGCTCATCGCCGAGAAGACCACCGAGTCCTTCCAGCGCGTGTACGGAACCAAGACCACCGGCGCCGAGACCCTGCTCGCGGCGTTGGAACAGCTCCCCAACAGGCCCGCGTTCGCCGTCCTGTTCGGCAGCATCTCCGCCGTTCTCGGCAACCGGGGCCAGGTCGACTACGCCGCCGCCAACGACGCCCTGCAGAGCCTCGGCGCCGCCTGGGCGGCTCGAACCGGGCAGCGGGCCCTGACCGTTCACTGGGGGCCGTGGGCACCGACCGGCGGCCACACCGGCATGGTGACTCCCGAACTCGGGCGCGAGTACGCCCGGCGCGGGGTCAGGCTCATCGATCCCGAGGAGGGCACGGCGGCGCTGCTCCGCGAACTTGCCTGGGGCGCGGAGTCGGCGGGCGCCGTCGTCTACACCTCGTCGGGCTGGTAAGCGACATGACGGATCGTCATGCGGCAGACGAGCGGGGTCAGCAGGGCGAACAGGGGGTACGGTTCCGCCCGTCGGCGACCCCGGTGGCCATCGTGGGCATGTCCGTGCTGCTGCCCGGCGCCGCCGACCTCGACACCTACTGGCGGAACCTGCTCGCCGGCACCGACGCCATCACCGAGGTACCGGAAGGACGCTGGGACGCCGACGCCTACTACCGGCCCGGCTCCGCCGGTGGCCGTGCCGTCGCCGACCAGGTGTACTGCCGGCGCGGCGGGTTCGTGGACGGGCTGGCGGAGGTGGAGGTGACCCGGTTCGGGATCATGCCGAACTCCGTCTCCGGGACCGAGCCCGACCAGCTCATCGCGCTCAACGTGGCCGCAGCCGCCCTCGCCGACGCAAGCGAAGGCGCAGGCGGAGGTGGAGCTGGAAGTGCAGGCGGGGGCAGAGGCAAGGAGCGCGGGGGGCTGGACGACTGGCTGCCCGACCGGCACCGCGTCGGCGTGATCCTGGGCCGGGGCGGCTACCTCACCCCCGGCCTCGTCCGGCTCGACCAGCGCGTGCGCACCGCCGGTCAACTCGTGCGGACACTCGGCGAGTTGCTGCCCGACCTGGACTCCGCCCAACTCGACAGCATCCGTACGGCGTTCACCGACAGCCTCGGTCCCGACAGCCCCGAGTCGGCGATCGGGCTCGTCCCCAACCTCGCCGCCTCCCGGGTCGCCAACCGCCTCGACCTGCGCGGACCCGCGTACACCGTGGACGCGGCCTGCGCCTCCTCGCTGGTGGCCGTGGACCAGGCGGTGAACGAACTCGCCTCCGGGCGCTGCGACGTGATGCTGGCCGGCGGAGTCCACCACTGCCACGACATCACCCTGTGGAGCGTCTTCTCGCAACTGCGCGCCCTCTCACCGAGCCAGCGCATCCGCCCCTTCCACCGGGGCGCCGACGGCATCCTGATCGGTGAGGGCACCGGCGTGGTCGTCCTCAAGCGCCTCGCGGACGCCGAGCGCGACGGAGACCGGGTCTACGCCGTCATCCGGGGCACCGGCGTGGCCAGCGACGGCCGCGCCGCCGGGCTCGTCAACCCCGACCCCGGCGGCCAGGCCCACGCCGTACGCCAGGCCTGGCGGGCCGCCGGACTCGACCCCGCCCAGCCCGGTTCCATCGGCCTCCTGGAAGCCCACGGCACGGCGACCCCCGCCGGTGACAACGCCGAACTGGCCACACTGGCCGAGGTGTTCGGGCCGTGCGACGCGGGGACCGTGGGTGGCGCCGGTACGGCGGTGATCGGGTCCGTGAAGTCGATGATCGGGCACACCATGCCCGCCGCCGGTGTCGCCGGCCTCGTCAAGGCCGCCCTCGCCGTCCACCACGGCATGCTCCTGCCCACCCTCCACTGCGACGACCCGAACCCGGCCCTCGCGGCCACCCGTTTCCGCCCACTGGACCGGGCCGCGCCCTGGGAGACCACGGCCGAGCAGCCGGTACGACGGGCGGCGGTCAACGCGTTCGGGTTCGGCGGCATCAACGCCCATGTGGTGCTGGAGGAGGCGCCCGGGGCGCGTACGACGGTGACCGCATCCCCCGCGTCTTCCCCCGGGCCCACGGCCTCTGTCGCCGAGCCCGAGCGCGTCCTGCTGCTCGCCGCCGACACCCCCGAGGCTCTCGCCGCCCTCCTCGACACGGACGACGCCTCCGTACTCGCCGCCGGCCTCGACGCCACCCGTCCGGATCCCCGGGCCGGACGCGCCCGGCTCGGCATCGTCGATCCGACGGCGAAGCGGCTCACCCTGGCGCGCCGAGCCGTCGCCAAGGGACGGGCGTGGCAGGGCCGTAGCGACGTCTGGTTCCGGCCCGAGCCGCTACAGGCGGACGGAGCGGGGGAGTTGGGGAGCCTCGCCTTCGTCTTCCCCGGCCTCGAAGGGGACTTCGAGCCCCGCGTCGACGACATCGCCGCCCACTTCGGTCTCACCGACGTCCTGCCGGCCGGTGCACGGGCCGAGGTCGGGGACGTGGGCCGGCACGGGTTCGGGGT
Organism: Streptomyces sp. AK08-02; assembly: GCF_033795085.1. Lineage (NCBI taxonomy): Bacteria > Bacillati > Actinomycetota > Actinomycetes > Kitasatosporales > Streptomycetaceae > Streptomyces > Streptomyces sp. AK08-02. The sequence goes on from NZ_JARAZV010000032.1 coordinate 42,956, forward strand.
CGTCGGGGTCGGGCTGTTGCTGGACGGGGCGCTGCGCCGTATGGGCGTCGTCCCGGACGCGGTGGCCGGGCACAGCGTCGGCGAGTGGACGGCGATGGTGGCCGCCGGTCTGTACGACGGCGACGAGGTGGGCGTCTTCATGGCGACCTTCGACCCCGACACGGTCAGTGTGCCGGGGCTGGCCTTCGGAGCACTCGGCGCGCCCGCCGAACGGGTACTCGCGGCGCTCGCCGAAGAAGGTTGGGCGGACGCCGGGATCGTGCTCTCGCACGACAACGCGCCGGGCCAGTCGATGGTGTGCGGCCCGGACACTGCGGTCGAGGCGTTCGTCCGGGCAATGCGTGCCCGAGGCGTGCTCAGTCAGGTGCTGCCCTTCCAATCCGGCTTCCACACACCGATGTTGGCGCCCTACCTCGCCCCCATCGAGCAGGCCGCGAGCAGCTTCCGGCTCCGGCCGCCGACGGTCCCCGTCTGGTCGGGGACGACAGCGGCGCCCTTCCCGGCGGGCGAGTCGGCGGTGCGTGAGCTGTTCGTACGGCATCTGCTGGAGCCGGTGCGCTTCCGGCAGCTGGTCGAGGCGATGTACGCGGCCGGACACCGGACCTTCATCCAGGTGGGTACCGGTCAACTCGGCTCCCTCATCGGCGACACGCTGTCCGGGCGCGATCACCTGGTCGTCGCCGCGAACTCCCCGCATCGCGGCGGCCTGGCACAACTCCGGCGCGTGGCAACGGCGTTGTGGGTGTCAGGCCGTGCCACATCACCGGCGCTTCCTCGAACCACTGCCACTGCCACTGCCACGGCCATTGCCGTCACTGCCGACATCGCAGGTACCCCCGCTACCGCTACCGCTACCGCTACCGCCACCGGCGACCCGACACCCCGCGCCGCCGGCCCCTCCGACCGCTCCACGGCACCGGCCGACACGCCGGCCTCCGTGCGGAGGGGCCGGCCATCCACCCGCCCGCCCGTCCGCCTCGACCTGGGTGGTGCTCTCGTCTCCCTCGACGAGGGGACCCTCACGCGGCTGAGGGCGGAGCTGGGTTCGGAACCGGTCTCGGAACCGGGTTCGAGGCCGGGGCAGGTGTGGAACCCCGCGCCGCCTTCGGTCACCGGGGTTCCGGCTGCCGCCGCGCCGCAAGCTGCAGGCCCGTCGGGGGTCGTCGCCTCGGCCGCCGTGGCGGCACAACAGGCGGGTGCCGCCCAGGCGTTGGGCGTCGTGCGGACACTCGGCGGCGCCGCGCTCCCCGGCGCCGGGCCTGCGTCGCCCCTGGACGCACTCGCGGCCCGCTTCCCGGCAGCCGCCGAACTCGGCGCCCTGCTACGGGAGACGGCCGACACCGCCGCCGAACTGATCGGCGCGGGCCGGCGCCGACCGGGCTCCGCCGCGGCCTACGCGGGCGGCACCGTACAAGGGCCGGGCGGCACCGTGCAGGGGTCGGGCGGGTCCACCAGGGACGCTTCTCGGCGGTCGGGCGGGTCCACAGGAGGCGCTGTCCCGGCCGGTCCGGCAGGGGCCACGCCCGCCACCGCCCAGCCCGCCCCACTGCCCTGGCGCACCACGGTGCGCGTCTCGCCGGACACCATGCCGTACCTCCTCGACCACTGTTTCTTCCCGCAGCGTCCCGGCTGGCCGGACGTGGCCGACCGGTGGCCGGTGGTCCCGGCGACGACGATCGTGCAGCACATGATGGAAGCGGCCCAGCGCGCGGCGACGCAGCCGCACCCCGGAACCCGAGCCGCACCCGTAGCACCCGCACCGGTACCCATAGCCGTGCACGGTGCCCGCTTCGACCAGTGGCTCACGGCGACCCCGCCCGTCGACGTGGACGTGACCGTCACCCCGGTCCCCGCGACCCCCACCCACCGCGCCGTCTCCTTCGGCCCCCGCGCCCGTGCCACCGTCGAACTCGCCGCTGAATACCCGGAGTTGACGACCCTCCCCACCCCCTGGGCCACGAACCCCGCCACCGAACGCATCCCCGACCACACCGCCGCCCAGCTCTACGCCGAGCGCTGGATGTTCCACGGCCCGGCGTTCCAGGGGGTCACCGAACTCACCGCGCTGGGCGAGGCGCACGTGAGGGGAGTCATCACGACCCCGCCCGCGCCAGGCTCGCTCCTCGACAACGTCGGGCAGATCCTCGGGTACTGGATCATGGCGACACGCACCTCGCGGACGGTCGTGTTCCCGGTCGGGATGCGAACGATGAGGTTCTACGGGCCGCACCCCGAACCCGGCACCGACGTCGACTGTTTCGTGAGGATCACCTCGCTCACCGACACCGTCCTCGAAGCGGACGTCCAACTGACCGTCGGTGGCCAGGTCTGGGCCGAGCTGAGCGGCTGGCAGGACCGGCGCTTCGACAACGACCCGCAGACCAGGCCCGTCGAACGCTTCCCGGAACGCAACACCCTCTCGCAGCCCCGGCCGGGCGGCTGGGTGCTTCTCCATGAACGCTGGCCCGACCTTGCCTCGCGCGACCTCATCATGCGCAACTCCCTTGGTGGGGAGGAACGTTCGCAGTACGAGCGGCATGCCCCGCGAGGTCGCAGACAGTGGCTGCTCGGCCGGATCGCCGCCAAGGACGCCGTACGTCGGTGGCTCTGGGAGCGGGAGGGCGAGGGGGACGTGTTCCCGGCGGAGATCCGGGTGCACAACGACGCGACCGGGCGGCCGTACGTCACCGGGGCGCACGGTCGGACCCTGCCCGCGCTGGACGTCTCGCTCGCCCATCGGGCCGAGGCGGGTGTGGCGATCGTACGGCCGTCGCGGCCGGGTTCCGGCTCCGGTGACCGTCCGGACACGGGGCAAGGGCCCGGTATCGACATCGAGGAGGTCGTCGAGCGCGACGCCTCCACCCTCGCCACCGCCCTCGGCCCGGCCGAACTCGCCCTGCTCCGGGCCAGGTCGGACGGCGGCGGCGATTCCGAGGCGCTCTGGTTCACCCGTTTCTGGGCCGCCAAGGAGGCCGTCGCGAAGGCGGAGGGCACCGGATTCGGCGGCCGGCCGAGGGACTTCGAGGTGCGGGAGGCCACGGACGCGGGTGACCGGCTCACCGTCTCCGGCCGGCTCGCATCCGCCTACACCGTGCACTGCGAGCAGACGGGCAATCCCCCCGGACTGCCCGACAGGGAGTACGTCGTGGCCTGGACAACCGGACCGGCCGAAGAAGACGCAGCAGAACAAGGGGAGTTGGAGCGATGACCAGCCTCAACGGGCACACGACCAGAACCGCTGTCGTCAGTGAGGAGGCGGTGCTCGCCGACATCAGGGGGATGCTCGCGGTCCTCCTCGACGAGTACGGCCTCGACGACGTCGAGATCCGGATGGGCACCACCTTCAACCGCGACCTGGAGCTGGAGAGCATCGACCTGGTGACTCTGGCGGGGATGCTGGAGGAGAAGTACGGCAACCGGGTCAACTTCGCCGAGTTCCTGGCCGACATGGACTTCGACGAGATCATCGAGCTCACCGTCGGCCGGCTCGTCGAGCACGTCGTCGCCAGTCTCAAAGCGGCGGAGGCGGGCTGACCATGGGACACGTCGACATCGGCGGTGGCCTCAGGCTGCACGCCCAGCGCATCGGACCGCGCGGCGGACGGCCGGTCGCCGCGACCGCCGTCCTCGTCCACGGCCTGCTCACCGACAGTCTGGCCAGCTACTACTTCACCGTGGCACCGGCGTTCGCCGCCTCCGGCATCGACGTCGTCATGTACGACCTGCGCGGCCACGGCCGCTCCAGCCGCCCCGACACCGGCTACACCCTCGACGACAGCATCGACGACCTGGAGGCCCTCCTCGACCGTCTGGAGGTGACCGGCCCGGTCCATCTCGTCGGCAACTCCTACGGCGGGACAGTCGCGTTCGGATACGCCGCCCGCCACCCGGAGCGGGCCGCCAGCGTCTCCCTCATCGAGTCGGAACCGGCGACCGCGGCCTGGGCGGGCAAACTCGACGGCATCCTCGGCCGGGTCATGCACGAACTCGCCCACAACGAGGCCGACGCCATCGCCTGGATCACCGCCAACCGCGGCCAGAACACCGCCCGTCTCGCCAAGGGCGCCGCCCGGCTGGCCCGCGAGACGACCCTCGCCCAGGACATCCCCGCCAGCCGTGTCCTGACCGACGACGAGACCAGTTCCGTACGCTGCCCGGTGCTCGGTGTGTACGGGGGTGACTCGGACCTCGCCGAACTCGCGCCCTGGCTGGAGTCGGTGCTGCCCGACTGCCGGACCGTCGTCGTACCGGGGCACGAACACTCCGTGCTCGTCGAGGCGTCCGGGACGGTCGGTGGGCACATCCTGTCGCTGATCCTCGGTGCGGCGGCCCCGGTTCCCCTGGCCGGGGCGGAAGCCCGGTGAGCCGGTTCCTCTTCGTCGTGCCGCCGCTCGTGGGGCACATCAACCCGGCTGTCGGGGTCGCCGCCGAACTCGCCTCGCGCGGCCATGAGTCGGCCTGGGTCTGCGCCGATCCGGGACTCGTGCGGAAGCTCGCGGGCGAGGACGTCACCGTCTTCCCGTGCGCGGGGCCCGTCCCCGGCTCCGGTGACGGCGTACGGCCGCCGGACATGCGGGGGCCCGAGGCGCTGAAGTTCCTCTGGGAACACTTCCTCGCCCCGCTCACCGAGGAGATGGCCCCCGGAGTCGCCGCCGCCGTGGGGGAGTTCGGGCCGGACGTGGTCGTCGCCGACCAACAGGCCCTCGCCGGTGGCCTCGTCGCCGAGCGGCTGGGACTGCCGTGGGCCACCTCGGCCACCACCTCCGCCGAGTTCACCGACGTACTGTCCGGCATGCCCAAGGTCGCCGAGTGGCTGGACGAACTGCTCGCCGGCCTCCGGGACCGCGTCGGCGATCCCGCCGGCACCGCCGACCCGCGCTTCTCCCCGCACCTCGTACTCGCCTTCAGCACACCGGAGTTCGTCGGCCCCGACGCCCGCACGGGCGACCAGATCCGGTACGTCGGCCCGTCCGTCGCCGACCGGCCCGCCCCGTCCGGCTTCCCCTGGGACTGGCTCGACCCCGCCCGCGCAACCGTCCTCGTCACCCTCGGCACCGCCAACACCGATGTCGGAGCACGCTTCCTGACTGAGTGTCAGATCGCGGCACAGGAGCGGTCGGACCGGATGCAGACGGTGATCGTCGATCCGGCGGGCGTCCTCGGAGACGCCCCGGACGGAGCGGGAGAGGACGACAAGGATGTCCTGATCGTGCCCTCCGTGCCCCAACTCCCGCTCCTCGAACGGGTTGACGCCGTCGTGTGCCACGCCGGGCACAACACCGTGTGCGAGGCGCTCTGGCACGGGGTACCGCTCGTCGTCGCGCCCATCCGGGACGACCAGCCCGTGGTCGCCGGCCAGGTCGTGACGGCCGGGGCGGGCATCCGGGTGCGGTTCGGGCGGGTCACCGCGCCGAAACTGGGCGCCGCGATCGACGCCGTACTGCACGAGCCCGGTCACCGCCTCGCGGCGAGCCGGATCCGTACCGCGTTCCGGGCCGCCGGGGGTGCCTCGGCGGCGGCCACCCATCTTGAGCAACTCGCCACCGGCGCGCCCGCCAAGGAGACGGTATGACTGACGACGAGCACGGCACCAGCACACCGGAAGCGGCAGCACAGGCAGCACCGGACGCGCCGGCTGTTCCGAGCCGTACCGAGCAGGTGGCGGCCCTCCGGCCCACCTACCAGACCGACCTGGCCCACGGCCTCGACCGGTTCTTCGAACCCCCGCGCACCAGTTGCCCCTGGTGCGGCTCGGCCCGGCTCACGACCCGGCTGCGGACCACCGACCTGCTCCAGCACAAGCCCGGACGGTTCGTGCTCGACCGCTGCGAGGACTGCCGGCACACCTTCCAGAACCCCCGACTCAGCTCCGCCGGGCTGGAGTTCTACTACCGCGACTTCTACGACGGGCTCGGCGAGAAGCAGCTCGGCAACACCTTCGCCGGCCGCACGAAGATGTACGAGCAGCGGGCCCGTGCGCTGCTCCCCTTTGACGACGCGCCGAAGAACTGGCTCGACGTCGGCACCGGTCACGGCCACTTCTGCGAGTCGGCCCGGGTCGTCCACCCGGGCACGACCTTCGACGGGCTGGACTTCACCGACGGGGCCGAACTCGCCGAGCGGGCGGGGCGCGTCGAGCACGGTTACCGGGGCAGTTTCACCGAGCTGGCCCCCGAACTGGCCGCCCACTACGACGTCGTCAGCATGTTCCACTACCTGGAGCACAGCACCGAGCCCCCGCTCGAACTGGAGGCCGCCCGGCAGGCCATCCGACCCGGCGGACACCTGGTGATCGAGGTCCCCGACCCCGACAGCCGCTACGCCCGGCTGCTCGGCCGCTGGTGGCTGCCCTGGCTCCAGCCCCAGCACCTGCACTTCGTCCCCGTCGACAACCTCCGGCAGCGGCTCGCCGGCCTGGGCTTCACGGTGGTCCTGGAGCAGCACGCCGAGCCGCACGACCCCGTCGACCTGCTCGCCGCCGTCTGGCTGGCCCTGGACAACGCCGCCCCGCGCGACAACCTCCCGTGGCTGCCACAGCCCCCGAACGCCCTGCGCCGCACCCTGCGCGGAGCCCTGCTGCTGGCCGGCGTCCCGGCACTGATCCTGGGCACCCTGCTGGACCGCTTCGCCGTCCGACCGCTCTCCCACCGCATGGGCGTCTCCAACGCGTACCGCCTGGTGGCCCGCCGAGACTGACGTGCTCCACCGGGGCGCACCACACCAGCGGCCTTCCCCGGCGGACCGGGGTGAGGCCGGTGGTGCGGGGAGCGCGTGCCGCCGTGTCCTGGCGTGTGCGGGCGTCGAAGCGTGAGGGGCCCGGTGTCGGCCTCGCGCGCCGAGCCGGGGCGACACCGGTGTGCCGGGATCACCACCCGGGGTGTTTGCTGCCGGGTCCTGGCGCGTGGGGGCGTCGAAGCGTGAGGGGGTCCGGTGTCGCCTAACGCGGCCAGACGGGGCGGACCGGGGCGAGGGGATCACCTCACGGGGTGCCTGCTGCCGGGCCCTGGCGCGTGTGGGCGCCGGAGCGCGAGGTCGCCCGGCGCCTGCCTCGCGCGGCGGGCCCGAGCGAGCACGGCGTACGGCACCGCATCCGCCACGGCGCCCCTGCGGATCACCCCGCCGCATCACTCCACCCGATCGCCGAACCAGCGGCGCGTCACAGCACCTTGGCGCGCACCAGCAGCGACAGCACGAGGGCACCCGGCAGCAGCGGCAGCCAGACCGTCAGGACGCGGAAGCCGACGACGGTCGCGGCGGCCAGGGACATCGGCGCGCCCATCGCGGCCAGCGTGAACACCAGGGCCGCGTCGACGGGACCGATCCCGGCCGGCGCGGGCACGGCGCCGACAGCGGCGCTCGCGGCGAGGTAGGCGAAGACCACGTCGGGCCAGGCGATCGGCAGCCCGAGCGAGGCCCCGACAGAGGCCAGCACCGCGGCCTGGCACAGGGAGAAGCCCGCGGCGCCGCCCCACAGCGCGGCGACCCGGACGGGCCGGGTGTGCAGCCGCCGCGCGTCGGTCAGGGCGGTGCGCAGACCGTCGAGCAGGGGGCGCCGCAACGGACGTACGAAGGCCAGAACCAGGGTCACGACGGCCACCGTGGCGGCCACGCCCACGACGATGGGCACCAGTGTCCCCTGGTCGGGGAGGACGTCGGCGGTGGCCAACGAGGTCGGGAAGGTCGCCAGGAGCGCGAGGATCAGCAGAAGCTTCGCCACCGGTTTGACCAGCGAATACAGGGCGAGCGACGCGGTGGCCCGGGTCAGCGGGATGCCACGGCCGGTCAGGAAGCGCAAGGTGACCGCGTGGGCGCCGAGACCGGCCGGGAGGACGTTGTTGGCGGCTCCGGCGGCGAACTGCGAGGCCAGCAGCAGCCCGGGCGGCAGCCGCTCCGGGATCGCGCCCTGCCGGGCGAACGCCGCGGACACCCAGCACAGGAACGTGAACGCGGCCCCGATCGCCAGCCAGCCCGGGTCGGCCGTGGTGAGCCGCAGAGCCCCGTCGTGCAGGACCGGCCAGTTGTCCGCTGCCCAGATCCCGATGAGCAGGAGCGGCAGCAGACAGAGCACCCGGCGGGCGTACCGCGCGCCGGGGAAACGGCGGGCACGGGAGGCCGGTGAGGGACAGTCCGAGATGCCCTGGGGAGGTGACTGGACCGTCGGAGCGGGCGGAGCTATGGGCACTATCGGAAATGAGGACACAGCGCGCGTCGTCCTTCCACGTTGCGCCCACGCGCTGCGGGGGCGGACGGGGGGAAATGAAGAGCGAGGCAAGGGGGGACAACAAGAGCGTTCCCAGTCCGCGTGACGGGGTGGTGTCCAGGAAGAGAAGGGGTGAGGGCGGACGGGCGACACAGATGATGTCTGAAGAGTTCTGTCAGAGTCTCCCCTTGTCGCCAACTGTCAATACGTCCTTCGCACCGCGTCTGTTCAACGCCCTCGCGCCGCCGTCGGTTCCCGCACCCTCCCTCACAGGTTGCTCAAGGGACGCGGTGCGGGCCGAACTCGCTCAGCGCGCCCTCGACGACCGCCTCCAGGCGCGCGTGGTGCGCGCCCCGCCAGTACAGCCGTTCACAGTCCGCACACTGCGCGAAGACGTCGTACGTCCGCCGGGTCCCGTCCTCCAGCCGGTCGCCGACCGTCTGCTTGTCGGCCCGCGACAGCCGCCCGTTGCAGGCGGTGCACCGGGTCCAGGGGGCGAGCACGGGCGCGAAGCGGCCGAGTACGTCCCGGAGCTGGTCGTCCGGGCGGTCGCTGTAGACGTACGCCCCCGCCCACAGCTCCCGGCGCCGCAGCAGACCCCGGTCCCGGGAGAGCAGCACGCGTCGCTCGGCCGCCGACAACGCGGCCAGCGCCGGGTCGCCGATGTCCTCGCTCTCGTACGCCGCGTCGACGCCCAGGAGCCGCAACCGCCGGGCGAGCGTGCCCAGATGCACGTCCAGCAGGAACCGCAGCGGCGCCCCCGGCACCGACTGCGGTCTGACGACGGCACCGACCTCCACCGTCTCGCCCGCCCCCGGCACATGCGACACCGGCACCTCCCGGCCGTCGACCGACAGCCGCCCGGCCTCGGTGAGGGGTACGCCGAGCGACTCCACCACGTGTCCCAGCGAGGACGATCCGTCGGTGACCACGGCCGTCGGCCCGGCACGTCTCTCGGACGGGACGAAGAGCCGCAGCTCAGAGGCGAAACTGATGACGATCTCCGGTCTGCTCACGCGGTCAGCATGTCATCGCCCCGGCCGGGAACGCCCGCCGGTTTCCGGTGCACTACTGTCTGCGCTCTCAACGCCCCGGCCCGACACCCCGACCGGGACGGTCGGCCTCGCGGGTGGGGGAGCACGGCAGCATGCAGTTCGAACGTACGGGCGTGCCCGGTTACGAGGTCGTCGAGGTGCTCGGCCAGGGCGGGTTCGCCACCGTGTACCGGGCCCGCCAACTGGCCGTGGGTCGCGAGGTCGCCCTCAAGATGGACAGCCGCGTCCTCGCCACCGACCGCGACCGCCAGCGCTTCCTGCGCGAGGTCACCGCGGCAGGCCAACTGTCCGGCCACCCGCACGTGGTGGCCGTCCACGACGCCGGGGTGCTCGACAACGGCCGCCCCTACATGGTCCTGGAACTGTGCCCCGGCGGTTCGCTCGGCGACCGCCTCCAGCGGCAGGGCCCGCTCCCGGTCGCCGAGGCGCGGGACATCGGCGTACGCATCGCCGACGCGCTGGCGGCGGCCCACGCCGCCGGCGTACTGCACCGCGACATCAAACCGGGCAACATCATGATCGACCGGTACGGGAATGTCGGCCTCGCCGACTTCGGGCTGGCCGCGATGCCCCGGCAGGGCCAGGAACTGTCGGTCACCCGCGAGGCGTTGACCCCCGCGTACGCCCCGCCGGAGGCTTTCCGGCTGGCCGAACCCACACCCGCCGGGGACGTGTACTCCCTCGCCGCCACGATCTACGCCCTGGTGCACGGCAGAGCCCCGCACTTCCCGGCGGAGGGCAGCCTCGGCATCGCGGAGGTCATCGTCCGGCACACCTGGCCCCTGCCGGACCTCCCCGGAGTGCACCCAAGCTTCACCGAGGTCCTGCGGCACGCGATGGCCCCCGACCCGGCCGACCGGCTGCCGAGCGCGGCGGCGCTCCGGGACGCACTGGCCGCCGTGGACCTGACAGGCCCGGCGGACCCGACGGGCGCCACTTACGTGCCGATCCCCGTCCCCGGCGCTGTTCCGCCCTCGGCTCCGCCCTCCGCTTCGCCGACCACCGTCCAGGCTTCGGCCGCCTCCCCGCGCGGCAGAACGGTGCGTGTACGGCTGTCCGTCGCGGCCGTGGCCGTGGTCCTCGTCGGTACGGGCGGGACGCTGGCGTACCAGTACCTGCCCCCGTCGACGACGAACGCGCCCACCACCGGCCCCTCCACCTCCACCTCCTCCGTTTCCGCCTCCGCTTCGGGCGGGGCGTCGAAAGCCACGATCGCCGGTTTCGGCGTACCGACGACGACCGAGAACTGCCCCGCGGCCGAGGTCGCCGGCCTGCACGGCCGCTGCACCACGACCGCCGAATGCTGGGGCGGCATGGTCGTCAACGTCGGCATCGTCAGCGTGAACCGCTCCGACTGCCTGGTGTCCCACCCGTGGGAGACCTTCGCGATAGCCCCGCTCCCGTCGACCGGGATGACCAACAACCAGCGGGAACTGGAGAATCACCCGGACGTCCGCGAACTCTGCTCCCGCTCGGTCCTCGCGGCGTCCAGACAGGGCGACGCGGTCAGGATCGCCCCGGACCGCTGGACCATCGACGTACTCCCGCCCACGCAGACCGAGTACGCCGACGGTCTGCGCGTCCTGCGCTGCGTGGCCACGATCACCGGGGAGGAGTCGACCGGGGCGCACTTCCGGCCCCGGAAGTGAGCTACGCGCCGAGCCGCTTACCAACGGCCGGCCGGCCGGCTTGCCGGACGAGGGCGTGGCCGAGTCGGAGATCAACCACCGGGGCCGCCCAGGACCTACGAGTCAGGATCAACCCCGCCTACGAGAGCGGCCTCGCCGAGCGCGGGACGCCGACCTGAGGAACCGCGCCGGGCCCGGTCGGCGGTGCCCCTCGTTGCCGGCCGCCCGGGTGATGTTGCGGGCCATGCCGCCGAAGACGACCGCGTGGAAGGGGGACACGGACCACCAGTAGACGTGGCCCAGCAGACCACGCGGGTGGAACAGGGCCCGCTGACGATAACGGGTGCCGCCCTCGCCCTCCGTCTCCACGTACATCTCCAGCCAGGCGAGGCCGGGCAGCCGCATCTCGGCCCGCAGCCGCAGCAGCCGCCCGGGCTCGATCGCCTCGACCCGCCAGAAGTCCAGCGAGTCACCGACCCGCAGTCGCTCGGCGTCGCGTCGCCCACGGCGCAGGCCCACACCCCCGGCGAACCGGTCCAGCCAGCCCCGTACCGCCCAGGCCAGCGGAAAGGAGTACCAGCCGTTGTCGCCCCCGATGCCCTCGATCACCTTCCACAGGTCCTGCCCCGACACGTCGACCGACAGCTGCCGCTCGTCCTGGTAGAGGCTGCCGCCCGCCCAGTCGGGGTCCGTGGGCAGCGGATCACTGGGCGCCCCCGGCAGGGCGGCCGACGACCACCGGGTGGCGACCTGCGCCTCCCGCACCCTCCGCAGCGCGAGTGCCAGTGCCTCGTCGAAGGGCAGCGGCCGACCAGGAAGGTCCGGAACGAACCGTACGATGTCGTGTTCGCGGCAGACGACCTCGTGGCGCAGCGACTCCGTGAGCGGCCGGGCCAGGGCGGCGGGCACCGGGGTGACGAGACCGACCCAGTGGCTGGACAGCCTCGGGGTCAGGACCGGAACCGGCACGATGAGTCGCCGGCGCAGTCCCGCGACGACGGCGTAACGGCACATCATCTCCCGGTACGTCAGAACGTCCGGCCCGCCGATGTCGAACGCCCGGTTGACGTCGTCCGGCATGGCCGCCGAGCCGACGAGGTAGCGCAGCACGTCCCGCACCCCGATGGGCTGGGTACGGGTGTGCACCCAGCTCGGGGTGACCATCACCGGCAACCGCTCGGTGAGGTACCGCAGCATCTCGAAGGAGGCCGACCCCGAGCCGATGACGACCGCGGCCCGCAGCACGGTCGCCGGCACCGGCGCGTCGAGGAAGATCCGCCCCACCTCGGCCCGGGAACGCAGATGCGGGGACAACGAGTCCTCGGGCACCCCCTGCGGGGTGAGCCCCCCGAGATAGACGATCCGCCGCACCCCGGCGACCCGAGCCTCCTCGGCGAAGACCCGCGCGGCCCGGCGATCGGTCCCCTCGAACCCGGACCCGGACCCGAGGGCGTGCACCAGGTAGTAGGCGACATCGATGCCACCCATGGCGGCGGCGACCGACTCGGGGTCGGTGACATCCCCGCGAACCGTCTCGACATCCGCCGCCCAGGGATGGTCACGAAGCTTGTCCGGCGAACGGGCCAGACACCGCACCCGATACCCCGCCTCCAACAACTCCGGCACCAGCCGCCCACCGACATAACCGGACGCCCCGGTGACCAGGGTGGTCCGCACCTCACCCGTGCTCACGATCACACCTCCACGAGCTCGCTCCGACACCACCACCCCGTCGTCCGATCATGACGGCAACGGGGCGGCCACGCCCGTCGCGGCACCCTGGGGAGAGTGAGGTGCGGAAAGGTGTGTGGTGCGCCGTTTGATCGAGTTGGGAGGCGTTCCGGAGCGCGCGGGCAGGTCTCACAGCTTCTTGCCCTGACGGCTGGGGCATGTGCTCGTGCCGGGCATCCGGCTTCCGAGGGCCGATGGCTCGAGGTCGGCCCGGCTGCATGTAGGTGTGGGCCTCGTGTTTGATCGGGCGGGCGGTGTGCCCTCAGATCTTGATGACGGTGACGCGCCCGCGGCAGAGCGAAGTGAGGTCCTCGGGGCCAGAGGTGAGGACGGTGACGGGGGCGGGGGCTGCCAGCGCCGTGGCGCCGAGCATCGCGTCGATGGCGTACTTGTGGCCGTGCAGACGGGCATCGACGAGGAGGGCGGCGGCGTGACGGGCGATGGGCTCGGTTACCGGTTCGATGACGAGGCGGGACAGGGTCCATTCCAGGGCTGGGCGATTGATCCGTGGGTGAATCACTTCCACGAGGGTGGCTGCGGATGTGATCACCCGCAGGTCGTCGGCCCGGGCGAGGGCGAGCCAGCCGGTGACCGTACGGTCGCGCAGGACGGCCTTGGCCAGCCCTTCGCTGTCGAGGACCAGGGTGCCGCCTGGGGTGGCGGGGGAGGGGGTCACGCGGCGTTCGCCCCGCCCTGGGTCTGATGCTTCCGGGCTTGGTGGAGTTGGTCGCGCAGAGCCTGGATCTCTTCATCGCCAATGGGGCCGTGTTCGGCCTCCGCCACCGTGATGAGTTCGTTGAGGTTGTCCCGCTCGATCTGGCGGGCTACGGCTGCGGCGACGTAGGCGGACAGTCCGGAGGGGCCACTGCGGGCCTTGGCGGCTTCGGCGACATCTCGAGGCATGGTGATCGAGTACTTACCGGTAGGCTCACTCATGCTACCTATCCTACCGAGCATCCTCCCCTGTTCGATGGGCTTGCACGAGAGTCGCCGCGGTGCTGGTCAGCCACTCCCGCGCAACGGGGGAATCTCAGCCGTGACGTACGTCGGCGAGACGCGTCCGACCACGGGCAAGGAGTGGAGCGACTCGTGCGAGGCGCGCGATCGGCGGGGTCGCAGCCAACGTGCACAAGGTGAGGTCCGCATCGTGCCGATACCGCCTTCGCTGGTGGTGCCGTTCCGTGAGCACCTGAAGGAGTTCGGCACGGCGAAGGGCGGTCGGCTCTTCGCGAGCGAGCGGGGCAACGTCGTGGCCGCGTCGTCTTACCCGCGTGAATGGAAGCAGGCGCGGGAGTTGGCACTCGTACCGGGCCAGGTCTCCTCTGCGTCGGCCGTACGACCTGTGGCATGCGGGTGTCTCCCGGTGGCTCAACTCCGGCGTACCTGCCCCGAAGGTGGCGGCCCGAGCTGGTCACTCGGTCGATGTCCTGCTGAAGATCTACGCGAAGTGCATCGACGGCCAGGAGCAGGAGATGAACGACCGGATCCTGAAGGGGCTGGGGGAGGGGCCCGAAGCCGAAGGCTGAAGGCGGCCCACGCACCACTCACGCACACACTGAAGCCCCGGAGCGATCCGGGGCTTCAGCGGCTGTGTCGGAAAGCTACGCTCAGGGCTTCGGGAAACGGTCGCTGACCTGCCGGAAGACCCTCAAGATCATTACGTCACCATTACGTGATCACTGACAAACAGCTGCTTTCAGCGGCATCCGCCTGCACACACGCGAAGACCCCGTCCTCAGCTACTGCGCTGATGGCGGGGTCTTTAGGCACCTCATTCAAGGTGCCCCCGGCAGGATTCGAACCTGCGCACACGGCTCCGGAGGCCGTTGCTCTATCCCCTGAGCTACGGGGGCGTGTCTGGCGCGTTGCGCTCTGACGGGTAGAACCCTACCAGCTCGTTCGGGGTGATCAGGAACGGGTTTTGGGAGCCGGGCGTGGGCCGGGCCGGTGCTCGTTCGGGGGCAGTGGAAGTAGGTAAAAGCCGGACGCGGTGGCCGGTCTCGACCTACCCTCGACTTGTGCCGGGCGTGTCCGGCCGGGTGCTTGTTGTGGACGACAACAAGGTCATCCGGCAGCTGATCAGGGTCAACCTCGAACTGGAGGGTTTCGAGGTCGTGACCGCGGCTGATGGTGCCGAGTGTCTGGATGTCGTTCATCAGGTCTGCCCCGATGTCGTCACCCTCGACGTCGCGATGCCTCGGCTCGACGGTCTGCGCACCGCCGCCCGGCTGCGTGCCGATCCCCGTACCCGCGGCCTGCCCCTCGCCATCATCAGCGCCTGTACGGAGTACGAGGTCGAGGCGGGGCTGGAGGTCGGCGTCGACGCGTTTCTCGCCAAGCCCTTCGACCCCTCCGAACTCATCACCCTCGTACAGCAGTTGGCCGAACGCGGGCGGGACGGCGCCTCCCTCGAAAGCGCCCTCGGACCTTCCCGCGGGCCCGCGGCCGTGCCGCCCCTCGGACCCCTTGACCCCCTCGGCGCCCCCGGAGAGGCCGAGCGAGCCGGCCGGGGTGTCGGCGGCTGAGACCGGTACTCGCCGCCCCTCCGGTCGTCCCACGCCTTCCCTTCCCTCTCCTTCCCTCCTCTGTCCACATGCCGGACGCACCCCAAACCCAGTCGCCTACCCACCCCCCTCCTCCCATACGCTGGTCCCGTGACCCCCGTCGAGCTCTCTCGTACCGTGCTGTGTGCGGTGCGTCGTGCTGTCGACGCGGGAGAGCTGACCGTCGCCGTCCCCGCACGCGCCGTCGTCGCGGCGCCCGGACCCGGCGGCTCCGGGGACTACGCCACGAACATCGCGCTGCAGCTGGCCAGGCCCGCCGGCCGCACTCCCCGCTACGTCGCCGAAGTCCTGTGCGAGCGGATCAGCGCCGCACCCGGCGTCCGTGGCGTCGAGATCACCGGGCCCGGATTCCTCAACATCAGCCTCGACAGTGCCGCCCCCGCAGCCCTCGTACGGGAGATCCTCAGCCAGGGGCCGCGCTACGGACACGGTGACGCCCTCGCAGGGCAGCTGCTGTCGGTACGGCTGCCCCTCGCGTACGAACCCCGAGCCGAAGTCGTCGCCGACGCGGTCGCCCGGATCGTCGCCTCCCAAGGCGCCCGCGTCCGGCTTCACCGCGACACCAGTACCCAAGGCACCCTCACCCACGGCGATGGCGGGGACCTTGGTGGCAGCGGCGGCCCTGGCCTAGGGATTCTCGACCTCCGCAACCTTCCCCCCGCCCCCGGCGACCCCGCCCCCCTGGGCCCCGACGCCGCCCGCTGGGCCCTTCTCCATCCCGCCCCGCACGATCGGGTCCGGGTCGGCGCCGAGCATCTGGTCCAGCGGGAGAGCAACCCCCTCTTCCGGGTGCGTTACGCCTACGCCCGTACCCGTGCCCTCGGCCGGAACGCCGCCGACCTCGGCTTCGCCGCGTACGCCGGTGACCTGGACGACGTACCGGCCGCCCTTCACCTCGCCCTCGCCGACCACCCCCGTCTGCTCCTCGGCGCCGCCACCCATCGCGCCCCGGACCGGCTCGCCCGGCATCTCGTCACCCTTGCCGATGCCACGCTCGCCTTCCTCCCCACCGTGCTGCCGCTCGGCGACGAGAAACCCTCGGCCGCCCACCGAGCCCGGCTCGCGCTCGCCGAAGCCGCCGGGACGGTGCTGGCCGGCGGCCTGTCCCTGCTCGGTATCGACGCACCCGAATATCTTTGAACCACCTCTGACACCTCTGAGGAAGCACGCAGTCATGAGCCGTTCCGCACACCCCGCCGGGCCCCGTCACGCCGATGTGCTGCCCGAGGGACATCCCTCCGCGCCGCCCGCCGACCTCAACCACCTGGACCCGAAGGTCTGGGCGTCGACCGTCACCCGTACGGCCGACGGCGTCGTCAGCGTCGGCGGGGTCGAGGTCACGAGGCTCGCCGAGGAGTTCGGCACCCCGGCCTATCTCATCGACGAAGTCGACTTCCGTGAGCGCGCCCGCGCGTGGCGTACCGCCTTCGGGGCCGACGCCGACGTCTTCTACGCCGGCAAGGCGTTTCTCTCCCGGGCCGTCGTGCGCTGGCTGCACGACGAAGGACTCAACCTCGACGTCTGTTCCGGGGGCGAACTCACCACCGCGCTCTCCGCCGGGATGCCCGCCGACCGCATCGCCTTCCACGGCAACAACAAGTCCGTGGACGAGATCGAGACCGCCATTCGTGCCGGTGTCGGGCGGATCGTGCTCGACTCCTTCCAGGAGATCGTCCGCGTCGCGCACATCGCGCAGTCCCTCGGTAAGCGGCAGCGCGTGCAGATCCGTATCACCGTCGGCGTGGAAGCCCATACGCACGAGTTCATCGCCACCGCCCACGAGGACCAGAAGTTCGGTATTCCGCTGGCCGGCGGGCAGGCCGCCGAGGCCGTGCGGCGGGCTCTGCAGCTCGACGGACTGGAGCTGATCGGAATCCACTCGCACATCGGGTCGCAGATCTTCGACATGTCCGGGTTCGAGGTCGCCGCGCATCGCGTCGTCGGGCTGCTCAAGGACATCCGTGACGAGCACGGCGTCGAGCTGCCCGAGATCGACCTCGGCGGTGGGCTCGGTATCGCCTACACCAGCGACGACGACCCGCGCGAGCCGCACGAGATCGCCAAGGCGCTCCACGAGATCGTCACCCGGGAGTGCGAGTCCGCCAAGCTGCGCACTCCGCGGATCTCCGTCGAGCCGGGGCGCGCCATCGTCGGGCCCACCGCCTTCACCCTCTACGAGGTCGGCACCATCAAGCCCCTCGACGGGCTGCGCACATACGTCTCCGTCGACGGCGGGATGTCCGACAACATCCGGACCGCGTTGTACGACGCCGAGTACAGCGTCGCTCTCGTCTCCCGGACCTCCGAGGCCGCGCCCATGCTGGTGCGGGTCGTCGGCAAGCACTGCGAGAGCGGGGACATCGTCGTCAAGGACGCCTTCCTGCCCGCCGACCTGGCACCGGGCGACCTGATCGCGGTGCCGGCGACCGGCGCGTACTGCCGGTCCATGGCCAGCAACTACAACCACGCCCTGCGCCCGCCGGTCGTCGCCGTGCGTGAGGGGGAGGCCCGGGTGATCGTCCGTAGGGAGACCGAGGAGGATCTGCTCCGGCTCGACGTGGGGTGACGGCAGAATCTCTCAGGAGCGGAACCCCTGGAGCAGAATTCGAGGACGCGGCGGAAGATCTTCTGTCTTCCGCCGCTCGGAAAACGAAATAGACATCTCACGATCCGGACGATGGACAGAAACTTCAGTCCGGTGAGTGAGACTTATGAACCGTAGACGGTATGAGGAAACGAGGTCGGATGATGCGTACGCGTCCGCTGAAGGTGGCGCTGCTGGGCTGTGGGGTCGTCGGCTCAGAGGTGGCGCGCATCATGACGACGCACGCCGACGATCTCGCCGCCAGGATCGGCGCTCCCGTCGAACTCGCGGGCGTGGCCGTACGGCGGCCCTCCAAGGTCCGTGAGGGCATCGACCCCGCCCTCGTCACCACCGACGCCACCGCCCTCGTCAAACGCGGCGACATCGACGTCGTCGTCGAGGTCATCGGCGGCATCGAGCCCGCTCGCTCCCTCATCACCGCCGCCTTCGAGCACGGCGCGTCCGTCGTCTCCGCCAACAAGGCCCTTCTCGCCCAGGACGGCGCCGCCCTCCACGCCGCCGCCGAGGAGCACGACGCGGACCTGTACTACGAGGCCGCCGTCGCCGGTGCCATCCCGCTCATCCGGCCGCTGCGCGAGTCCCTCGCCGGCGACAAGGTGAACCGGGTCCTCGGGATCGTCAACGGCACCACCAACTTCATCCTCGACAAGATGGACTCCACGGGCGCCGGATATCAGGAAGCCCTCGATGAGGCCACCGCCCTCGGGTACGCGGAAGCCGACCCCACCGCCGACGTCGAGGGCTTCGACGCCGCCGCCAAGGCCGCCATCCTCGCCGGAATCGCCTTCCACACGCGCGTGCGTCTCGACGACGTCTACCGCGAGGGCATGACCGAGGTCACCGCCTCCGACTTCGCCTCCGCCAGGAACATGGGCTGCACCATCAAACTGCTCGCCATCTGCGAGCGGGCCGGGGACGGCCAGTCCGTCACCGCGCGCGTGCATCCGGCCATGATCCCGCTGACGCACCCGCTCGCCTCCGTGCGCGGCGCCTACAACGCCGTGTTCGTCGAGTCCGACGCCTCCGGTCAGCTGATGTTCTACGGGCCCGGAGCCGGCGGTGCGCCGACGGCCTCCGCTGTGCTCGGTGACCTCGTCGCCGTGTGCCGCAACCGGCTCAGCGGGACCACGGGGCCCGGCGAGTCGGCGTATGCCGCGCTGCCCGTCTCGGGCATGGGCGATGTGGTCACCCGCTATCACATCAGCCTCGACGTCGCCGACAAACCGGGTGTTCTCGCCCAGGTGGCCACCGTGTTCGCCGAGCACGGTGTCTCCATCGATACGGTTCGGCAGACGGGCAAGGACGGCGAGGCCTCCCTTGTCGTCGTCACCCATCGTGCGTCCGACGCCGCCCTGGGCGGAACCGTCGAGGCGTTGCGCAAGCTCGACACCGTGCGGGGTGTCGCAAGCATCATGCGGGTTGAAGGAGAGTAACCAGCAATGACCCACCAGTGGCGCGGAATCATCGAGGAGTACCGGGACCGGCTGCCCGTCTCCGCCAGCACACCGGTCGTGACGCTCCGGGAGGGCGGCACGCCCCTCGTCCCCGCGCAGGTGCTCTCCGAGCGCACGGGCTGCGAGGTCCACCTCAAGGTGGAGGGCGCCAACCCGACCGGGTCCTTCAAGGACCGCGGTATGACCATGGCCATCACCCGGGCCAAGGAGGAGGGCGCCAAGGCGGTCATCTGTGCCTCCACGGGCAACACGTCTGCCTCCGCCGCCGCCTACGCCGTGCGCGCGGGCATGGTCTCGGCCGTTCTCGTGCCCCAGGGGAAGATCGCCCTCGGCAAGATGGGGCAGGCGCTGGTCCACGGCGCCAAGATCCTCCAGGTCGACGGCAACTTCGACGACTGCCTCACCCTCGCCCGCTCGCTGAGCGACAACTACCCCGTGGCGCTGGTGAATTCGGTCAACCCGGTGCGTATCGAGGGGCAGAAGACGGCCGCCTTCGAGATCGTCGACATGCTCGGTGACGCGCCCGACATCCATGTCCTGCCGGTCGGCAACGCGGGCAACATCACCGCGTACTGGAAGGGCTACACCGAGTACGCCGCCGACGGCATCGCCCGGCGCACCCCGCGCATGTGGGGGTTCCAGGCGGCCGGTAGTGCCCCGATCGTGCGCGGCGAGATCGTCAAGGACCCCTCGACGCTCGCCACCGCGATCCGTATCGGCAACCCGGCCTCCTGGAAGCAGGCGCTGGCCGCGCGCGACGAGTCCGGTGGTTTCATCGACGAGGTGACGGACCGTGAGATCCTGCGCGCCTACCGGCTGTTGGCCGCGCAGGAGGGCGTTTTCGTCGAGCCGGCGTCCGCCGCGTCCGTCGCCGGTCTGCTGAAGGCGGCGGAGCAGGGCAAGGTCGACCCGGGCCAGACCATCGTCTGCACGGTCACCGGCAACGGCCTGAAGGACCCGGGCTGGGCCACCGAGGGCGCACCGAAGCCGGTCGTCGTCCCGGTGGACGCCGCGACCGCCGCCGAGCGACTCGGACTCGCGTAGACCGGGTACTGAAACGCCGGAAGTGGGGTACTCCCCACGGCGGGTGCACAGGGGGCTTACGACACGCATCGTGCGCCTCCTGTGCGCCCTATGTCGCCACAGAACCTTCCTTCGATAAGCTGGGGTGAACCCGCCCGCCGCATATGCCCCCGCGTATGGCGCGGCGCCGCGTTGCCTCAGCGGCCCGAGGGTCTCCCCGTAGGTCGTCAGCCGTTCCTCCACCAGTCGTTTCCCAGTGTCGTATCGAAGTGTCGAATCGAACGTCTTCGACGAAATCGCAGCTCAAGGAGAGTCATCGAGCGATGGCCGGTCCAGCGTTCCGTGCCGCCGCCGTCCGGGTGCGCGTCCCCGCCACCAGCGCCAATCTCGGTCCGGGCTTCGACGCCCTCGGCCTGTCGCTGGCGTTGTACGACGACGTGGTCGTCCGGGTGGCCGACTCCGGGCTGCACATCGACATCGCGGGTGAGGGCAGCGAGACCCTCCCGCGCGACGAGAACCACCTGCTCGTACGTTCCCTGCGCACCGCCTTCGACCTGCTGGGCGGACAGCCCCGGGGCCTGGAGATCGTGTGCGCCAACCGGATCCCGCACGGACGGGGACTCGGATCCTCCTCGGCCGCCATCTGCGCCGGCATCGTCGCCGCGCGGGCCGTCACCATAGGCGGCGACAGCCGGCTCGACGACGAGGCGCTGCTCGAACTCGCCACCGAGATCGAGGGACACCCGGACAACGTGGCCGCCTGTCTCCTCGGCGGGTTCACGCTCTCCTGGATGGAGGCCGGAGCCGCCCGGGCGATCAGGATGGAGCCCGCCGGCGCGGTCGTTCCGGTGGTGTTCGTCCCCGGGAAGGCGGTGCTCACGGAGACCGCGCGAGGCCTCCTGCCGCGCACCGTCCCGCACGTCGACGCCGCGACCAACGCGGGGCGCGCCGCCCTGCTCGTCGAGGCTCTGACCAGGCGTCCCGAGCTTCTGCTGCCTGCCACCGAGGACCGGCTGCACCAGGACTACCGCGCCCCCGCCATGCCGGAGAGCACGGCGCTGGTGGAGCGGCTGCGGGCCGACGGCATCCCCGCGGTGATCTCCGGTGCCGGGCCCACGGTCCTGGCTCTGGCCGACGAGGCGACCGCCGACAAGGTCTCCCAACTGGCGGGCGACGGCTGGGCCGCCAACCGGCTCGGCCTCGACGCCCGGGGCGCGAGCGTTCTGCCGCTCGCGGCACCCGGAGAGAGCTAGGGCGAAGACATCAACGGGGCGCGCACCAGGGCACTTGCGGCGTTAGACGCCGCGGCCGTCGAGGCCGCGATTTCCAACGCTGTGACATGCGACGCTGTGACTTTCAACTACATACGGTTGCCGGATTTGGAGAGGGGGAATGTTTGTTGGATCCGGTAGTGTTAACCTCAAGTCTGCACCCGACCCCACCATGGCGAGGTGCTTTCTGTCCCCGTCCGGGACAGACATTCTTCCGGGAGCCCCCCAAGCCACTCTGTGTTTCATGCGGCGTTCGATTCGTCGTGTGCAGGCGCTGAGCGGCAATCAGGGCACGCTTCGGAACCGGTGCGACCAAGCCGCCTGACACCGCCAGCCAGTGTCACGGTTTTGGGAAGCGCCATCACCAGAACCTCTTCCGCCGCTTCGGCGGACCACCGCCCCGGCACGGTCCACTCATGAAGGACCGAAGCCGGACAGCAAAACCGGTCGCCGTGCCAGACAGGCCGACGTCCGCTCCAGGGAAGGACCCTTCGTGAGCGACACCACCGATCTGATGGGCGCACGTGTCGAGGAGACCGCTGCGGCGCCCTCCACGGACGCCTCCGCGCCTGCCACGGGTGCCGGCTCCCGGCGGCGCCGCGGTACCGGCCTCGACGGCATGGTGCTGGCCGAACTGCAGCAGGTCGCATCCGGCCTCGGGATCAAGGGCACCGCGCGGATGCGCAAGAGCCAGCTGATCGAGGTCATCAAGGAAGCGCAGGCCGGGGGCGGGACCCCCAAGGCCGCAGCCGCCCCCGCCGGGGACGCCGCCGAGACCAAGCCCAGGCGTCGCGCCACCTCCAAGGCCCGCACGGGTGATGACACCGCGCCCGCCGCCGAGAAGAAGTCGGCCGTACAGGTCGTCGAGGCGCCCGCCGAGAAGGCCGTGGCCCAGCAGCAGATCGAGATCCCCGGCCAGCCCGCGGGAGGACCCTCCCGCGACGGGGGCGACGACGCCCCGGCCGAGCGCCGCCGGCGCCGCGCCACCGCCGAGGCGGGCAGCCCCGAGACGGTCGTCGCCGACGCGCAGAGCGAGTCGAGGTCCGAGACTCCGGCCGCGCAGGCCGACACCGGGGACGGCGACGGCCGACAGGGCCGCCAGGGCCGCCGGGAGCGCAGCGACCGCGGTGACCGCGGCCGGGACCGCGACCGCCGTGGCGCCAAGGCCGACGAGCAGCAGGCCGGCGGTACGCAGCAGCGCGCGGCCCAGCAGGGCCAGCAGCAGGCCGGCGGCCGTCAGGACCGCCAGGAGCGGCAGGACCGGCAGCAGCGCGACCAGCGCGACAGTGGGCCCCGCGACAACGGCCCCAGGGACAACGGACCGCAGGACGACGACGACTTCGACGGCGGACGCCGTGGCCGTCGCGGGCGCTACCGCGACCGCCGTGGCCGTCGTGGGCGCGAGGAGTTCGGCCCGAACGAGCCGCAGGTCGCCGACGACGACGTCCTGATCCCCGTCGCGGGCATCCTGGACATCCTCGACAACTACGCCTTCATCCGTACGTCGGGCTACCTGCCGGGTCCCAACGACGTGTACGTCTCCCTCGCCCAGGTCCGCAAGAACGGCCTGCGCAAGGGCGACCACGTCACCGGTGCCGTGCGTCAGCCCAAGGACGGCGAGCGCCGCGAGAAGTTCAACGCGCTGGTGCGGCTCGACTCGGCCAACGGTATGGCGGCCGAATCCGGGCGCGGGCGGCCTGAGTTCAACAAGCTGACCCCGCTCTACCCCCAGGACCGCCTCCGTCTGGAGACCGACCCGGGCATCCTCACCACCCGCATCATCGACCTCGTCGCGCCGATCGGTAAGGGCCAGCGCGGTCTGATCGTGGCCCCGCCGAAGACCGGCAAGACCATGATCATGCAGGCGATCGCCAACGCGATCACCACGAACAACCCCGAGTGCCACCTGATGGTCGTCCTGGTCGACGAGCGTCCGGAAGAGGTCACCGACATGCAGCGGTCGGTGAAGGGCGAGGTCATCTCCTCGACCTTCGACCGTCCGGCCGAGGACCACACCACGGTCGCCGAGCTGGCCATCGAGCGCGCCAAGCGCCTGGTGGAACTGGGCCACGACGTCGTCGTACTGCTCGACTCGATCACTCGTCTGGGCCGTGCGTACAACCTCGCCGCCCCGGCCTCCGGCCGCATCCTGTCCGGTGGTGTCGACTCGACCGCCCTGTACCCGCCGAAGCGCTTCTTCGGTGCGGCCCGCAACATCGAGGACGGCGGCTCGCTGACCATCCTCGCCACCGCGCTGGTGGACACCGGGTCCCGCATGGACGAGGTCATCTTCGAGGAGTTCAAGGGCACCGGCAACGCCGAGCTCAAGCTCGACCGGAAGCTCGCCGACAAGCGCATCTTCCCGGCGGTGGACGTCGACGCGTCCGGTACCCGTAAGGAAGAGATCCTGCTCGGCAGCGACGAGCTCGCCGTCACCTGGAAGCTGCGCAGGGTGCTGCACGCGCTCGACCAGCAGCAGGCGATCGAGCTGCTTCTCGACAAAATGAAGCAGACGAAGTCGAACGCCGAGTTCCTGCTCCAGATCCAGAAGACGACGCCGGGCAACGGCAACAGCAACGACTGACGCTCGGTAGACGGTTCGAGTAGTTCCAGCTGTTCAAAAAGGGCCACCCCTTGTTAAGGGGGTGGCCCTTTTTGGTGTATGAGACAGGTGTACGATCGCGCTCTTCGGGCCGATTCTCGTGGTGTGCCCGAACTAACGATCCCTAGGGGGGACTTGAGTGGGTATATCCCTGTCCGGTGAGGGCCGCCACAGACGACGTGTGCGGATCGCCGTTCCCGTGGTCGCCGTCAGCCTCGCCGCCGCGGTCACCGGTGCGCTGATGATGTCGTCCGCGAACGCTGCCACGGCCCTGCCGCGGCCGACCGCGGACCTGAGCCGCAGCGCGGTACCGAGCACCGCCGAGTTGGAGCAGCGCATCGCGGGCGCCGTCGCGGGCGACGACACCCCGGGCGTCACCACGAAGAAGTCGGCGCTGACCGCCGGCACCGTCGGTGGCACCAAGGACGCGAAGATCATCGGTGGTTCGACGACCACTATCTCTGCGGCGCCGTATATGGCCCAGCTCTGGTACTACGACGACAAGGGCACCACCGCGACCGGCGATGACATCGGATTCTTCTGCGGCGGCGCCGTCATCGCGCCGACGAAGATCCTCACCGCCGCGCATTGCGTCAAGGGCTACAACTGGAAGGCCAACGGGAGCATCATCACCGGCACGGCGTCCCTGCCTGACGCCGACGGGAACACGGACGGGGCCGAGGCTGGTGTCTGGCGCCAGTGGAACAACCCGTCCTACAACTCGACGACGTTCGACAACGACATCGCCGTCCTGACGCTCGACCGGCCCGTGACGGCCGCGCCGATCCGGATGACGACCGCCGGTGACACCGTCTCCTACAAGGCGCTCACCAACGCCAAGGTCTACGGCTGGGGCCGCACCAGCTCCACCACCCAGGACATCTCCGCGACCCTGAAGACGGCCACGCTGCCGATCCAGTCCGACGCCACCTGCACGGGCGCGTACGGCAGTGACTTCGTCAAGGGGCACATGGTCTGTGCGGGCCAGCCCGCCACCGGCAGCGACACCGGTACCACCACGACCTGCAACGGCGACTCCGGCGGGCCCCTCGTGGTCGCGGGCAAGGTCGTCGGCGTCGTCTCGTGGGGTGTGACGGACTGCGTGGAGAAGGGCGCCTACAGCGTCTTCTCGAAGGTCACCTCGTACGTCGGCGCCGTGTACCCGCGGGTCGAGGACGCGAACCTCAGCGGTGACCACATGGCCGACCTGTGGCTGCGCCGCGCCTCCACGAAGGTCGCCTACGAGAAGGACTCCAAGGGCACCAGCTTCGGCGCCAGCGAGCCCTGGGGCAACTGGGACGGCGTCAACGTCGTGCTGCAGACCGACCTGAACCGGGACGACTACCAGGACCTGGTGATCCGTGACAGCGCCTCGGGCGCGGTCTACTGGATGCACTACGTGCCCACGTCCGACGGCAGCGGCGGCGCCTGGGACACGAAGCAGATCTTCACCAACTGGAAGAGCCGCACCCGGATCATCACCCCGGGCGACGTCACCGGCGACTACAAGC
Organism: Streptomyces sp. AK08-02; assembly: GCF_033795085.1. NCBI lineage: Bacteria > Bacillati > Actinomycetota > Actinomycetes > Kitasatosporales > Streptomycetaceae > Streptomyces > Streptomyces sp. AK08-02. The sequence goes on from NZ_JARAZV010000032.1 coordinate 68,600, forward strand.
CCGACGTCCTCTCGGTCGACTCCGCGGGCGTCCTGTGGATCTACCCGGGCAACGGCAACGGCACCTTCGGGGCCCCGTCGAAGGTGTCCTCCGGCTGGAACCAGTACAACTCGATCGTCGGCCACGGCGACTTCAACGGCGACGGCAAGGCCGACCTGCTCGCCCGCACCAAGACCGGCTCGGTCGGCTACCTCCTCAAGGGCAACGGCAAGGCCGGCTCCCAGGCCTTCGCGGCCCGGGTCAAGGTGCGCACCTGGGGCGGCTTCAACACCCTGGTCACCCCCGGCGACGTGACCGGCGACGGAAAGGCCGACTTCCTGGCCCGTACGCCCGCCGGGACGATGTACCTCTACCCGGGCACCGGCAAGGGTACGAGCGAGATCTTCGGCACACCGAAGTCCGTCGGAACCGACTACAAGCAGTGGGACATCATCAGCTGAACCCGCAGGTGAAAGGGGTCTTCTGGGCGATTCGCGAGGAAGATCCCGCCCGTTCGGTCACGCGCTGTGCCCTTCGCGACACGCGAAGGGCACAGCGCGTTGTGCAACCCTTTTTCCGTAATGACCGTCTGACTGAGCGAGTTACGACGGAAAAGGGACTGGCCCTGAAAGCAGGGGGTAACCGACCGGTCGAGACCGAGGGAAGCGCATGTCCGCCGAGAGCAATCCGTCAGATCCGGTGAAGCCGGTGCAGAGGGGCAGCCGCCGCAAGCCCCGCGGCAAGCACTCCAGGGCGCTCCTGATCACCGCCTGGGTCGCCGCGGCCATCGTCGTGCTCGGCGGCACCGGCCTCGGCTACGTGTACTTCAAGCTCAACGGCAACATCAAGAGCGTCGACATCAACCAGGTCCTCGGCACCGACCGCCCCACCAACGTCGACAACGGCTCCGAGGACATCCTGGTCCTGGGCTCCGACACCCGCTCCGGCGCCAACAGGAAGCTCGGCGGCGGTACGGACGACGGCAGCGCCCGCTCGGACACCGCGATGATCGTCCACGTCTACGAGGGCCACAAGAAGGCCAGTGTGGTCTCCATACCCCGGGACACCCTCGTCGACCGCCCCGAGTGCACGGACGCCAAGGGCGTCACCCACGACGCGGCCTCCGGCGTGATGTTCAACTCCGCGTACTCCACGGGGGGCGCCGCCTGCGCGGTGAAGACCGTCGAGTCGCTCTCCGGGATCCGTATGGACCACTACGTCGAGGTCGACTTCACCGGCTTCCAGAAGCTCGTGGACGAGCTCGGCGGCGTCGAGGTGACCACGACGAAGGACATCAGGGACTCCGACAGCCACCTGAACCTGAAGGCCGGCACGCACCGCCTCAACGGCTCACAGGCGCTCGGCCTGGTCCGTACCCGCCACGGCGTCGGCGACGGCTCGGACCTCGGCCGCATCCAGCTCCAGCAGGCGTTCATCAAGGCACTGGTCGACCAGATCAAGGACGTCGGCGTCCTGACGAACCCCAAGAAGCTCTTCGACCTCGCGGACACCGCCACCAAGGCCGTCACGACCGACTCCGACCTGGGCTCCGTACGCACCCTGACCTCCTTCGCGTCGGGCCTCAAGAGCATCAGCTCCGCCCACATGAGCATGATCACCATGCCGGTGGAGTACGACCCGGCGAACCCCAACAGGGTCATAGTGGACGACGCCAAGGCCCAGCTGGTCTGGAAGGCCCTGAAGGCGGACCGCCCCATCCCGGCGGCCGCCACCAAGGGCACGGCGAAGGGCGACGCGGCGGGCGTGGTGAGCTAGCTGGAAACAGGGGGCGAAGCCCCCGTTTCCAGGGGCGCGGGGAACTGCGCGAGAAGCCCGACGGACCCGCAGGGAATATCCAACCCCCACCCCTCGTTTTGGGGGATGCGCCCAGTCCTGGCAGACTGGTACGTCGGCCCCGGTTCACGCACCCGCATCCCGCGGAGGCGACCCGGAGCCCTCCCGAAACTAGGAGAACCCCTTGAAGCGCGAAGTCCACCCCGAGTACGTCGAGACGCAGGTCAGCTGCACCTGTGGCGCGTCGTTCACCACCCGCAGCACGATCACGAGCGGCAACATCCGCGCCGAGGTCTGCTCCGAGTGCCACCCGTTCTACACGGGCAAGCAGAAGATCCTCGACACCGGTGGCCGTGTGGCCCGCTTCGAGGCCCGCTTCGGCAAGGCCGCTGCCGGCTCCAAGAAGTAGCGAGGCACCAGCGCCGGTCCACGTTCGCCCTCCGGGGCGTACCTGGACCGGCGTTTTTGGTCGCCCGACTTCCCCCACGTACGACACGTACAGACGTTTTCAGGAGCCCCCATGTTCGAGGCCGTCGAGGATCTGCTCACCGAGCACGCCGACCTGGAGAAGAAGCTCGCCGACCCGTCGGTCCACGCCGACCAGGCCAACGCGCGCAAGCTCAACAAGCGCTACGCCGAGCTGACCCCGATCGTCGGGACGTACCGCTCCTGGAAGCAGACCGGGGACGACATCGGGACGGCGAAGGAGTTCGCCCTCGACGACCCCGACTTCGCCGCCGAGGTCAAGGAACTGGAGAAGCAGCGCGAGGAGCTCACCGAGAAGCTCCGCCTGCTGCTCGTTCCGCGTGACCCCAACGACGACAAGGACGTCATCCTGGAGGTCAAGGCCGGCGCCGGCGGCGACGAGTCCGCCCTGTTCGCCGGGGACCTCCTGCGCATGTACCTCCGCTACGCCGAGCGCGTCGGCTGGAAGACCGAGATCATCGACGCCACCGAGTCCGATCAGGGCGGCTACAAGGACGTCCAGGTCGCTGTGAAGACCAAGGGCGGCAACGGCGCCACCGAGCCCGGCCAGGGCGTCTGGGCCCGTCTGAAGTACGAGGGCGGGGTGCACCGCGTGCAGCGCGTGCCGGCGACCGAGTCCGCGGGCCGTATCCACACCTCCGCGGCCGGTGTCCTCGTCACCCCCGAGGCGGAGGAGGTCGACGTGGAGATCAACCCGAGCGACCTCCGTATCGACGTGTACCGCTCCTCGGGTCCCGGCGGTCAGTCCGTCAACACGACCGACTCGGCGGTGCGCATCACGCACGTTCCCACCGGAGTCGTCGCCTCCTGCCAGAACGAGAAGAGCCAGCTGCAGAACAAGGAGCAGGCGATGCGTATCCTGCGCTCCAGGCTCCTCGCGGCAGCCGTGGAGGAAGCGGAGAAGGAGGCCGCCGACGCCCGCCGCAGCCAGGTCCGCACCGTCGACCGCTCCGAGAAGATCCGTACGTACAACTTCCCGGAGAATCGCCTCTCGGACCACCGCGTCGGCTTCAAGGCCTACAACCTCGACCAGGTGCTGGACGGCGACCTCGACGCCGTCATCCAGGCCTGTGTCGACGCGGACTCCGCCGCGAAGCTCGCGGCGGCGTAACACCCCCGTACGAGCCCAGTACCAGCCCAGTACGGCCCCGTACGAGTCACGAGTACCGGAGGACCAGCGTGCAGCAGAACATTGGGGGACGGCCCCCGAGCCCCCGCAGCTTGCTGCTCGCGGAGGTGGCTCAGGCCACCCAGCGGCTCGCCGACGCGGGCGTGCCCTCGCCGCGCAACGACGCGGAGGAACTCGCCGCGTTCGTGCACGGCGTGAAGCGGGGCACCCTGCACACCGTCAAGGACATCGACTTCGACGCCCGCTACTGGGAGGTCATCGCCCGCCGCGAGGCCCGCGAGCCGCTCCAGCACATCACCGGGCGGGCTTTCTTCCGCTACCTGGAACTCCAGGTCGGGCCGGGCGTGTTCGTCCCCCGCCCCGAGACCGAGTCGGTCGTCGGCTGGGCCATAGACGCCGTCCGCGCGATGGACGTCGTCGAGCCGCTGATCGTCGACCTGTGCACCGGATCCGGCGCCATCGCGCTGGCCCTCGCCCAGGAGGTCCCGCGCTCGCGCGTACACGCCGTGGAGCTGTCCGAGGACGCGCTGGCGTGGACCCGCAAGAACATGGAGGGGTCCAGGGTCGACCTGCGGCAGGGCGACGCCCTGGACGCCTTCCAGGACCTCGACGGCCAGGTCGACCTGGTCATCTCCAACCCGCCGTACATCCCGCTCACGGAGTGGGAGTACGTCGCCCCCGAGGCCCGGGACCACGATCCCGAACTCGCCCTGTTCTCGGGCGAGGACGGCCTCGACCTCATCCGGGGCCTGGAACGCACCGCACACCGGCTGCTGCGCCCCGGCGGCGTCGTCGTCGTCGAACACGCGGACACCCAGGGCGGCCAGGTGCCGTGGATCTTCACCGAGGAACGCGGCTGGGCCGACGCGGCCGACCACCCGGACCTCAACAACCGCCCGCGCTTCGCGACCGCCCGCAGGGCCACGCCGTGAGCATCACCCACACTTCCTACCCCCAGCAGTACGTGTACGAGGAGGCCCGCTAAATGGCTCGGCGATACGACACCAACGACGCGACCGACCGCACGACCGGTCTGCGCGAGGCCGCGTCCGCCGTCCGACGCGGCGAGCTGGTGGTCCTCCCGACCGACACGGTCTACGGCATCGGTGCCGACGCGTTCTCCGCCGAGGCCGTCAACGACCTGCTGGAGGCCAAGGGCCGCGGCCGTGGCATGCCCACGCCCGTGCTGATCGGTTCCCCGAACACCCTGCACGGCCTCGTCACGGACTTCTCCGAGATGGCCTGGGAACTCGTCGACGCCTTCTGGCCGGGCGCCCTCACCCTCGTCGCCAAGCACCAGCCGTCCCTGCAGTGGGACCTGGGCGACACCCGGGGCACGGTCGCCGTACGCATGCCGCTGCACCCCGTCGCCATCGAGCTGCTGACCGAGGTCGGCCCCATGGCCGTCTCCTCCGCCAACCTGACCGGCCACCCGTCCCCCGAGGACTGTGACGCCGCCCAGGAGATGCTCGGCGACTCCGTCTCCGTCTACCTGGACGGCGGGCCCACGCCCGGAATCGTCCCCTCGTCGATCGTCGACGTCACGGGAAAGGTACCGGTCCTGCTCCGTGCGGGCGCGCTGTCGGCCGAGGAGCTGCGCAAGGTGGTCCCCGACCTCGAGGTGGCGAATTGACAGCCCCTGACGCGGGGCGTGGCATAGGCACGCGTCAGGGGGTCACGGGGGCTCAGCAGTGGAACGGGGCCTCGCGGGACGCCTTCCGCATCCTCCATGTCAGCACCGGCAACGTATGCCGCTCACCGATCACCGAGCGGCTGACCCGTCATGCCCTGGCGGACCGGCTCGGCGACCCGCTGTTCGGCGGCCTCATCGTGGAGAGCGCCGGTACGTGGGGCCACGAGGGCGCGCCCATGGAGGCCAACGCCGAGGCGGTCCTCACCGAGTTCGGCGCCGACCCCTCCGGGTTCACCGGGCGCGAGCTGCTCGACGAGCACGTGATCCGGGCGGACCTGGTGCTCACGGCCACGCGGGACCACCGCGCGCAGGTCATCTCCATGGGGCACTCGGCGGGCCTGCGCACCTTCACCCTGAAGGAGTTCACCCGCCTGGTGAAGGCGATCGACCCGGCCACGCTGCCACCGCTCGACGACGGCATGATCGAACGGGCCCGCGCCCTGGTCCGCGCTGCGGCGGCTCTACGCGGGTGGCTTCTCGCGCCCACGGCCGAGGCGGACGAGGTGTACGACCCGTACGGCGCCCCTTTGACCTTCTTCCGGTCGATCGGGGACGAGATACAGCTCGCGCTGGATCCGGTGGTGACGGCGTTGACCGGGGTCGCCGCGAAGGCGTGAGGTGCGCGCCTGAGGGGGTGCCTCGGGGGGTTGGTCTGCGGCTGCGGGCCCGTCGTGGCTTGTCGTGCAGTTCCCCGCGCCCCTAAGGGGCGCTCGGGCCTACCCTGGACTCACGTCACCGTCGACGTCCGGAGTCCGCCATGTCGGTCGTACCTGCCCTTGAGAGCGATGGCGCTGTTGACGTGCTGCGGCGCCAGGACCCCGAGCTCGCCGAACTGCTGCTCGGGGAGGCCGAGCGGCAGGCGACGACGCTGCAGCTGACCGCCGCCGAGAACTTCACCTCGCCCGCCGTGCTGGCCGCGCTCGGCTCGCCGCTCGCCAACAAGTACGCGGAGGGGTATCCGGGCGCCCGGCACCACGGCGGCTGCGAGATCGTCGACGTCGCCGAGCGCGTCGCCGTGCGGCGGGCCAGGGCCCTGTTCGGCGCCGAACACGCCAACGTCCAGTCCCACTCCGGGTCTTCGGCCGTTCTGGCCGCCTACGCCGCCCTGCTGCGCCCCGGCGACACCGTCCTCGCCCTCGGCCTGCCCCACGGCGGCCATCTCACCCACGGGTCGCCCGCCAACTTCTCCGGGCGCTGGTTCGACTTCGTCCCCTACGGGGTGGACGCGGAGAGCGGCCTCATCGACTACGAGCAGGTGCGCGCCCTCGCCCGGACGCATCGCCCCAAGGCCATCGTCTGCGGGTCCATCGCCTACCCCCGGCACATCGACTACGCCGCCTTCCGTGAGATCGCCGACGAGGCGGGCGCCTACCTCATCGCGGATGCCGCCCATCCCATCGGGCTCGTCGCCGGGGGAGCGGCGCCCAGTCCCGTGCCGTACGCCGATGTCGTCTGCGCGACCACCCACAAGGTGCTGCGCGGGCCGCGCGGCGGGCTGCTGCTGTGCGGCGCGGAGCTGGCAGAACGGGTCGACCGGGCGGTTTTCCCGTTCACCCAGGGGGGCGCGCAGATGCACACGATCGCCGCCAAGGCGGTCGCCTTCGGCGAGGCGGCGACCCCGGCCTTCACCGCGTACGCCCATCAGGTGGTCGCCAACGCGCGGGTGCTGGCGGCGGGCCTGGCCGCCGAGGGGCTGGTCGTCACCACGGGCGGGACCGACACGCATCTCGTCACGGTCGATCCGGCGCCCCTGGGTGTGGACGGACATGCCGCGCGGGGGCTGCTTTCCGCCGCAGGAGTGGTTCTGGACTGCTGTGCGCTGCCCCACGGGGAGGCACGCGGGCTGCGGCTCGGGACGGCGGCGCTGACCACGCAGGGGATGGGGGAGGCCGAGATGGCGCGGATCGCGGTGCTGTTCGCGGGTGTGCTCCGTGGGGCTGCCGGGAGTGGTGGGGCGCGTGAAGAAGTGCGGGAGCTGGCCGGTAGATTTCCGCCGTATCCCGGGCGGTGAGGGGTAGGCGTCAACACGTGCACAGCCTTACGTGCAACCATCTTCGCTACCCGGAAGTCCCCATCCTTATGCGTCCCTCGCTAGGGTGTGGGGCCTGGATGACCAGCGAGACCTGTGGGGAAGCCCGTGCGTGAATACCTGCTGACGCTCTGCATCACGGCCGCGGTGACGTATCTGCTGACAGGGCCGGTACGGAAGTTCGCGATCGTGGCCGGAGCGATGCCGGAGATCAGGGCCCGTGACGTGCACCGGGAACCCACTCCGCGGCTCGGCGGGATCGCGATGTTCTTCGGGCTGTGCGCCGGACTGCTGGTCGCCGACCACCTCACCAACCTGCACGAGGTCTTCAGCAAGTCGAACGAGCCGAGGGCGTTGCTCTCGGGCGCCGCGCTGATCTGGCTGATCGGTGTTCTGGACGACAAGTTCGAGATCGACGCCCTGATCAAGCTCGGCGGGCAGATGATCGCCGCCGGCGTCATGGTCATGCAGGGTCTGACGATCCTGTGGCTGCCGATCCCGTCCGTGGGCAACGTCGCGCTGACCCAGTGGCAGGGCACCCTGCTGACGGTCGCGCTGGTCGTGATCACCATCAACGCGGTGAACTTCGTCGACGGCCTGGACGGCCTCGCGGCCGGCATGGTGTGCATCGCGTCGGCGGCGTTCTTCCTCTACGCCTACCGGATCTGGGTCTCGTACGGCATCGAGGCCGCCGCCCCGGCCACCCTCTTCGCCGTGATCCTGATGGGCATGTGCCTCGGTTTCCTGCCGCACAACATGCACCCCGCGCGGATCTTCATGGGTGACTCCGGGTCGATGCTCATCGGGCTGGTGCTGGCCGCCGGCGCGATCTCCATCACCGGGCAGATGGACCCGGACGCGATGAACCTGTTCTCGGGGTCCGAGCGCAACACCGTGCACCAGATGGTGCCGGTCTACATCCCGCTGCTGATGCCGCTCACCATCATCGCGATCCCGGCCGCCGACCTGGTGCTGGCCATCGTGCGGCGCACCTGGCGCGGACAGTCGCCGTTCGCGGCCGACCGGGGGCATCTGCACCACCGGCTCCTGGAAGTCGGGCACTCGCACAGCAGGGCCGTCCTGATCATGTACTTCTGGTCGGCGCTCATCGGTTTCGGCGCCCTGTCCTACTCGGTCAACAACGCGTCCATGTGGATCGTCCTCAGCGTGGTGGTCCTGAGCGCGATCGGACTCGTACTCCTGCTGCTTCCGCGCTTCGCGCCGCGCACCCCGCGCTGGGCGGAGCGCTTCGTGCCGCCCCGCTACCGGCGCCGGCCGGTCAGGCGTACGCCCGAGGCCGGTGAGCCGGTGAGTGGCGTGCTGCGCGAGTGCCACGGGGCCACGGCGATCGGCGGCGGGGACCAGGTGCTGGTGCCGGACCGGGGGCAGCCGGAGTCCGAGGCGGGCTGAACCGCCGGCGCTCCGCTGGAAGTTCCGCGCGATGGCGTTGGGGACTTTGCCGGTGCCACCTGCGGCTGATCCCCGTGAGCTGCTGTCCGTCAGGCGGGCTGGGCGGGGAGCCAGCCGTTCTGGACGGCCATGGCGCCGGCCTGGAAGCGGCTGCGGGCGTTCAGGCGGGTCATCAGGGTGTTGGCGATCCGGCGTGCGGTGCGCTGGGAGACGCCGAGCCGCTTGGCGATCGTCTCGTCGGTCAGGCCCTGGTAGAGGAACTCCAGGACCTGGCTCTCCTGCGGGGTGAGGCCCCGGTCGTCGGGCTCAGGCGGGGCGCTCAGCGCGGTCGAGGTGAGCCACACGCCCTCGAAGAGGGCGCAGAGCGCGGCCAGGGTGCCCTCGCCGGTGATGACCACGGCGCCGTCGCCGGAGCTCTCCGTGGAGGTGGAGATGACCGCGCAGCTGCGGTCGGTGATGATCATGCGGACGGGGAGGGCGGGGGCCGTACGGACCTCTCCGCCGCGTTCCGCAAGCCAATGGGCGTACGCCTGGGTGTGCGGGCTGTTGCGGACGCTGTCCAGGTAGACCGTGCGCATCTTCACCCCCCGGTCGAGTAGTTGCCCATCGAGGGGCTTGGCCGCGCGCAGGCTCTCCTCGGAGTGGGCGCCGTTCGGGGCGAAGCACAGCACTTCGTTGCGGACTTTGCGTGTCATGGACGCGAGCTGTTCCCGCACGGCGTGGACATCGGTCAGCCGGTTGCCGTTGGCGGCGGCCTGGAAGCGCATGTCGGCGTACTGGGCCATGAGCTCGGCCGCCGCGGCTCTGGACTCCTCGACTCTGGACTGATGAATCGCCAATTCCGCTTGCTGTCTCGCCAGCAGGATCTCCAGGCCGAGATCCGGGGAAACCGCATGCGGATTTTCTGATTCCGCATTCTGCGGGCGGACCAGCGCCAGTTCGTTCAACTGGTCCAGGGTTGCGCGGATTTCTTGCTCAGACAGGCCGGTCAGCCCGCCGAGGGATGCGATTCCCGCCTCCGGATTGGCAAGCATGCACCTGTACACTGCTTCGGCCTTCTTGTCGAGGCCCAGCAGTTCCAGCATTGGTAAACTCCTTCGTGGGGGGCATTTCCTTGGTGATCATGTCATGGGGACCCCGTCTCGCGGTAGCCGATAAATGCTGGCCGCTTTGGGCGACGGCCGCTTGCGGCGAGCTCCGGGGTGTTGTCCGGCGGGTCGGACAGCCGAAATGGTCGCTTCGTGCATCTCATTCATGTCCAACTGTCCACCGCTCGATCACTCGGAGTTCCCGAGGGGCTTGCCGAGTGGTTCCTCGCCGCGAGCGAGCCCGCCGACGGGCTGGAGCACGTCAGTGTCCACTCCGTGGCCGGAGGCGTCCTCACCCTCGGCCTCTTCCTGGCCACACGTCGTCTGCGAGACGCCGAGAGCAGTGCGTTCCGCCTGGCCAGCCAGGCGGTCGAGCGCGGACCGCTTGACGGCCGCCGGCTGGTCTCCTGCGGTGGCGTGCTCGTCCCGCAGTACTACGACGGCCTCCTGGACGGAACCGGACGGGGACGCTTCCGTCCAGGAGCAAACCCTTCAGATGGCCCTGGCGACAAGCAAGAGTGAAGGCACGTCAGTAAATGCACGACTTCCGGAAAAACGCCGGAACTTCACGGGGGTATTTCCATGAACCGCTCCATTTGCCGTGCCGTCACCGTTTTCGCCGTCCTCTTCCCCCTCATTGGTCTGGGCGCCACCGCCTCCGCCGCCGATGAGCCCGTATCGGCCGGTGCCGTCGTTTCCGAAGTGACCCAGACGGTCCTTTCGAGCGAGGCGCCCGATTCCATGGTCTGGGACTGAACTGAAGGAATCTCATATTCCGCTCAGCCGTGGTTGGCTGCCCGCGCAGCACTCGGCTTACTCGCAGAAACAGGAAAGGGCCTGGAAGGGCATGTCGCTGATCGTGCACCGAGATATCGCCACCATCGTCCGGACCGCGCGCGTGCGGCGGGGAGTCAGTCAGCGGGCGGTCGCCGAGAGATCGGGACTCAGTCTGCGCACGCTCAGAGAGATAGAGCAGGGCAGGGTCCGGGCGCCCCGGGCCAGCTCGCTCCAGCGGCTGGCCGAGGTTCTCGACGAGCCCGTGCTCTTCCCGGACCCGGCGCCCGCCGAGTCCGGCCAGGCGGCCTACGCCGCCGACGAGCCCCTCGCCCTCCAGATCCTCGGCAGGCTCGCGGTGCGGCGCGGGACGGCCGAGGTGACCGCGGGCACCCCCAAGCAGCAGAGACTGCTGGGGCTGCTGGCCCTGCGGGTGAACCAGACCGTCGACCGCGACGAGATCACCGACATCCTGTGGGGCGACGACATACCCGACTCCTTCGGGCAGCTGATCCACACCTACGTCTACCGAATACGCCAGCTGCTGGAGACGCACACCGGCGACGAGGCCCCGCCCGCCTCGCTGATGCGCCGCTCCAGCGGTTACGAACTGCTCGTCCCCGAGGCGGAACAGCTCGATCTGCTGCGGTTCCGCAGATCCGCCGCGCTGGCCGCGCAGGAGCGGGAGGCGGAACGGCCCGAGAGAGAGGCCGCTCTGCTCGAAGAGGCCCTCACCCTGTGGCGCGGACCCGTGCTGCAGGGTATGGGACCCGGGCTCATGGACCACCCCGTCGCGGTGGAGGCCCGACACCAGCGCGTGACGTCCGCCCTGCGGCTCGCCGACCTCGTCCTGCCACGGGGGCCCTACGAGGGCGTCATCGATCACCTGGGGCCCGTTGCCCGGGACAACCCCCTCCATGAAGGAGTGCACGCCCGGCTCGTCAGCGCGCTGGCCGGATCGGGTCAACGCGCCGCCGCGCTGGAGCTGTTCGCCGCCGTCGACCGGCGGCTGCGCAACGACAGCGGCATCGGCGCGGGCGACGACCTACGCCGCGCGCAGTCGGGCATTCTGTGCACGGACGAGGAGGCCGTTCCGCGTCCGGCCGCGCGACGCACCGCGGGGGAGCCGGTGCGCCCGTTCCAGATGCCGCGCGGCATCCGCGACTACGTCGACCGTCCCGAACAGCAGCGGATCCTGCATCACCTGACCGGGCGCGGCCCGCAGGTCGCCTTCGGCGCCGCCCCCGTCGCCGCGCTGTACGGGCCCGTCGGCGTGGGCAAGTCCACCCTGGCCGCCCGGGTGGCGGCCTCCTCCCGGCCCACCTTCCGCGACGGCGTTCTCCACGGCGAACTGCACACGGGTGCGCCCGAGGAGGTACGGCTGCTGCTGGGCCGCTTCCTCACCGCGCTGGGCGTGCCGGCCGAGGCCGTGCCCGAGCCGCTGCCCGCCCGTGCCGCCCTGTACCGGGGGCTGCTGGCCAAGCGGCAGCTCCTCGTCGTCCTCGACCTCGGGACCGGGGAGCAGGCGGTGCGCCCGTTCGCGCCGGGCGGGAACAGCAGCGCGCTGCTCGTGTGCAGCAGGGAGCCGCTGTCCGGTCTGGAGGGCGCACGGCACTTCCGTATCACGCCGTTCGACGCCGACCAGGCGGCCGCCCTGCTGTCGTCCGTGCTCGGAGAGGGCCGAGTGGACGCGGAGCGCGGGGCGGCCGACCGTATCGCCGCGCTGTGCGGCGGGCTGCCGATGGCCGTGCGCGTCGCCGGGATGCGGCTCGCGGTCCGGCCGCACTGGCCGCTGTCCCGGCTGGCGGAGCGCCTGGAGGACCCGCGCCGACGTCTCGACGAGCTGGTCATGGGCGACCTGCACGTGGCCGAGCGGATCGCCCGTGCCCTGCCGGAGCCCGGCAGCGGGCTGGGCGACGCCCTGTCCGTCCTCGTCGGCACCGCGGGCTCGTTCACCATCGCCGCCACGTCCCGCCTCCTCGGCTGCTCCCCGCGCGAGGCGGAGGACCTCCTGGAAACCCTGGTCGACCGCCAGATCCTGGAGGGCCCGGCCCGCTCCGGCGGCGAGTACGCCTTTCTGCCCCTCACCCGCCTCGCCGCCCTGCGCCGAGAGGTGGGGGTACGAGGCAGGGCGGCGTGAGACGAGGCGGCGGCCGGGGCGCTCGCGGCAGGAGGCGCAGGGCGCTCCGGCTTGCCACCCTGTGCCGGGCGGGATGGTGTGACGTGGGTCAGGTGGTCAGCTCCTTCAGCTGGCTGATCAGGTCCGTCTCGGTCTGGCCCTCCTCGGTGACCGGAGTGACCTCCAGGTGGGTCACCCCGGCCTCGCGGTAGGCGGCGACGCGGTCCTTGACGTAGGACTTGGGGCCGCAGAGTGTGGTGGCCTCCAGCAGGGCGTCGGGTACTGCGGCTGCCGCTGCCTTGCGGTCGCCGCGGAGGAACAGGGACTGGATGGTCTCGGCCTCGCGGGGGAAGCCGTAGCGGGAGATCAGGTCGTAGTAGAAGTTGCGGCCCGGGGACCCCATTCCGCCTATGAAGAAGGCCAGTTGGCGGCGGGCCCGGTCGCGGTGGCGGGCCGCGTCGGGGCCGACGGCGAGCAGGCCGCCCGCGGAGATCATCAGCGGGGCGCGGCCGGGGTCGCGGGCGGCGGTGCCGGCCTTGAGCGCCTCGCCGAAGACGCGGTCGCTCCACTCCGGCGCGAAGAACATCGGCAACCAGCCGTCGGCCGTCTGGGCCGTCATGCGTACGTTGCGCGGGCCGAGGGCGGCCACCCACACCGGCACCTCCGGCCGCACCGGCGGGGTCAGTAGCCGCATCGGCGTTCCCGGTCCGCCGGGCAGGGGGAGCCGGAGCGTGGAGCCGTCGTACGTCACCGGCTGCTCGCGCCGCCAGAAGGCCCGCATCACCTCGATGGTCTCCCGGGTGCGGGCGACCGGCGTGCGGTACGGCACTCCGTGCATGCCTTCCACGACCTGCGGGCCGGAAGCGCCGAGGCCCAGGTGGGCGCGCCCCCCGGACAGAGCGTCAACACCGGCGGCCGTCATGGCGAGCAGGGCCGGGGTGCGGGTGTAGACCGACAGGATGCCCGAGCCGATCTCCACCCGGTCGGTGCGGGCGGCGATCGCGCCCATGAAGCTGGGCGCGTCGAAGCCGTACGCCTCGGGCACCCAGATCAGATCCAGGCCGGCCCGTTCGAGCGCGGTGACGTCACGGGACGCCTGGACGATGTCCCCCTCGTAGCGCAGCTGCGTCGAGATCTTCATGGTGTCGTCCTGGGTCTCAGGCCCGCGCCGTGGCGACCGGGCGGTCCGTCAGGTCGCGCAGCAGGCCCGCCAGGAGCAGTTCACGAACCCGGAAGCGCTGGATCTTCCCCGAGGAGGTCAGCGGCAGGTCCTCGGCGAGGTACAGGGCGGCGGGCACCATGTTCGGGGGCAGCCGTCGCGCGCACTCGGCGAGCAGCGTGACGGCCGCGGGCCCGGCGCTCCCGGCGGCGGGCTGGAGGACGGCGGCCACCACCTCGCCGTACTTGTCGTCCGGGACGCCGACGACGACGGCGTCCCGGACCTCCGGCAGGGTGCACAGCATCTCCTCGATGGCGGCCGGGGAGATGTTCTCGCCGCCGCGGATGATCAGGTCGTCGAGGCGCCCCGCGACCCGCAGGGTGCCGTCCGCGCCCATCGAGCCGAGGTCCCCCGTGTGCAGCCAGCCGTCCGCGTCGACCTTGCGGGCTGTGGCCTCCTCGTCGCCGTGATAGGCGAGCATCTGCTGGTAGCCGCGGGCGCAGATCTCGCCCTGGACGCCGAACGGCTGCACCCGGCCGGTCGCCGGGTCCACCACGCGCACCTCGGCGTGCGGCAGCGGACGGCCCACCGTGGTCGTCTTCAGCTCGGCGGAGTCCTCCGGGCGGGTCAGGGTCAGCACGGAGGCCGTCTCGGTCTGCCCGTACAGGTTGAAGACGGTGGTGGAGAACAACTCCTCGGTCTCCAGAATGAGTTGGGCACGCACCGGGGCGGCACCGGTGAGCACCGCGGAGAGCACCGGGCGCGGGCCCCGCGCGGCCGCGGCCACCTCGCACAGCGAGGTCAGCACCGTCGGCACGCTGGTGAGCAGCGCGCCCGGCGACTCCCGCAGCACCTCCAGAACGGCCAGCGGGTGGAAGCGCTCCATGAGGACGAACGTGCCGCCGCTCCACAGCGGTCCCAGGCTGGAGATGACACAGCCCGCGGTGTGGAACATCGGCAACGGGGAGACCACGGTGACGCCCTGCGGGACGCCGAGCCCCTCGAAGGTCAGCCGGGCCACGTTGACCACCGCGCGGTGGGAGAGCAGGACCGCCTTCGGCGTCCCCGTCGTGCCCGAGGTGAACTGCAACTGGGCCGGAACCGCGCGGACTTCCTCGTCCGTCGGCAGAGGGCCGCTCGCCCGGAGCGAGTCCCACGCCGAGAGCGGGACGACATGGCGCAGGGCCGGCAGGCGCGGGGTGACCTCGTGGACGACGGCGGCCATGTCGCGGTCCCTTTCGTGCTCGGCGTGCAGCAGGAGCGAGGCGCCGGAGACCCGCAGGGCGTGCTCCAGACCGTCCGCGCGCAGCGCCGGGTTCAGCGTCACGAGGGTCGTGCCGGCCAGCGCCGCGGCGTAGGCGAACACCGGCCAACGGGCCACGTTCGGTGCCCAGATGGCGACCTTGTCGCCTCGTCCGACACGCTGGAGCAGGCCGGCCGCCACCGACTCGGCCTCGGCGAGGAGTTCGCGGTACGTCCATTCCTGGCGGGGGCGTCCGCCGTCGGGCACGCCCACCAGGGCGACGGTGTCCCCGTGCGCCGCGGCCGCGTCCCGCAGCAGCGCACCGACGGACCGGTCGAAGAGCGGAACCGACCGGTCCGCGGGCCAGGACGACACATCAGGTGCGGAGGGCATGAACGGGCTCCTTCGGGAGAGGGCGGGCGGCCGCATCCGGCCGAGGGGACGGCAGACACTCTCGAAAAGCATCCGGCCCTCGCCGGGGCCCCGCGGGAAAGCGGCAGCAGGAAATCCAGGATCTCTCCAGTTGCGTGTTCACACGGGTACTTACCGTGCAGATTGCCGTCAACCACTGGGAAATGCTGGGGAGTTCTTTATGATGTGGAATCCGGCGGGTGCCTGGCCCGGATTGTCGGGCCTGCGGGTCCTGGATCTGTCCCGGCTGCTGCCCGGGGGATTCGCGACGCTGATGATGGCAGATCTGGGCGCGGACGTCATCAAGATCGAGGACCCCCGACTCGGCGACTACGGACGGCTCGTGGACCCGGACGCCTTCGCCGCGCTCAACCGCAACAAGCGGTCGGTGATACTCGATCTGCGCACCGAGGAGGGGCGCGCGGACCTGCTGCGGCTGGTCGCCGACAGCGAGGTCGTCGTGGAGAGCTACCGGCCGGGCGTGCTGGACGCGATGGGGCTCGGCTACGACCGGCTGCGTGAGGCCAATCCGCGGATCGTGCTCTGCTCCGTCTCCGGCTTCGGGCAGAGCGGGCCGTACGCGCGACGGCCCGGCCACGACCTCAACTTTCTCGCCCTGTCCGGGTACTTCGCCGTACCGCATCGCACGACCGGCCGCGTGGACCGGGCGGGCGTGCGGGTAGCGGATCTGGCGGGCGCGATGTACGCCGCGTACGCCACCCTCGTGGCCGTCTTCGCCGCGCGGGAGTCCGGTGAGGGCCAGCATCTCGACGTGTCGCTGCACGAGGCCGCCGCGGCCTGGAGCGGGCCGTTCGCGCTGCCGTTGCTGGAACGGGCCGAGCCGGTGGACAGCCCGCTGGTCACCGGGGACAACGACCTGTTCACGACGGCCGACGGGCGCCGGATCGCGCTCGCCACCTTCGAGGACAAGTTCTGGGTGGCCTTCCGGCAGGCCCTGGCACCGGAGTTCCCCGTCCTGGACGACGGCTCCTACGACCGGCGGCCCGCCCGCACCCGGGCGAAGCACGAGGTCGCCAAGGTGCTCGCCGAGGTGTTCGCACAGCGGGACTTCGCCTGGTGGACCTCGGTCCTGGCCGGTCTCGACATCCCCTGGGCGCCGGTCTACGAGTCCGCCGAGGAGATGCTGGCTGACCCGCACACCGTCGAGCGGGAACTCGTGGGCACGTTGCCGGGCTCCGCCGCCGACCGGCCGCGCCGCCAGGTGCGGTTCCCGGTGCGCTTCGGCGCGGGTCTGGACTCGCTGCGCGGCGCGGCGCCGGCACACGGGGAGCACACCGCGGAGGTGCTTGAGGGCTGAGCCGCATATCGATACAGCGCCGCGCCCCCTGAGACGTTGCCGAACCGCGGCTGACTTCGCCAGGGCTCCGCTCAGGCCACGGAAGGGCTGGTACCCCTGCTCGGGGTACCAGCCCTTCCGCGTCAATGCGGCAACGTCAGGCCAAGGCCCTGCTCGACCGCCCGGTCGCGGACCGCCGCGGCCACGGCGATGTCGTGCACGCCCATGCCGAACGGGTTGACCACCACTCGGTCCGTGGCGGCGAGCGGGCGGGTGAACTCGCCCGAGACCAGCGCCGGGAGGGTGGCGTCGACGCTTCGGCCGCCCTCCGGGGCTGGTTCGCCCGGACCGCTGACCCGCCCGGCCCGGGCGAGCTTGCCGAGCAGCCGGTGCTCGTCCTCGGCGACCAGCTGCCAGTCGTCGACGAAGAGCGCGTCACATCCCAGCAGCAGGCTCTCGGCGGCGTCGTCGAGGGAGACGTTGACGAAGATCGAGCCCGCGGAGAGCCAGTCCAGTTCGACGTACGGCGTCGTGGCCGTCGTCACCGCCACCACCAGCCGGGCCCGGCCCGCCGCGTCGCGGGCGTCGGCCGCTACGGAGACGGTGAGATGAGGGGCCGATGTGCCGAGAGCGGCGGCGAGTCGACGCGCGCGGCCGGCTTCATGGTCGTAGAGGACGACCTCGGACAGCTTCGCGCAGGTCCGCAGGAGGAGGTCCAGGTGGACCTCCGCCTGGCGGCCGCAGCCGATGAAGGCGGCCTCGGTGACGCTGTCGGGGTCCCGCAGCGCGCGGACGGCGGCCAGGGACACGCCCGCCGTGCGCAGGGCGCTGATCAGGCCGCCCTCCATCACCCAGGCGGGCCGGGCGGTCTCCGGGTCGTTGAGGACGACCAGGCCCGCGGCGCGGGGCAGGCCGAAGCGGTGGTTGCCCAGCGAGGCGTTGATGATCTTGCAACCGTAGGCGTCGCCGGACCAGCCGGGCAGGATCAGGCTGCGCGCGGCCGCGCCGGTGGGCGTGGCCCAACGCAGCGCGGCCTCCGGCGTGAGCCCGGCGGTCCGGGCGTGCACGGCACGCAGGGTGTCCTCGACGATGTCGACGACCGGCAGGCCGGCACAGATGCCGGTCACGTCCGTACTGCTGAGGTAGGTGAGGGAGGGCATGGGGGAGTCGGTCATGGGATGGCTGTCTCCTGTCCGCGGGTGGCGTGGGCGAGGGCCGCGAGGGCGGCGGTGATCTCCGGTGCCGCAGTCGATCCGGCCCGCGCCGCTGTCTCGTCGAGGGGGTACTTCTCGCCGCTGTCCGGGCACACGCAGGCGATCTCGCGCAGCGCCGGGTCCTGCGCGGCACGGACCACGGCGGCCAGCACGGCGGCTCCGGCGCTGCCGCCCAGCGAGAGTCCGATGGCCTGCCGGACCTGCACGCAGGCCGCGGCCGCGTCTTCGTCGCGGACCCGGGCGACGTCGTCGAAGTGGTGGGGCAGGACGAAGTCGGAGGCGCGGCCCGAGCCGAACCCGGCGAGCTTGTACGGCCGGTCCGCGGGCGGGCCGCCGAGGGCCGCGGAGCCCACGGCGTCCACGGCGATGACCCGGGCCGCGGGCAGCCGGTCCCGGAAGAACTGGGCGATCCCGGCCAGCGTGCCGCCGGTGGAGACCGCCACGGCGACTGCGTCGAACGCCCCGCCCGGCGCCTCCCGCAGCAGTTCGGCGCCGGTCCGGCTTTCGTGCACGCCGGGGTTGGCGGGGTTGCGGTACTGGTCCGTCCACACGGCGTCGGGGTCCTGCCGGAGCAGCTCCTCGACCGCCCGCAGCCGGGCGTCGAGGGTGCGGCCGCCGGGCACGTCCGCCACCACGACCACGTCGGCGCCGAGCTCGCGCATCCGGTCCACGCTGCGGTGCGGGGTGCTCGGTTCGACGACCAGGGTGCAGGCGTAGCCGCGCGAGGCGCACAGACCGGCGAGCGCGATGCCGAGATTGCCGGAGGTCGACTCCACGACCCGGCTGCCCGGTCCCATCCGGCCGCTCTCCTCCAGGGAGTTGAGCAGGGACTCCGCGGTACGGGCCTTGATCGAGCCGAACGGGTTGTTCCACTCCAGCTTCAGCCACAGGCGCACCGACCCGATCACGAGGGGCACGCGAACCGGGACCAGGGGGGTGCCGCCGATACGGGGCTGAAGGGGCGCCGCCAGCGCGTCGAGCGATGTCATCAGTGATCGTTCCCTGCCGCTATGACCTGCTCTTGGTGGTCTGCTCTGGCGTGCTCCGGGCCGATGTCGGCGATGCGGTAGCCGCGTGGGTAGCCCGGATAGGTCCGGGCCGTCGGGCGGGTCATCAGCCGGGCCATCGACGCGGGCGCGACCCGCTCGGCCGCCGCGTGTCCCTTCAGTCCTACGGAGTTCAGGGCGCGGGCCCAGCGGGGCGGTTCGGGCATGCCGAGGGCCTCGCGGGCCGCGGTGTCCAGGCGGCATGGGAGAGTGGCGGCGACGACATCGCTGACCGGGCGCGGGTACCAGGAGGCGTAGAGCCTCAGGATGTGGGAGCCGACGCGATGGTTGCTGGGCGCCGGGCGGAAGTGCTCCCGCTCGTACTCGCGGTTGAACTCCTCGAAGGCGTCGACGTCGGTGGGCAGGTCGCGGATGTTCATCCGGCGCCCGATCTCCGTGTAGAAGTAGAACGCCGCCAGCCGCTCGGTCTCGCTGACCCGGCGCCACGCCCAGCGGTCGATCCAGCGGACAGGTTCGAAGACGAACGTGGACAGCACATAGAGCATGTCGGCGTTGTCGATGTCGAAACGGCGGTGGGCGAGATTGATCTGGCGCAGGGCCTGCCGGCCGCGTTCGGAGTCGTATCCGCCGCGGACCATTTCCCCGAGCAGAATGCGGGTGTCGTCGTAGCGCTTCTGGGCACGCTGCGCGAACTCGCTGCTGCCGTCGAGGGTTTGGGATATCCGGGGGACGCAGCAGGTGCGCCAGATCGCCACTTCCAGGCCGCGGCCGTAGTCCCAGGGGAATTCGCGGTCGCTGGATATGCGGTGGATCGTCTGGTGGTCGGCCTTGGGGTCGAGTGTCCGGAGGTGTTTCAGGGTCGCGAACCGGTCTCGCATGCGCGTTCCTCGATCGCTGGTGGTCTGCATGGGCGAGCCCGTCACAGTGGGGTCGAGCCGGTGGCCGAGACCACCGCGGGCCGCGTCGGATCGAACCGGCCGGTCTCGTAGCGCCACTGGAGTTGGCCGCTGAGCCAGCTGCGCAGGCCCTCGACGTGCCGGCGCAGGGCCGTGAGCTCGGCCGGGGAGAGGTCGGCGGCGAGGGCGGGGCGGGGGAAGGAGCGGGTCAGTTCGGCGAAGCGGTCGAAGCGCTCCTGGGTCATCGCGCCGACCGCGTCGACGGAGGTCTGGAGGTCGCAGCCGTGCTCGTGCCGGTGGACCAGGACCAGGTTGTGCGGGTCGCCGAGGAGGGCCTCCTTCTCGCAGGAGAAGAGGTCGTTGGTCCACAGGTCGGCGTCGGAGAGGGCCTGGTTCATCTCGGTGAACTCAGGCAGGCCGTAAATCTCCTCGGGGACCTCGTAGTGCGTGGTCACCTCGATGAGGTCGAGGTACGGCATCAGGGCGCGGCCGCGGTGATCGACGTACTCGGCGAGGCTCGGCACGCGGCCGGTGAGGCGGTTGCGGGCCTCCCAGACGCAGGTGTCGAAGAAGGCGCCGATGTGGGTGGCGAAACGGGTGCGCCAGGTGTCCGAGGTGCAGGAGGCGGTACGGCTCCACAGGTCGGCGTAGGCCGGGCGGAAGACGCGGCTGAGGGAGGCGGCTTCGGGGGCCGGGGGGTGGGTGGGGACGGTGCCGTCGGGTGGGAGCCAGCTGAGGACTTCGTCGCAGACGCGCCGGAGGCGGTCGGGGTCCTGGCCGAGGGCTGTTTCGTCGAACTGATCGTCCAGGACGAGCATGCAGCTGATCCAGTCGGTGACCAGGGCGAGTTCCTTCTCGGCGGAGTCCGGATAGGCGCGGGACATGAGGGTGCCGAGGAGGGAGCGGGCGTGGTGGTCCTGGGAGGGCTGGTCGGGGACGAGGTCGAAGCGGGCCACGAACGCGCGCGTGCTGTCTTCGACGCGGTCGGTGAAAGGGCTGATGCGGGCGGAGAAGTCGGAACGGAGGGGTGGCATGCGGAGGGTTGTCATGGGGCACCGTCGTGAGGTTGGGGTCGGTGGGTGATACGCCCGCCTCGGCTTCGTCCTTCGGCGGGATCTGGCCGGTAGCTGCGGCTCTCTGCTTGCTCAGGCCGGTAGTTGGAGCGACTTCGTCTGCTCGAACTCGCGGATGCCCTCCGCGCCCAGTTCTCGGCCCACCCCGGACGCGCCGTAGCCGCCGAAGGGGGCCGAGGGGTTGAAGCGGGCGTCGTTGATGTCGATCTGGCCTGCTCTGAGGTGGCGGGCCACCTGCTCGGCGTGGGCCTGGTCCGACGACCAGACTGTCGCCGCCAG
Organism: Streptomyces sp. AK08-02; assembly: GCF_033795085.1. Classification (NCBI taxonomy): domain Bacteria; kingdom Bacillati; phylum Actinomycetota; class Actinomycetes; order Kitasatosporales; family Streptomycetaceae; genus Streptomyces; species Streptomyces sp. AK08-02. The sequence goes on from NZ_JARAZV010000032.1 coordinate 89,680, forward strand.
GCCGTACGGTGTGGCGTTGGCCAGGTCGATCGCTTGCCGTTCGTCGTCGTAGGGGAGGACGGTCAGGACCGGGCCGAAGATCTCCTCCTGGGCCAGGGGGGCGTCCGGCGGTACGTCCGCCCAGGCCGTGGGGGCCATGTAGTGGCCGAGGGGCGGGAGTTCGGGCGGCGTCTCCGAGATGCGTCGGGCGCCCGCCGTCTCCGCCGCCCGTATGTACTCCTGGACCCTGTCGCGCTGGGTCCGTGAGACCAGGGGGCCCAGGCGGCACGCCGGGTCCGTCGGGTCGGTCGGGACGTAGGCCGACAGCGCGGCGCGGATGACGTCCGTCGCTTCCGACAGACAAGCGCGCGGGACCAGCAGTCTGCTGCGGGCCGAACAGGTCTGGCCCGCGTTGTGCAGGGCCGCGTGGACCGCGTCCGTGACGGCCGTGGGGAGGTCCGCGTCCGGGAGGACCAGCGTCGCCGACTTGCCGCCCAGCTCCAGGCAGATCCGTTTGATGCCCGCGCCCGCCGCCGCGCCTACCTCCCGGCCCGCCCGTAGCGAGCCCGTGAAGGACACCACGTCCACGCCGTCGGCCGACGCCAGCGCGCGGCCCGCCTCCGTGCCCCGGCCGGGGACGAGGTTGAAGACGCCCGGGGGGAGGCCCAGGCCGTCCATCAGCGTGGTGAGCAAGTACGCCGACAACGGGGACAGTTCGCTCGGCTTCAGCACCACCGTGCAGCCTGCGGCCAGCGCCGCGCCCACCTTGGCGATCACCTGGTGCAGGGGGTAGTTCCACGGCGTGATCGCGGCCACCACCCCGGCCGGCTCGCGCAGCACCAGGGAGTGGCCGATCCGTTCCTCGCCCGGGTCGGCCTTCAGGGCCTCGGCGAAGCCCTCCAGGACCTTCAGGGGAAGTCCCGCCTGCACCTTGCGGGAGAAGGAGAGGGGCGAGCCCATCTCGCGGGTGATCAGCCGCGCCATGTCCTAGTGGTGCTCGGCGAGCCCGTCGCGAAGCGACAGCAGCACCTGCGCGCGGGCGGCGCGGTCCGTGGCGGCCCAGACCGGTCCCGCCGCCCGCGCCGCCGCCACGGCCCGCCGTACGTCCGCCGCGCCGCACGCCGGCACCCGGGCGAACTCCGTCTCGGTGGCCGGATTCTCGACGGGGAGCGTCTCCCCGGTTTCCGGAGCGGCCCAACGGCCGTCCAGATAAACCGAGCCAAGTGGCAATGAATCCATGTCCGGTGAAAAACCCTTCAGGCGTCGGGTGGTGCATCAGGTAAGTCAAACCCTCGCCCAACCGGCGTACAGACGACTGGAGGCAACCTGAATGGACAACTGCCCCCGGACGTGACTCGGCGGCCGTCCGAAGAATTTTGTGACTAGGGTGTCGAACCGTAATTGGCCGGTCGTGTTCGTCTTCCGATGGAGAGGCCATCAGTGACCCTGACTCACATTCGCCCACCGCATGGCGACAGCGCCTGGATCAAGAGATACCGACCGCTGGAGTCACCCTCTCTGCGGCTTTTCTGCCTGCCGCACGCGGGCGGCAACGCCGGCGCGTTCCACGGCTGGGCCCAGGCCCCCCTGGCGGGCGTCGAGACGGTCGCCGTGCAGTACCCGGGCCGTCAGGACCGGCTGGCGGAGGAGTGCCTCCAGGACATGGAGTCGCTCGCCGACGGCGTCGCCGCGGCCCTGGTCCCGCTGCTTGACCGGCCCTTCGCCCTCTTTGGGCACAGCATGGGCGCCGCTGTCGCCTACGAGGTGGCGCTGCGTCTGGAACACCGCTACCGGGCCAGGCCGCAGCGGGTGTTCGTGTCCGGCGCGGCCTCCCCGCGGCGCCCGAGGACCCACACGGACGTACATCTCAGGGACGACGACGAGATGGTGGAGTGGTTCGGTGAACTCGGCGCGATGGACCGGGTGGTGCTGGCGGACCCTGAACTCCGTCCGCTGGTGCTGCCTGCGATGCGTGCGGATCTGCGGCTCATAGAGACCTACCGGCCCGCGGCGGGCCGCACGCTGACCGCTCCGGTCACCGCCTACGTCGGTGACGCCGATCCCAGCGTCGACCCGGACGACGCGCTCGCCTGGCGGGAGCTCACCTCCGCCGAGTTCTCGTCCCGTGTCTTTCCCGGAGGGCATTTCTATCTGTCGGACCACGAAGACGTGCTTCTGGCCGACATCGCCGAACGGCTGGGAGGAAACTGGAAATGATCGGTCACAACGAAGAAATCGCCCGCCGCGTCCGAGAAATCATGGTCGACGTACTCGATCTGCGGCTGAGCCCGGCGGAAATACGTGATGACATCTCGCTCTACTCGCCGACGATCCGCCTCGACTCGCTCAATCTGCTGCAACTACTGATGGCGGTCGAGGCGGAATTCGGCGGCCATATCGAGGACGAGGACATCATGGAGGCGGACCTGGAGAACGTCGGCGACCTCATCACGCTGATCAGCCGCAAAATGCAGACCGCCGCCGTACGGGACGGCGCCGTATGAAGGTGACCCGCAACCAGGTTCTGCTGCACGAGGACGACGTCCCCACCCACTGGTACAACATCCTGGCCGACCTGGACGTGCCCACGGCCGACGTTCGCCGGGCCCGCCCGCGCACCGAACCGGGCGGCGGCGGAGCAGGGCTCGCCCCCAACATCCCGCTGTCGATGTACCGGACCAGCGTGGGCCGCGAGCGCTTCGTGGAGATCCCCGCCGAAGTCCGGGCCGAGTACCAGCGCTGGCGGCCCACCCCGCTGATCCGCGCCCGCGCCCTGGAGCGCGAGCTCGACACCCCGGCCCGCATCTACTACAAGTACGAGGGCGCCAACGGGGTCGGCAGCCACAAGCTCAACACGGCCCTGGCGCAGGCTTATTACTACAAGAAGTCCGGTGTCGCGCACCTCACCACCGGCACGGGCGCCGGGCAGTGGGGCAGCGCCCTGGCTCAGGCCTGCCGGGCCATGGACCTTGAGTGCACCGTGTTCATGGTCCGGGTCAGCCACGACCAGAAGCCCTACCGCCGGGTCCTGATGGAGCTGCACGGCGCCCGGGTCGTACCGAGCCCCGGCGGGCTGACCGAGACCGGGCGGCGGATCCTCGCCGAGAAGCCCGGGAGCGCGGGCAGTGTGTCCATCGCCAACGCCGAGGCACTGGAGTACGCGAAGTCCGTCTCGGGCGGCCGGTTCTGCGTGGGCAGCGGGGAGAACCACGTCCTGCTGCACCAGACGGTCATCGGCGAGGAGGCGCTCAAACAGCTCGAAGCCGTCGGCGAGTTCCCGGACGTCGTCGTCGCCTCCATGGGCGCCGGCAGCAACTTCGCCGGGCTCGCCTTCCCCTTCCACCGGGAGCGGCTGCGCACCGGCGCCGCCACCCGCCTGGTCGCGGTCGAGCCCGAGGCCTGCCCCAAGCTCACCCGCGGCCGGTACGCCTGGGACTACAACGACGTCTCCGGAACCACCCCGATGACGAAGATGTACACCCTCGGCCATACCTTCGTCGCCCCGGACGTGCACGCCGGCGGGCTGCGCTACCACGGCGCCGCTCCGCTGGTCAGCGCGCTGTACGACCAGGGCCTGATGGAGGCCGTCGCCTACGGTCAGAACGACGTCTTCGAGGCGGGCGTGCTGTTCGCCCGCGCCGAGGGCCTGGTGCCCGCCCCCGAGTCCGCGCACGCCGTCCGGGCTGCCGTCGACGAGGCGGTCAAGGCTCGCGAGGAGCGCACCGAGAAGGTCATCCTGCTCAACGTCAGCGGCCACGGCTTGCTCGACATGGCCGCCTACCAGCAGTACCTGGCGGGCGAGCTGGCCGACCACGTCGTCTCCGACGAGGCCATCGACGCCTCCTTGGCGGACCTCCCGGACGTCGAACCCGTCGGTGCGGTGTCATGATCCTCAGCCCCACCGACGAGCAGAGCGCGCTGGCCGAGCGGCTGCGCGCGCTCGGCACCACGCTCGGCGCGGACCTGGCGGAGCGGGAACGCACCTGCTCCCTCCAGCCGGGCGACTGGCAGCGCTGCGCGGACGCCGGGGTGTTCGCGCTGCCCGTCCCCGCGGAGTCCGGCGGCCTCGGCCTGGATCCGCTGACCTGCGCCCTGGCCCTGGAGGGGCTGGGGCGGGGCTGCCGGGACAACGGGCTGCTGATCGCCGTAGGAGCCCATGTGTGGGCGATGGAGCTGCCGTTGCTGCACTTCGGCAGCGAGGAGCACAAGCGCCGTTATCTGCCCGCCCTCGTCGACGGCAGCAGCATCGGCGCGCACGCCATCACCGAGGCCGGCTCCGGCTCCGACGCGCTGTCGCTGTCCGCGACGGCCCGCCGCGAGGGCGACCACTACGTCCTTGACGGCACCAAGCGGTTCGTCACCAACGCACCCGTCGCCGACGTGTTCATCGTCTACGCGACTGTCAACCCCGAGCTCGGCTTCACCGGCGTCACCGCCTTCCTCGTCGACCGCGACACCCCCGGACTCACCGTCGAGACAGGCTTCGAGAAGATGGGGCTGCGCACCGCGCCGTGGGGCGAGGTCGTCCTGCGCGACTGCCGTGTCCCCGTCGCCAACCGGCTGGGCGCGGAGAAGCAGGGCTCGAAGATCCTGGCCACCGCCATGGCCTGGGAACGGTCTCTCATCCTCGCCCCGCTGCTCGGCACCATGCAGCGGCAGATCGACGAGTGCGGCCACTACGCCCGCAGCCGTGAGCAGTTCGGCAGCATCATCGGCCGCCATCCCTCCGTCGCGCACAGCGTCGTCGGCATGCAGGTCCGGCTGGAGGCCGCCAAGCTGCTCACCTACCGGGCCGCCTGGGACCTCGGCCAGGGCATCACCGCCTCGGTGTTCGCCGAGGCCGCCCAGCTGGAGACCAGCGAGTCCGCCGTGCAGACCTTCCTGGACGCCGTCCAGCTCTTCGGCGGCCTCGGTTACACCACCGGCACCGACGCCGAACGCAACCTCCGGGACGCCCTCGGCACCCGGATCTCCTCCGGGACCTCCGACATGCAGCGCAAGGTGATGGCCGACAAGTTCGGCCTCACCGTCCGGGCGCGGCACACCGCGGACGGGAGACACACACCGTGACGACCCTTGCCGACCTGCTCACGCGCGCCGCCGCCGAGCGGCCCGCCGCGCCCGCGCTTCGCGACCACGGGCGGACCCTGTCGTATGCCGAACTCGACCGGGCCGCCGGTTCCCTGGCGGGGGCGCTGCGTGCGGCCGGTGTCGGCCCCGGCGACCGCGTCGGGCTGTGGCTGGCCAAGTCCGCCGAGACCGTCGTAGCCGTGCACGCGGTGCTGCGGCTGGGGGCGGCGTACGTGCCGGTGGATCCGGCGGCGCCGCCGGCCAGGGCGGCGTACATCCTCGGCGACTGCCGGGTCACCGCCCTGGTGACCGACGAGGGGCGGCGTGAGCTGCTGGAGGGTGAGGAGCCGTACCCGGTCGTCCTCGCGACGGACACCGGGCACGAGCCGGTGCCGCCCGTCCGGCCCGGCCCCGACGACCTCGCCTACGTCCTGTACACCTCCGGCTCCACCGGCAACCCCAAGGGCGTGATGCTGTCGCACCGCAACGCCCTGGCGTTCGTCGACTGGGCGGCGGCCGAGGTGGGGCTCGGCGGGGATGACCGGGTGGCCTCGCACGCCCCGCTCCATTTCGACCTCTCCGTCTTCGACCTGTTCGCCACCGTACGCGCCGGGGCCTGTCTCGTACTCGTGCCGGAGAACCGGCGCGGGCTCGGCGTCGCCCTCAACCGGCTGGTCGCGGAGGAGGGGATCACCGTCTGGTACTCCGTGCCGGGCGCTCTGATCCGCATGCTCGACGCGAAGAACCGCGAGCTGCTGGAGTCCGGGCCGCTGCGCCGAGTGCTGTTCGCGGGCGAGAGGTTCCCGCTCAAGCACCTGCGGCGGCTGCGCGCGGCCCTGCCCCGTGCGGAGCTGTACAACCTGTACGGGCCCACCGAGACGAACGTGTGCACCTTCCACCGCGTCACCGACGAGGACCTCGCCCCCGGCCGCACCGCCCCGCCGCCCATCGGCCTGCCCTGCCCCTACGCCAAGGCCGTGCTGCTGGACGCGGCCGGCGGGCCGGTCCCCGATGTGCCGGGCGCGGAGGGCGAGCTGTGCATCGCCGGTGACTCGGTGATGCTCGGCTACTGGGGCCTGCCGCAGGACTCCCCGGGCATCCACCGCACCGGCGACCTGGTCCGCCACGAGGCAGGCCACGGGTACGTCTTCCTCGGCCGCCGCGACCACATGGTGAAGGTCCGCGGCTACCGCATCGAGCCCGAGGAGATCGAGGCCCGGCTGCTGGAACTGCCCGAGGTCCACGAGGCTGTGTGCGTCGCCGTACCGGACCCGTCCGGCGGCTCCGACGCCACCACCCTGGAGGTCCACCTCGTGCCCGCCGCCGGGGTCCGCCCCGACCCGGCCGACCTGCGCCGGCACTGCCTGAAGACCCTGCCCAACTACATGGTGCCGTCCGCCTTCCATCTCCTGGAGGCCCTCCCGCGCACCTCGACCGGCAAGGCCGACCGTCGGGCGCTCGCTGCCGGGGAGGCGCCGTGCCCGGCACAGTCCTGACCCTGGACGTCCCCAGCGCCGTCCTCGGCCGAACCAAGCGCGCCACCGTCCTGCTGCCCGCGGACTACGGGGAGGCCGGCCCCGCCCACCCGGTCCTCTACCTGTTGCACGGTTACGGCGGAGGGCGCGGCACCTGGCTGGAGCGCACCCGGCTCGGCGAGCACCTGGACGGCAGCAGGCTGATCGTGGTCATGCCCGAGAGCGGGCGCCGCTGGTTCGTCAACGACCACGCCGGACTGCGCTACGAGGACCACTTCGTGCGCGAGCTCGTCCCGGCCGTCGACGGCCGCTTCCACACGCTTCCACAGCGGTCCGCGCGGGCCGTCGGCGGATTCTCCATGGGCGGAGCCACGGCCCTCTTCCTGGCCCTGCGCCACCGCGCCCTCTTCGGCGCCGTCGCCTCCCACGCAGGCGCCTTCGAGGCACCCCGACGAATCGGCGACCCATACCGCGAGCACCGCGGCGACCCGGGGTTCGTCATGCCGACCGTGGAGAGCCACGAACGGGTGTGGGGGCCGCCGGGCAGTGCGACCAGAGAGACGTACGACCCGTACCGGCTGATCGCACGCGAGGAGCCGCTGCCGCCGCCCGCGCTCTACCTGGACGTCGGCACCGGCGACCACGCGCGCATGCTCCGGATGAACCGCTGCGTGCGTGCCGCCCTGGAGGAGCAGGGCTGGCCGGTGGAGTACCGGGAGCGGCCAGGCGGCCACGACTGGGAGTTCGTGGACGGCGCCCTGCCCTCGGCCCTGAACTTTCTGCACGACCGGCTCGCCGGAACCAACCTGATCGGAGTGTGAGCCGCCCATGACGGCTGACGAGAAAGCCCCCGTCGTGGTGGTGGCCAGGCCGCGCGACGGCGTCGTGACCGCCACCCTGAACCGCACCCACCGCGCCAACGCCCTCACCGAGGAGGTCTTCGCGGCACTCGGCGCGCTCTGCGTCGACCTCGCCCAAGACCCCTCGGCGAGGGTGCTGGTCCTGAAGGGGGCGGGGGAGACCTTCTGCTCCGGCTACGACATCGACGAGGTCGGCCGGGTCGCCGACCTTGGCCCGCTGGAGCTGACCGGGCTGCTGGAGCGGCAGTCAGCGGTGATCGCCGCGCTGCGCGAGCTGCCGCAGCCCGTGGTGGCAGCCGTCGACGGCGTCGCCGCGGGGGCGGGCCTGTCGCTCGCGCTCGCCGCCGACGTCCGCGTCCTGACCGCCCGCGCCCGGCTGCGCGCCGCCTTCGTGCGCATGGGCCTGTCCGGTGGAGACATGGGCGCCTCCTGGCTGCTGCCCCGGATCGCCGGCTTCGGCTTCGCCTCCGAGATGCTGCTCACCGGACGGTTCGTCACCGCCGAGGAGGCCCTCCAACGCGGGCTCGCCAGCCGGGTCTGCGCCATCCAGGACCTGATGCCGAGCGTGATGGACGCCGCCGAGCAGATCGCCGGCAACAGCCCCGTCTCGCTGCGCCTGACCAAGCACATCCTCCAGTCCAACGCCGACGCGCCCTCCCTGCGCGCCGCACTGGACCGCGAGATCCCCGTACAGGTCGTGGCGGCCAAGTCGCCCGACGTCCGGGAGGCGGTGACCGCGTTCCAGGAGCGCCGCCCCCCGCTGTTCACGGCCACCCCCGAGGAGTGAGAACCATGCCCCCGACCATGACGACCTGGGCGCCGAAGCTGATCGGCTCTGCCGAGGCGGGCGTCGACGCGAGCCCGGAGGGGCTCGCGGAGTTCCTGCGCGGCACCGACCTCGGCGACCTCCTCGTCCGCGAGAAGGCCGTCGTCCTGCGCGGCTTCGCCGTCACCCAGGACTCCTACGACCCCCTCGCCAACCTGCTGCTGCCCGACCGGCTCGCCTATGTGCACGGCAACTCCCCGCGCACCAAGGTCGGCCGCAACCTCTACACCTCCACCGAGTACCCGGCCGAGTACGAGATCTCCATGCACAACGAGATGTCGTACGCCGCCTCCTGGCCCTCGCGCATCCTCTTCCACTGTGCGATCGCCGCCGAGACGGGCGGTGCCACCCCGGTCGTCGACGGGCAACTGTGGCTTCGGTCCCTGGACGCCGAGGTACGCGAGGCGTTCGCCGGCGGCGTCCGGTACACACAGAACCTGCACGACGGTGTCGGCTTCGGCAAGAGCTGGCAGGACACGTTCGAGACGGACGACCGCGCCGTGGTGGAGGAGTTCCTGGCGGGCACCGGCGCCGACCATGAGTGGCTCGCCGACGGCTCTTTGCGGGTGAGCCAGGTGCGTCCGGCCACCCTCACCCACCCGGTCACCGGGACCGAGGTCTGGTTCAACCAGGCCGACCAGTTCCATCCCGCGGGTCTCGGCGACGACGCCGCGGCGCTGGCCGCCGTGATTCCCGAGGACGAACTCCCCCAGCGCGCCGTGTTCGCGGACGGCTCACCGATCCTCGACGCCCACGTGCGCCATGTCCAGGAGACGGGGATGCGACTGGCGATCGACGTGGACTGGCAGGAGGGCGATCTGTTGTTCGTGGACAACGTGGCCGTCGCGCACGGCAGGCGGGCCTACACGGGCCGACGACGGATCCTGGTCGCCATGTCCGGCTGATCGGGGAACACCTGCCGGGATACACATCAAGAAGGGGGAGGCCACCGCGGCCTCCCCCTTCCTCTCGTTCAGTGGTCCCGGTACACGGCCTGCACGGCCATCCGGCGCAACCCCTCTGCCCAGTCGGCTCGAACCGTCCCCCGCAGCGCGTCCTGCGCCGCGGCCATCCGCTCGGCGATCACTGACTCGACCCGGTCCCGGACGCCGGTCCGCAGCAACAGATCGTGCAGCTCGTCCGGGTCGGTCGCGGCCAGTTCGTCATCCACCAACTCCCGCACCTCCGGCACCGTCTGCAACGCCAACGACATCAGCAGCGTCATCTTGTGCTGCTTGAGATCCAGCCGAGCGGGCTTGCCCGTGGCGGTCGCGCTGCCGAACGCGTCCAGCAGATCGTCCCGCAACTGGAACGCCTCACCCACCGCGAGGCCGTATGTCTCGAACGGCGCCACCAGCTCATCGGCTCCGGCGAGCCGCGCACCCATGGCGAGCGGCCGGAAGACCGTGTACCGACCGGACTTGAACAAGGCGATCCAGCTGGACAGTTCCGCGTCGGGGGTGAACCGGGCCGCCGCCCGCACATCCAGGAACTGACCGATCATCAACTCCGTGCACAGCTCACCCCAGACCGGCCGCACCCGCTGCGGGCAGCCGGCGAGCAGCCGTTCGGCGTACACCAGCGCCAGGTCGCCCGCGAGGACGGCCACGCTCTCGCCGTAGCGCCGGGCCTCACCGCGCCAGCCCCGGTCCGCGTGCAGGGCGGCGTGGGTGCTCTGTGCCGTCGGGGCACCGCGGCGCAGCTCGGCGTCGTCCATCACGTCGTCGTGCAGCAGAGCGAAGCTGTGCAGCAGCTCGAGCGCCGCCGCGACGTCGACGATCTCCTCGGCCCGGGGGTCGCCCCCACCTGCCAGATAGCCGGCCACGCAGAACGCGGGGCGCAGCCGTTTTCCTCCGCTGCCGACCATATCGGCGACGCAGTCGATGAGTTCCGTCGAATCCGGGTTGAGGGATTCCCACACCCGGCGCTCATGGTCGAGGAAATCCCTCAGGCGCTGTTCGACGCGGTGCAGCAGATCGTCGCGGGCCGTGAGTATTTCCGTCATGTCGGTGTCCGTGAATTCCTGGCTCACCGGCGGGGCGGTCGACATGTCAGCTCTCCTCGTGCCGGGCAGCGGTCGGACCGGACTGAATGAATGACGCTGCCTCATCTCGTCCAATGGCATCGCCCATTCTCTCCGCGCACCGTCCTCAGCAGGGGCAGGGGCAGCTCCCCGTCCAGCGACCGTCCAGGTGGGGCGGATCCGGCGGACATAGTCTCCGCATGGCAAGAAAGCCGGATCCGTGTGAAGCGACCACGGCGATGAAAAGCGCCGGTCCGGGTCCGCCGCATATTTCTGGGTGAGGGTGACGAGGAGTCATGGAGCGATCTCAGTCTTCTTTCGACGGTGCGCAGATATTTCCTCTGACCGGTGCGCAGTCAGGGGTGTGGTTCGCGCAACAGGTCGAGCCCGACAGCCCGATTTTCCGGGCGGCGGAATACCTGGAGATCGACGGCCCGCTGGACCCGGAACTGTTCGAGCGGGCCCTGCGGCGCCTCGTCGACGAGGCGGACGCGCTGCACGTCCGCTTCCTGGAGGCCGAAGAGGGCCCCCGGCAGACGATCGGCCCCGCACCCGAGTGGACGCTGCACGTCGTCGACGTCCGCGCCGAGCCCGACCCGCGCCAGGCAGCCGAGGCGTGGATGGACCGCGACCTGCGCCGCCGCATCGACCTGACCCGCTCCCCGCTGTTCACCCAGGCCCTGTTCCGGGTCGGCGCGGACCGTTGGTTCTGGTACCACGCCTACCACCACATCCTCCTCGACGGCGTCGGCGCCTCCCTCCTGGTCCGGCGCGTCGCCCACCTCTACACGGCACTGGCCGAGGACACCGAGCCCGACCCGTCGCCCTTCAACTCGGTGCGCACCCTGCTGCGCGACGACGCCGACTACCGCGCCTCCGACGCCTTCGGCGAGGACCGCGCCTACTGGACGGAGCGCTTCGTCGACCGGCCCGACCCGGTCGCCCTCTCGCCGCGCCCGCTCAAGGCGACCGCCGAGTTCGTCCGTCGTACCGTCGTCCTGTCCGAGGACGTCCAGCGTGACCTGACCGACGCCGCCGAGCGGATCGGCGTGGCCCGCTCCCGGATCGTCGTCGCCGCCACCATGGCGTACCTGCACCGCCTGACCGGGCTCGCGGACGTCGTCGTGGGTCTGCCGGTCACCGCGCGCACCCAGGACGAAGTCCGCAAGGCCCCCGGCATGGTCGCCAACGTGCTGCCGCTGCGCGTGGCCGTCGGCCCCGCCACCACCCTGGGCGACCTGCTTTCCGGCACCCGCACCGCCCTGCGCGAGCTGTCCGGCCGTCAGCGCTACCGCGGTGAGGACCTGCGCCGCGACCTCGGCCTCGGCCACGAGCACCGCCGCTTCTTCGGACCGCTGCTCAACGTCGTCCCGTTCTCCTACGACATCCGCTTCCACGGCCACCGCGCCGACGCCCACAACATGTCGCTGCGGCTCATCGAGGACCTCGCGGTCTCGGTGTACGACCGCGCCGACGGCAGTGCGATCCGCGTCGACTTCGACGTCCACCCCGAGCTGTACGGCGCCGAGGAACTCGCCGCCCATCAGGAGCGGTACGTCCGCTTCCTCGGCCGGGTCGCCCGCGCCTTGGAGGACCCCGACACCCCTGTCGGACGCCTGGACTTCGTCGACGCCGCCGAACGCGACCTCGTCGTCCCGCAGGCGCTCCCGGTGGCAGCCGACCCCGCCGCCACCTTCCCCGCGCTGTTCGAGCGGGCGGCGGCCCGCTTCCCCGACTCACCGGCCGTCCTCTTCAACGGCGAGACGCTCACCTACGCCGAACTCAACGCCCGCGCCAGCCAGTTGGCCCGCCGTCTCGCCGCCCGTGGCATCGGCCCCGAGGACCGCGTCGCCCTGCTCCTGCCGCGCTGCACCGACCTCGTCGTCGCCGTGCTCGGCGTGCTCAAGGCCGGTGCCGCCTTCCTGCCCCTGGACCCCGGCTACCCGCGCGCCCGCATCGATGACGTCCTCGACGATGCCGCCCCGGACTGCGTCCTCGCCCACTCCGCCACGGCGCCCCTCGCCGAGGCCTGCGGGGCTCCGGTGCTCGTCCTCGACGCCTCCGCCGGTGCAGCGGCGCCCGCCGAGAACCTCGCCGACGCCGACCGCACCGCCCCGCTCACGGTCGACCACCCGGCGTACGTGATCTACACCTCCGGCTCCAGCGGCCGCCCCAAGGGCGTCGTCGTCACCCACCGCGGCATCCCGCACCTCGCCGACACCTTCGTCGGCCACATGCGGGTGCGGCCCGGCGACCGCGTCCTCCAGTTCGCCTCCCTGGGCTTCGACGCCATGGTTCCCGAGCTGTGCATGGGCCTGCTCGCCGGCGCCGCCCTCGTCCTGGCGCCGGCCGACCGGCTGATGCCCGGCGACCCGCTGGCCGCCCTCACCCGCGAGGCCGGCGTCACCCACGCGATCCTGCCGCCGTCCTCCCTCACCGTCATGAACCCCGAGGGCGACCTGCCCGCCGACATGACGATCCTCGTCGCGGGCGAGGCCTGCCCCGGCGAGCTCGCCGACCGATGGTCGGCCGGACGGCTCTTCCTCAACGGCTACGGCCCCACCGAGACCACCGTCTGCGCCACCATCAGCGCACCCCTCTCCGGCCCCGGCGAACCGCCCATCGGCCGTTCCGTCATCGGCAGCCGCGCCTACGTCCTCGACGCCGCCCTCCAGCCGGTGCCGCTCGGCGTGACCGGCGAGCTCTACGTGGCCGGCGCCTCCCTGGCCCGTGGCTACCTCGGCCGCCCCGCCCTCACCGGCGAACGCTTCGTCGCCAACCCGCACGGACTGCCCGGCGAGCGCATGTACCGCACCGGCGACCTCGTGCGCCACCGCTCCGACGGCACCCTGGAGTTCGTCGGCCGCGCCGACGAGCAGGTGAAGATCCGCGGCTACCGGGTCGAGCCAGGCGAGGCCGAGGCCGCCCTTATCGAACTGGACGCGGTTGCCCAGGCCGCCGTCACCGTGTGCTCCGGCCCAGGCGGGGTCCCCGCCCTCGCGGGCTACCTCGTGCCCGCCGACGGCCACGACCTCGACCTCGCCGCCGTCCGCGCCGCGCTGGCCGACCGCCTCCCCGGCTACCTCGTGCCCGCCACCCTCACCGTCCTCGACGCCATCCCCGTCACCCCCCACGGCAAGACCGACCGCAAGGCCCTCCCAGCCCCCGTCGGCGAAACCGTCCGCACCGGGTACACCGCGCCGCGCACCCCGCGCGAGGAACGCCTGTGCGCCCTGTTCGCCCAGGCCCTGGAGCAGCGGCGGGTTGGCATCGACGACGACTTCTTCGAGCTCGGCGGCCACTCCCTGCTCGCCGCCCGCCTCAGCCGCCGCGTCCGCACCAACCTCGGTGTCGAGTGCGGGGTGGACGCCGTCTTCAAGGCGCCCACCGTACGGCGCCTGGCCGAGCGCCTCGCCGACGCGCCGGCCGCCCGCCCCGCGCTGACCCCGGTCCCGCGCGACGGCGACCCCGAACTCTCCCCGGCCCAGCGCCGCCTGTGGTTCCTGCACCGCCTGGTAAGTGCCGGCAGCGCCTACCACATCCCGCTCGTCCTCACCTTCGACGGCGACCTCGACACCGACGCCCTTCGGGGCGCCCTCGGTGACGTCGTCGCCCGCCACGAGGTGCTGCGCACGGTCTACCCCGAGCACGAGGGCACGCCGCGCCAGCACATCACCAAGGCTGGAGCGGAGCTGCGCCATCGCTCGGCTGCCGAGGCAGAACTGTCGGGCCTGCTCTCCGAGGAGACCGCGCGCCCCTTCGACCTGAGCACCGAACACCCCCTGCGCGCCACCTTGTTCACCGTCGACCGGCAGCGCCACGTCCTGCTGCTCCTGCTGCACCACATCGCCGCCGACGGTGAGTCCCTCGCCCCGCTGCTGGCCGACCTGCTCACCGCCTACGAGGCCCGCACCCAGGGTCGTACACCCGAACTCGCCCCGCTGACCGTGCAGTACGCCGACTACGCCGCCTGGCAGCGGCTCCTGCTCGGTGACGAGGGTGCGCCGTCCGACACGGCCGTACGTCAACTCAGCTACTGGAAGGAGCAGTTGGCGGGCCTGCCCGACCACCTCGACCTGCCCTTCGACCGTCTGCCCGAGGCCGCCGCGAGCGCGCCGCACGCCCGCACCGTGACCGCCGACCTCGACGCGGACACGCACGCTCGCGTCACCGCCCTCGCCCGGTCCGCCGGCGCCAGCACCTTCATGGTGCTCCAGGCCGCGCTGGCCGCTCTGCTCACCCGCCTCGGCGCAGGCGACGACATCGCCCTCGGCGCGCCCGTCGCGGGCCGCGAGGACGAGGCCCTGCAACCCCTCGTCGGCTTCTTCAACAACACGCTGGTTCTGCGGACCGACACGTCCGGCAACCCGACGTTCGGCGAGCTGCTGGCCCGGGTGCGGGAGACCGACCTCGCGGCCTATGCCCACCAGGACCTGCCCTTCGAGCGACTGGTGGAGGAGCTCAACCCGGTCCGCTCGGTGTCCCGGCACCCGCTCTTCCAGGTCATGCTGTCGATGGACGGCTCGCACCGAGAGCTCCCCTCGGTCCAAGGCCTGCGGCTGGGACTGCTTGACGTGCCCAACAGCACGGCGAAGTTCGACCTGTCCTTCAACGTGCGGGAGCGCCAGAGCGGTTCGGGAATCCTGGTCGCTCTGGAGTACCGGGCCGACGCCTTTGACGCCGGTACCGCGCAGGAGCTGCTCGACCGTTATGGGCGTGTGTTGCGGGCGGTGGTGGTGGATCCGGATGTGCGGGTGGGGGATGTGCCGTTGTTGTCGGGGGTGGAGTTTCGGCGGTTGTTGGTGGAGTGGAA